>CAIPAY010000026.1 GCA_903863195.1 uncultured Holophagaceae bacterium
CAGCGAAGCAGTTGGTGGCGGCGCCGGTGCCGAAGACCTCGCCAAGGCCCGCGGCGCTGGGGGCGTGGCAGACCCGGGCGCAGCAGTCGATGTTGTTGCTGCGCAGGCCCAGCCGGGCGAACTTCTGCGCGAGGTAGTTCTCCTCATTGGTGGCGCGGCTGGAGGCCAGCACCCCGGCCTGCCCCTCGGCCCGCCGCAGGGCCGCCGCGGCTGCGTCCAGGGCCTCCTCCCAGGAGACCTCCACCCAGGCACCGTCCCGGCGGACCAAGGGCGAGGTGATGCGGTCCGACGCGTCGTTGAAGCCAAACCCGTAGCGCCCCTTCACGCAGAGGTGGCCTCGGCTCACGGGCGCCTCAAGCACCGGCCGGGCCTCGGTGATGCGCCCGGCCTTTACGCCCAGGTCCAGCTCGCAGCCAGTGCCGCAGTAAGGACAGGTGGTCCGCACCCAGCGCTCGGGCAGGCCGTGAGCCAGCCGCGTGACATCTTCGATGGCGCCCGTGGGGCAGGCGTCTGCGCAGGCACCGCAGCTGACGCAGCCGCTGTCCGCCAGCCCGGCGGCGAGCTGGGGCACGGGCCGGACCTCCATGCCGCGACCCGCCATGGTCCAGATGTCCTGCCCCTGGAGCTCCTGGCAGACCCGGACGCAACGCCCGCAGGTCACGCACCAGGACAGGTCCACGTCGAGGTAGGGGTGCTCGGCCAGTCGGCGCTCCGGCCGGCGTGTGCCGCCGGGGGTGACTCCATAGGTCTCGAGCAGCGCCTGGAAGGGCTTGCCCTCCAGCCGCGCGGGGTCTTCGGCAGGGATGTGGGCCGCGTAGCCCTCCAGCATGGTGCGCCGAAAGGCCTCCAGGGCGGGTGTGTGGGTCTGCACGTCCATGCCCTCCCGCACCTCCGTGGCGCAGGCACAGAGCGGCCGCTCCTCGCCGAGCACCTCCACCTCGCAGAGCCGGCAGGTGGAGGCGGGCTTCAGGCGGGGGTCCGAGCACAGGGTCGGGATGGGGATGCCCTCACGCTGGCAGAGGGCCAGCAGCGAGGTCCCCGACCGTGCCTCGAGCACGCGGCCATTCACCTGCAGATGGATGGATTCAGCGGGCAACTGGGTCACTCCAGGAAGCGGGACGTGGTGCAGTATGCGCCGCCGGGGCCCGACCTCAACCTAGCTGTTCCCAGGCCACGGCGAAGTGCTCGAGGATGTGCTGACGCTCGGCCCGCTCCTGCTCGGCGATGCTGGTGTAGGGGTGGCGGAACACCACCCGCCGCACGCCGCGCCGCACCAGGGCTCGGCAGCAGATGAGGCAAGGCTCGTGGGTGACGTAGGCCGTGGCCACAGGGCCGTCGCAGAAGCCCAAGGCGTTCTCCTCGGCGTGGCTGGTGTGCAGGCAGCGCTGGCCGGGCTTGCAGGTGTCTGGCGTGCAATGGGCCATCCCCGGCAGGGCGCCGTTGAAGCCCGCCGCGGCAATGCCGCCATCGGCCCGCAGCAGCACCGAGCCCACCTGCAGGCGACAGCAGGTGCCGAGGCGGCTCAGCTCGAGCGCCATGTTCATGAAGACTTCATCTTTGAGCTGCGCGCGGGACATGGGTACCTCGGGGGGGAACCCCATCATCGCAAGAACGGGTCCCTTTAGGTGCAGGGAGAGCGGCGGGAATGCTCCAATGGAGCCAGGAGGCCGTACGCCGATGGAGCATCTCTGGGGACTCGGGGG
>CAIPAY010000027.1 GCA_903863195.1 uncultured Holophagaceae bacterium
CTGGACCGCCCCATCCTGCTGCTGGACTCGGGGATGGACACGGTCGTCGATCCCGATGCCTCGGAACAGTTGTGGTCCGCCGTGCGTCCGGAGATCCTGGAACGCCACCGACTGCCCGAGGTCTTCCACGAGATCTTCCATGACCGGCACCGGGCCCAGGCCCAGGCCCTCGTCGAGCCCTGGCTCGAGAAGCTGGCCCGGGCATGGAACCCTTCCCACCGTCCCGCCATGACTGAAGTGCTGTCTATGGAGTCCGCATGAAGCGCATCCTCACCGTCCTCACCCTGACCGCCGTCCTGGCGGGTCTAGGCCTGGGCTGCCGCAAGCCGAAGGCCGTAGACAAGGGCATCTCTGCCGGCGAGCTGATGACCACCGCGGACAAGCAGATGAAGCAGGGCAACTTCAACGAGGCCCGCCAGACCCTGCGGCACCTGGAGCAGTACCTGCCGGGCTCCCCGGAGTTCCCCAAGGCCAAGCTCATGCTCGGCGACAGCTTCTTCTTCCAGCCGAGCCCGAGCTTCCCTGAGGCTGAGGTCGAATACGCCAGCTTCCTGAACTACTTCCCCCGCCACGAGCTGAGGGACTACGCCCTCTACCACCGCGCCCTCTGCCACTTCTCCTCCATCGAGAGCGCCGAGCGGGACCAGGCCGAGACCCGGAAGGCCCTCGAGGGCTTCCAGCAGCTGCTCACTGAAGCCCCTGGCAGCCCCTACGCCCGCGAGACCCGCGCCAAGATCCTGCAGTGCTGGCGCCGCATCGCCGAGCATGAGCTGGTCGTGGCGGTCTTCTACGTGAACACCTACTACTACATCGGCGCCGAGAGGAGGCTCAAGAACCTGCTGGAGACCTATCCCGACTACGTGGACCGGGAGCGCGCCTACTTCTACCTGGGCGAGGCCATGCGTCTGCGCCTCCTGTCCGAGGAGGAGCTGAACCAGTTCGCCAAGGACCATGCGGCCAAGCTCCAGAAGGAGGACCTGAAGAGCCTCAACAAGGAGGAGATCGCCCAGTACACCAAGGACGTCACCGCCTACAGCGCGGAGCGGGTCAAGGTCTACCGCGGCGAAGCCAAGAGCTACTTCCAGAAGCTGGTGGAGAGCTACCCCGGCTCTGAGTGGTCCCGCCGCGCCGCGGACCGGCTGATCACCATGG
This sequence comes from uncultured Holophagaceae bacterium, assembly GCA_903863195.1. Classification (GTDB taxonomy): domain Bacteria; phylum Acidobacteriota; class Holophagae; order Holophagales; family Holophagaceae; genus Geothrix. The sequence continues at coordinate 1,153 of CAIPAY010000027.1, forward strand.
GCACCAGCGGTGTCAAAGAAGAGCTGGACAGCTAGCCCCATGGCGCTCAGCAGCCTGGGGCTCGGCACCTATCTGGGCCCGACTTCCGACGTGGCCGACAGCGCCCTCCAGGAGGCGGCGGAGACCTTCCTCGCCGCCGGGGGAACAGTCTTCGATACCGCCGCCAACTACCGCGGCGGCCGCTCCGAGCGGGCCCTGGGCCAGGTCTTCCGCACGCAGCCCCGGGATGCCTTCTTCATCTCCACCAAGGCGGGCTACATCCCCATGCCCGAGCCCGACCCGGACGAGAATCCCCGCGCCTGGTTCCACCGGGTGCTGGAGGGACCCGGCATCCTCGCGGTGGAGGATCTGGTGGATGGCTGCCACGCCATGACCCCGAAATATCTGGCCCATCAGCTGGAGGTGAGCCTCATGGCCCTGGGCGTCGAGACCCTGGACCTGTTCCACCTGCACAACCCGGAGCACCAGCTCGTCCACCTGGGCGTCGATGCCTTCTACACCGCCGTGGGCCGCGCCTTCGAGGCCTGCGAGGGCTTCACCGCAGCCGGGAAGATCCGCAGCTATGGCCTGGCCACCTGGAACGGCTTCCGCGTGACCCCGGACCAGGCCGAGCACCTGAGCCTTGAGCGCCTGCTGGCCCTGGCCACCGCCGCTGGCGGGAAGGACCACCACTTCCGCTGGCTCCAGCTGCCCCTGAACCTGGCGCTGCCCGAGGCCTTCCTCTTGCGGACGCAGCCCTTCGGGGGCGAGCGCCTCACGGCCCTGCAGGCCGCCCAGGCGGCGGGCCTGTCCGTGCAGACCTCCGCCTCCCTCATGCAGGCCCGCATCCTGAACCAGCTGCCAGACGGTCTGGCCGAGGCCCTCGGCGGCGCCACTCCGGCCCAGGGGGCGCTGCAGTTCGTCCGCTCCTGTCCCGGCGTCACCGTGGCCCTCTGCGGCATGGGCCAGCGGGCCCATGTGGTGGAGAATGCCGCCGTGCTGCGCCTCCCCAAGGTGGATCCCGTGGCGCTGGCGAGTCTGTTCGGATGATCCTCCTGGCCATCACTCCGGGGACCGGCTTCGGCGCCGGCCGCTGGAAGTCTGTCCTGCGCTCGGGGGTGGACGCGTTCCTCATCCGCGAGAAGGAGCTGCCCACGCGGCAGCTGCTGGAGGCTGCCCGCTGGTGCCAGGACACGGCGCCCGAGGTGGCGCTCTGGGTGGCCGGTCGGCTGGACGTGGCCTGGACCACCGGCTGCGGCCTCCACGCGCCCGAGGCCTACCCGGATCTGGAGGCCTGTCCGGTGCCGCTCTCCCGGCCCCTCCACGCCGAGAGCCAGTGGCCCGACCGCAGCGCCGCGGCACAGCTCCTGGTGTCCCCGGTGTTCAGCAGCCCCGGCAAGGGCACGCCCTGGGGGCCCGAGCGGCTGCGGCGGTTCCTGGACAGCCTGCCCACCGAGGGTCCCCGGCTGCTCGCCCTGGGCGGTGTGGAACCGGCCAACGCCGCTTCCTTCAGTCACCCCCGCCTCGCCGGATTTGCGGCCATCCGGCCCTTCTGGACGGGCGACCCCGAGCGGGCGGTCTCAGACTTCCGCCAGACAGGGACTCAGCCTTCCCCTGGGCTGTGACTCCCTGAAGGCTTCAGCCGACCTCTTTTCGCACCCTCCTAGGTGTTTCCAGGTGCCGAACGGTTGTTCGTGCGATAGGCCCCTGCTTCCTGCTTAAGAGACTCGCGGTAGCCGGGAGCGCAACTGGGGCAGATCCCGTGGCTGAAGTCGGCTGCGGAGTGATCCGAGATGTAGCGCTCCAGCACTTCCCAGTAGCCCTCGTCGTTCTTGATCTTCTTGCACATCATGCAGATGGGGAGGAGCCCGTGGAGGGTCTGAATCTGCCTCTCCCTGGCCTTGGCCAGGGCCTCCTGGGCCTCGACACGCTCGGTGACGTCAATGCAGCTGCCCACGAAGCCGAGGAATTCGCCGGAGGCATCGAAGGCGGCCACGCCCCGGTCGAAGATCCACCGCCAGGCACCATCATGCCGTCGCAGGCGGTATTCCATCTCGAACGTCTCATGTCGGTGGAAGTGCTCAAGGTAGTGATCCACGCAGCGCTGAAGGTCCTCGGGGTGAACCCCTTCGGCCCAGCCATTGCCGACCTCCTGGGCCAGGGTCCGGCCCGTGAAGGCCAGCCACCGCTCGTTGAAGTAGTTGCAGAGGGAGTCGGTGCCGGCCCGCCAGATCAAGATGGGCGCCTGCTCCACCAGCAGCGCATATTCAGGCAACGAAAGATGCGCCTCTCCACCATTCATAACCAGCTCCAAAAGATAGGAGCCCTATCGGATATTTCATGGTGGCCTTGACTATTTGTGCATAGCTTGGGCATACAAGCCGCGTACGACCAAAGTAGATCCGCGCATCAGGAGCGCCCAGTGCTTGCGTTCCGCCCCCCGTGAGGAGGCCTGCACCGCCGAACCCCTGGGATCCGCCGAATCAAGCCACTCTGGGGAGGCGACCTCGAGCGAGCCGTCTCGGACTTCCGCAGGGCTTGAGCGTATCCTTCCCCTATGTTCCGGGACTTGCGAGAGAAGGTGAGCACACCGCGGCGGGTGGTGGCCTGGGTCGCCCTGGGTCTGCTCCTGGCGGCCACAGCCTTCCTCCTGCCCCACCTGTCTCCCCACCCCCTGCTCCGGCTCACCCGGGATGCGCTCCTCTGGTCGCTCCTCTGCTACGGCGCCATCCGGCTGATCGCCTTCCTGCTGCTGGATCCGCTGCTGAGCCAGCGCAAGACCGCCACGCCGGGCTTCGCCCGGGATCTCCTAATGGTGGCCCTCTACCTCCTAGCCGCCGGCGGCATCCTCCGCGAGGTGCTGCAGGTGAGCCTGGGCCAGCTGCTGGGCACCGGCGCCATCGCCGCCGCGGTCGTTGGCCTCAGCCTCCAGGAGGTGCTGGGCAACTTGTTCGCGGGCATCTCCCTCCACCTGGACCCCGCCTTCCAGGAAGGGGACTGGGTGGAGATCACGGGCACCCTCCGCGGTGGCCCTGGCCGGGAGACCCTCATCGGCCAGGTAGAGGCGATGACCTGGCGGACCGTCCAGCTGCGCACCGAGAACGGTGACATGGACATCCTGCCGAACCGGCTCATCGCGCAGGCCGTGGTGACCAACCTCTACGTGCCCTCGGGCCTCCACCGCCGCACCACCCGGGTCGTGGTCGAGCCCCGCCCGGATCTGCACCGGGGCATGGAGTTGCTCGGTCTGGCCTTGGCGGGCCTGCCCCACCTGCCCCAGCACGCCCCCGAGGTCGTGGTCCACAGCTCCGACCTGGGCGGCGCGGTCCTGGAGCTGCGCTTCTGGGCCCTGGGTTTCCGCCACGGGCGCCAGGGAGTCTTCCAGGCCACGCGGCTGGCAGCCACCGTGCTGACCCGGGAAGGCTTCCGGCTTATGGGACCCCACGGTCCGACCCCCCTGGTGGTCACCCCGGAGCCCGCTCCCAGCGCCTCACTCATGGAAGAGCTCGTCCGCCAGTTCGGTCTGCCAGACCACTGGGCCGGGGAGCTGTGCAGCCACCTCCGGCGGCGCACCCTGGCTCCGGGCGAAGGGGTCATCCGGGAAGGCGATCCGGGAGACTCCCTCTTTGCCGTGCACCGCGGTACCCTGCAGGTGGTGCGGGCCGAGGAGCGTCTGGAGCCGTACACCGGGCTGTTCTGGAAGCCACTGGCGGAGCTTGGCCCCGGGGCGTGGTTCGGCGAGGCAAGCCTGCTCACGGGCGCGCCGCGCAGCGCCACCGTGGTCGCCCTCACCGAGGCCGAGGTGCTCGAGCTGCCCAAGGCCGCCTTTGAGGCCGCCCTCAGGCGGGAGCCGCAGTGGCTGGAGCGGCTGGTGGACCTCATGGAGCAGCGAGGCCACGAAGCGTCCGAGGCCACCGCCCCGAGGGAGAGCCGCCGGGCCCACTGGACCCGTCAGGTCCGGGCCTGGTTCGGACTGGCAGGAACCAGCTGAACCCCGCTGGTATCATGGGGGCCCGGAGGCGCCATGGACTTGCCAGAGCACTTGCACAACCTGGTGAGCGAGCTCGGGGATTCCCTCGTGAAGGCTCTGTCCGAGGACGACCACTGCCGCGACCTCGCCTTCCAGATCCAGGCCAAGGGCTATGCGTTGATGCTGATCCTCGAGGCCGCGCCCCACAGCGCCGGATCCCAGGAGACCTCCGAGCATGAGGACGCCGAGTCGGCCGCGCCCTTCTCCGAGGACGACCTGCGCCTGATGAAGTCCTTCAAGATCCGGGTGGACTGACCTTGTCCCCACGGTGGGATGCCCCGGCTCCCGAAGCCGGTCCCGCGTCGCGACCCAATGCGGCGGGCCTGACCCGGGCGGCCCTGGGCGACCTGGTGGCCGGCCTCGGGGAACCGGCCTGGCGCGGCAAGCAGCTCTTCACGGGACTGCTGCGCCAGCGCTGGACCCGCTGGGAGGCCTTCTCGAACCTGTCCAAGCCCCTGCGGGCGCGGCTGGAAGCCGAAGTGGACCTTCACTGGCCGGCCATCGTCCAGAGCCAGGCGTCCGCGGACGGCTCCACCAAGCACCTCTTTGAGCTCGCTGATGGCCGCCAGGTCGAGGGCGTCCACATGCCGTACGAAGACCGCGTCACGCTCTGCCTGTCGAGTCAGGTGGGCTGCGCCATGGGCTGCACGTTCTGCGCGACGGGCCAGATGGGCATCCTCCGCAACCTCAGCGCCGCCGAGATCGTGGGCCAGGTGGTGGCGATGCTGAACCACCACGGGCACCCCGCCGAGCGCCCCGTCAACTTGGTGTTCATGGGCATGGGCGAGCCCCTGCACAACCTCGACCACCTCATGACCGCCTTCGAGGTGCTGACCGATCCCGAGGGCCTGGCCATCCCGCCCCGGCGCATCACGGTGTCCACCTCCGGCCTGGTAAGCGGCATCGACCGCCTGGCCAGCCACCCCCGGCGGCCCCGACTGGCCCTCAGCCTGAACGCCACCACTGACGAACACCGCTCGCGGATCATGCCCGTGAACCGGGTCTGGAACCTCGAGGCCCTGGCCGAGGCCCTGGGCCGCTTTCCCCTGCAGTCCGGCGAGCGCATCACCCTGGAGTACGTGCTGCTGAAGGGCGTCACCGACAGCCTGGAGGATGGCCGCCGCCTCGCGGCCTACGCCCGCCGCTTCCCCTCCAAGGTGAACCTCATTCCCTTCAACGCCCACGAAGGCTCAGGCTTCCTGGCGCCCGACGAGGCCCGCATCAGGGCTCTCTGCGGCCTGCTTGCCGACGCGGGCATCACCGTGAGTGTCCGGCGCAGCCGGGGTCAGGACGTGGCGGGCGCCTGCGGGCAGCTGGTCCGGCAGAAATCCCCGCGAACGGTCCCTTCCGGGGATGAAGACTGAAGGTCCCGGCCCTGTTTCAGTCATGCTTGGAGGGTGCAACCCTCCCCGAAGCCCTTTTTCGAGACCCTCCACGCCCTCCTGGACGCGGAAGGGGAGATCACGCTCGGTGAGCTGCTGGACGCCGCGGGC
>CAIPAY010000028.1 GCA_903863195.1 uncultured Holophagaceae bacterium
AGGAAGATCCTCGCCCACCTCAGGCGACTTTTTGCGCTTATTTGGGCCTGGCTCACTGCAACCTTGAATCCGCTTCCGCGAATTCCCGGTTCGCTGGGAGCCGTCGCGTGAGGTCAGACCCCACTTTTTCAGGACGGACTATTTATAGGTTTATAGAAATTTTTAGTCTAATAAAAATTTCTCAAGACCCGCTTTCCCCTTGCCTCTCCCCGACGACACCCCTACACTTTTGTGAGTAATGAATCAGTTCTCAATTATCTGAACCCGGCTGGATCCGGGGGAGGGGCATCCCGATGCAGCAGGGCCGAGGCAGAGCTGAGACGGCTGAGCGCCTGGTGGCGGCGGCGGTGCAGCTCTTCTCGCAGAAGTGGTATGGCACGGTGTCCGTGGCCGAGATCTGCCGCGAGGCCGGCCTGTCCAACGGGATCTTCTACCGCTACTTCGACGGGAAGGAGACGCTCTTCAAGGTGATCCTCGGGCGGGTGCTGGATCAGGTCCGGGAGGCCATGGAGCGCGTGGAGGGCGCCACGCCCGAGGCGCGGGTGCGGGGCATCGCCGAGGCGATGTTCCGGTTCTCGGAGGAGCACGCGGACCTGGTCTCGGTCTTCCGCGAGGGGCAGTATCGCTACTTCGACTACGAGCAGCGGCTGGTGGCCCTCTACCAGCGCAGCCTTGGCGCGGCCCTGGGCCGGGAGGTCGGGCTGGGGGAATACCTCTTCGCCTTCGGCGGCCTGCGGTTCTGCTCGATCCGCTGGGCCACCCGGAGCGCCCCCATCCAGCTCGACGCGGTCTGCGGCATCCTCCTGAGCGGGCTCTTCCGCGGCCTCGCGGTGGATCCGGCGAAGGTCTTTGGCGGCACCGCCACCCCCCTGCCGCTGATCCTGGAGGCGGGGGTGCGCGAGCGCCTGCTGCAGTCGGGTCGGCGGCTCTTCGGGGAGAAGGGCTACTTCGAGACCAACATCCATGAAGTGACGGACGGGGCGCAGCTGTCCGTGGGCGCCTTCTACACCTACTTCGACTCCAAGGAGGCCTTCTACGCGGAGCTGATCGGCCAGGTGGGCCATGACGCCCGGGCCTTCATCGCCACGAACCTGGCGGCCACCGGCACGGCGGACCTCAATGCCCTGGAGTTCGAGCTCCGCGGGCTGTGGCTGTGGCTGGTCTACCTCTCCATCGACAAGCACTGCTACAACATCGTCCGGGAGGCGGAGTTCGTCCTCCCGGCCACGGTGCGCGACTACTACGGCGCCTTCGCCGCGGGCTACCGCCGCCGGCCCCCAGCCCTCCGGATCACCGTCACCTGCCCGGGGCTGGACGAGGAGACGGCCATCGAGTACCTCATGGGCATTGCCCACTATTTTGGTCTGGAGACCGCCTTCGACGCCTCGCCCGTGAACGCAAGGGCCCTCGTCGAAGCCATCGGCGGATACCTCTCCCAGGGCCTTTCCGCTTTCCTCACTCCCAAGGAGTTGCCATGAACCCCCAGGACATCTACCGCCGAAAGCTCATCGCCATCGACGAGGCCGTCGCCCACATCGCCAGCGACAACGACGTGATCGTCGCCCAGTGCGCCTCGGAGCCCCAGGGCTGCATGGCGCGGTTCCACATCGTGGCCGACCGCGTGGAGAACGTGCGGGTCTTCTCGGTGCTCACGCTGAAGGAGTACGACTTCTACATGAAGAAGGAGATGCAGGGCCACTTCGAGCTGGCCTCGTGGTTCCACGCCCCGGGCTCCCGCGCGGCCCTCAAGGCCGGCACGGGCACCGTGACCTACGTGCCCAACATGCTGCACCGGGCCGCCACGGACCGCATCCACGCCCACCGGCCCGACGTGTTCTTCGGCACCTGCACGCCGCCGGACAAGCACGGCTTCGTCTCCCTCTCGCTGGGCATCACCTACGAGAAGGACATCATGGACCACGCCCGCCTCGTGATCCTGGAGGTGAACCCCCGCCTGCCGCGGACCTTCGGCGACACCCAGGTCCACGTCTCGAAGGTGGACTATTTCGTCGAGCACGACCAGGACGTCCCGTCCCTGCCCGCGCCGAGTCCCAACGCGACGGACCTCGCCATCGGTGCCCACATCGCCGAGCTGGTGGAGGACGGCTCCACCATCCAGCTCGGCATCGGCGGCATTCCCAACGCCGCGGCCATGGCCCTCAAGGGCAAGCAGGACCTGGGCGTCCACACTGAGATGCTGGTGGATTCCATGATGGAGCTCTACGAGCTGGGGGTCATCACCAACGCCCGCAAGGCCCTGAAGCCCGGCAAGTTCGTCACCACCTTTGCCATGGGCACCCGCAAATTCTACGACTGGCTGGACGACAACCTGGCCGTGGAGTTCCAGCGCGGCAGCTGGGTCAACAACCCTTCCGTGGTGGCGCAGAACTCGAAGATGGTCTCCATCAACACCTGCATCTCCGTGGACTTCACGGGCCAGGTGGCCAGCGAGTCCATCGGCACCAACCAGTACTCCGGCACCGGCGGTCAGTCCGACACGGCCCAGGGTGCGGTGGCCGGCTTCGATGGCCTCGGCAAGAGCATCATCGCCTGCTACAGCACCGCCCGGAACGGCACGGTGTCCACCATCACGCCCACGCTCCTCGAGGGCTCGGCCGTGACCCTGCACCGCTCGCATGTGGACCACGTGGTGACCGAGCACGGCGTGGCGCGCCTGCGCGGCCGGACCGTCCGGGAGCGCACCACCGCCCTCATCCAGGTCGCCGACCCGGCCTTCCGGGATGAGCTCACGGCCAAGGCCAAGGCGCTAGGCTACCTCTGATCGCGTTCCGCGATCAGAGCCATGAAAACAGACAATCAGACAAGGATGGCTTCATGAACGCACGAGAGACGTCACCGGCCTTCCAGGTCGGCCAGACCTTCCGCTACGAGCAGCTGATCGATGACCGGCTGGTCCGGGCCTTTGCCGACGTGAGCGGCGACTGCAATCCGATCCACCTGGATGAGGCCGTGGCCGGCAGCAGCCGCTTCGGCCAGCGCATCGCCCACGGTGGCATCCTGTTCGGCATGATCTCCAAGGTGCTGGGCATGGAGATGCCGGGCATGGGCACCGTCTACCTGAGCCAGTGCTGCTCCTTCAAGCAGCCTGTGTTCCTCGGCGACACCGTGAGCCTGGACGTGACCATCACCGAGCTGCTACCCAAGAGCCAGGCGCGCCTGTCCACGGTGATCACCAAGCAGACCGGCGATGTGGTCCTGGACGGCACCGCCGAAGTCAAGCTGCCGGGCTGGCTCTTCAAGGCTTAGACAGCGCCCACAGGGAAGCAGCGAATGGGATGTTTCGGCAACAGGGGAAGGCACTACCTAACACCGATGAACACCGATAAAATCTGATTAAAAGATGATGATAAAAGAGATAAATATTTTATTTTTTTTAATCATGCCCTTATCAGCTTTTATCGGTGTTCATCGGTGCAAAGATTTTCTTCTCTGCTGCGACTGCCTCGGCTGCTGAAGAGGTGTGCTCAGGCGCTCATGGGGTGCTTGGCGAGGAAGCCGAGGATGAGGGTGTTCACCTCGGCGGCCTTTTCCAGGACGACCACATGGCCGGCGCCGGGGATCAGGTGGAACTCGGAGCCAGGGATGGCCCGGTGCATGAGCTCGCCGTATTGGCGGGGCTTGAGCAGGTCCAGCTCCGCGGAGACAAGGCAGGTGGGCACCGTGATCCGCCCCAGGTCGGCCTTGACATTGAAGCGCTGGAAGCTCTCGATGAGGCGCACGGCGGCGGGCAGGTCCAGCTCTGCGTAGCGCGCCTCGGCCATGGGGATGAGCTCGGGCCGCTGGGTTAGGAAGGCCTCGGAATAGACATCGGCGTAGATGAGCCGGAAGAAGCCGGGCCCGTCGTTGAGCTTTGCCGCCACGCACCAGCGCTCAATCATGGCTGCCAGCAGGGGATCGCTGTGGGACACCGAGGCGATGATCACCAGGGACTGGCAGCGCTCGGGGTGGTGGATGCCCATGAGGAGGTTCAGCTCACCGCCGTAGGAGGTGCCGACCATGTGCGCCCTGGGCAGGCCCAGGGCGTCCATGAGGGCCACCAGGTCCTTGGTGTGGAGCTCCAGCGAGTAGTCGCTCTCGGGATGCTCACTCCGCCCCTGGCCGCGCATGTCGTAGGTCAGCACGCGGTAGTGCCGGCAGAGGTCCGGCAGCTGGAAGGCCCAGGAGGCGGTGTTCATGAACACGCCGTTGTTGAGGATCAGCAGCTCGCCGTCCTCGCGGCCCTTGAACTCGTAGAACAGCTCGACGCCATTGACCTTCAGGTGGGGCATGGCAGGCCTCCTCAGGCCCCCGGCTGGGCCATGCGCTTCCGCCAGGCGCTGAGGCGGAGCTTGCCCACGATGCCGGCGGGAAACTTATAGACACTCAGGACGAAGAGCAGCCCGAGCCAGAGCAGCCAGCGGTCCGGGTGGACCAGGTCGCGCAGCAGGGGGATCTTGATGGAGGCGCCGCTGGCCAGCTTCATCAGCTCCTGCAGGTAGTTCTGGGCCACGATGAAGATGGCCGCGCCGACCACGGCGCCATACAGAGTGCCCATGCCGCCGATGACCACCATGAGCAGGAGGTCGATCATGATCTCGAAGGAGAGGGACGTATCCGGGCCGTTGTAGCGCAGCCACAGGGCCAGCAGGGCGCCCGCGAGGGTGGCGAACATGGCCGAGAGCACATTGGAGGAGGTCCGGTAGGACACGGTGCGGTAGCCCAGGGCCTCGGCGCGGAACTCGTTCTCGCGGATGGCCTGCAGCACGCGGCCGAAGGGCGAGTTGACGATGCGCAACATGACCAGGAACAGCACCACCGTCACGGCGATCAGCAGGTAGAAGGTGATCAGCTTGCCGTCTAGGGTGACGCCCAGGAAGGGGGCTTCCCGCAGCGAGAAACCGGGCGTCAGCAG
>CAIPAY010000029.1 GCA_903863195.1 uncultured Holophagaceae bacterium
AGGCGACTTTTTGCGCTTATTTGGGCCTGGCTCACTGCAACCTTGAATCCGCTTCCGCGAATTCCCGGTTCGCTGGGAGCCGTCGCGTGAGGTCAGACCCCACTTTTTCAGGACGGACTAACCAGGTCAGCCTTTATCGGTGTTTATCGGTGGCTGATTTTTTTATGAGTTTCAGCCGGTGATCAGTTCCTAGGGCTGAGCCAGGGCCCTGGCCTGCTGGGCTGCGGTCCGCCAGGTGGGCTCCAGGTGCCGGTTGCGGGTGAAGGCCTCCTGGAAGGCCCGGTGGGCCTCGCGGGCCTTGCTGGTGCGCTCGGCGGAGCCTCCTGACTGGGCCTCCGCCAGCTTCAGGGCGCCCCGCAGAGCCAGGGCCTCGGCCATGCCCGGGTGCAGCTTGGCGAGCTGGTCCAGCTGGGCCTCCCCTTGGGCCAAGCGGCGGACGGGATCCTGCCCCCGGGCCTGTTCCCAGAGCGCCCGATCATGGGCCAGGGCGGCCCGGTCCAGCAGGGCTTCCTGGGACTCGGGCGGCACCTGCAGGGATCTGGCCAGGGCCTGGTCGGCGGCCTCGAAGTCCTCCGGGCCCACCAGGCCGCGACGGGCCTTCAGGCGGGCCGCGGCGCTGCGCAGCTCGCCCAGGTAGAGCAGGGCGTCCCGGTGCCGGGGCTGGCGGCTGAGCACGGTGGCCAGGGCCGCCTCCCCCGCGGCCAGGATGGACCGGAAGTCCCCGGGGCGGCTCTGCAGCTGCTCCAGGCGAAGGGCCGCGAGGCGTCCCTGCGTGGCGAGGGCGCCCGGATCCCCGGGGGCGGCCGCCAGGCTGCGGCGCACCAGGGTCTCGAGGACCTGCAGGCTGGCGGCCGGGTGAGCGTCCAGCCCGTGCCGCACCTTCCAGACGAGCAGCTCTGCCAGGTTCAGGTAGCCCAGCACCTGGCCCGGGGCCACGGCCATGGCCTGGCGGAAGGCCTGCTCCGCGGCGGCCAGGGCGGGCAGGGGGTCCTGACCCCGCTCCCAGGCGGCGCGGGCCACCTGAAGCTGGGCCACGCCGACCCCGTTGTGCAGGTGCGGCACCTCGGCATTGATGGCCAGCCCCCGGCGGTTGGCCTCCAGGGAGGCTTGCAGGTCGGCGCTGGGATCCTCGCCCCGCTCCTGCTTGCGCAGCGCCTGGCTGTAGAGCACCTTGCCCTGCACGAAACAGGGGACGAAGTGGCGGGGGTTGAGGGTGTGGGCCCGGTCCAGCACCTGCAGGGCCCGCTGGAGGTCCGCTTCCGGATCCGCGGTGCCCGGCAGCACGGCCCGCTGCTGGAGGCAGGTGCCCAGGTTGATCCAGGCGGGCAGGGACTGGGGCTCCATGGCCGTGGCCCGCTCGTAGGCGGCGATGGCTCCGTCCAGGTGCGGCCGGGGATCCAGACCCTGCTGGACCTCGTATTCGGACCAGGTCTGATGGAGGAGGCCCAGGTGGTTCTCCACCGGGTAGTCGCGCTTCTCGGGTGCCAGGGACTCCAGGGTTCGGAGCCCCTTGTCCAGCTGCTCCGTGGGATCCAGGTTCCGGTCGAGGCGCTCGTTGCCCCACTGGTAGTAGGCCTTGCCCAGAGCCGCCCAGGCGTCGGCCCGGGTGGGCCCGGCCGCCTGGGCCTTCAGGGCCGCGGCGACGGCCTCCTGGACCAGGGCGTCCGGGTGCTCGCCGCGGCCGGTCAGCACATCCGCGTACTGACCCAGCAGGGCCGCCTGGAGGATAAGGGAGGGCGCGTGGTCCGCCTGGGCCTGGAGGGCCAGCTGCACCGCCGCCAGGCCCCGCTCGAAGGCGGGCTTTACCTGACCCTGGCCGTACTTCTCCATGGTCAGGGCGTTCAGCTCCAGCTGCGCCAGGGCCGCGTAGACCGCGGGGGCGCTGCGCCCGCTGGCGGCGGCGAGGGCCAGGTCCTGGCGGCCGGCCTCGAAGTCAGCCTGGGCCTTCTCGGGCTGTCCCTGGTTCCACCAGGACCAGGCCCGGGCCTGTAGGAGCGAGCCCCGCAGCAGGGGGGCCTCGAAGAACCAGGGCTGCTCGCCCGCCAGGACCTTGAGGTGTTCCAGGGCCGCATCCAGGCGCCCCTCGTAGAAGGCCTGGAGAGCCTCGACATAGGCGGGGGAGGTCACGTCTGCGCCGCGGGCCTGGCGGAGGAAGGCCAGGGCCGGGGCCCGCAGCTGGACCTCGATGCGCCGCCGCCGGGCCTCCCGCTGGTCCCGCGCAGAAATGCTCTCCGCCTCCAGCAGCTGCTCCTGGTACTGGCGGCCCAGCACCAGGGCCAGAGCGAAGGCCACCCGGGGCTCGCGGTAGCCCGCGTCCCAGGCCATCTGCAGGTGCTCCCGGGCCTGCTCGGCGTCATCCAGGGTCAAGTAGCCCCGGCCCAGGGCGTAGTGGCCGGGCCCGTTGGCCAGGCTGCCCGCCGCGCGCATGTCCGCCTGCAGCAGATCCAGGTGGGCCCGCACCGCGTGCAGGTCTGGGCGGATGTCGTGCAGGGGCGCCAGGGCCGAGTAGCGGGCCAGGGACTCGATGCGGCCCATGGACTCGGTGAACTGCTGGGCCAGGTGCTCGCGGCGGCTGGCGTCCCGGCGGGCCTTGAGGGTGGTGCCCAGGGCGCCCAGCACCAGGACCAAGGCCAGGGCGGCCACCGTCGCGAGCTGACGATGGCGCAGGACCTTCCGCTGGAGGCGGTAGAGCAGGCCCGTGGCCCGGGCCCGCACGGGCTCACCCGCCAGGAAGCGGTCCAGGTCCTCGGCGAAGGCGCGGGCCGAGTCGTAGCGCCGGGAGGGATCCTTCTCCAGGCACTTGAGGGTGATGGCCTCCAGGTCCCGGGGGATGCCCGGGCCGTGGAGACGCATGGGCTGCACCTCGTGGGAGCTGATGGCGCTGAGGACTTCCAGCGCGTTGGTGCCCGGGATGGGCGCGTGGCCGGTGACCACCAGGTAGAGGGTGGCGCCCAGGCTGTAGACGTCCGTGCGCCGGTCCAGCAGGTGGAGCTCGCCCCGGGCCTGCTCCGGCGACATGAAGGCCGGCGTGCCCAGCACCGAGCCCGTCTCCGTGACGTCCTGGTTCCACTCCCGGGCGAGGCCGAAGTCCATGACGAAGCTGCGCAGGGCGCCGTCCTCGGCCCGCTCCACCATGATGTTGGCGGGCTTCAGGTCCCGGTGGATGATGCCCACCTTGTGGGCCTCCTGCACGCCCAGGGCCGCGTCCCGCAGCACGATGACCTTCTGCTCCAGGCTCAGCGTCGGGGCCGCCTGCTCCAGGGAGCCGCCGGCGATGTGCTGCATGGTGATGAAGACCCGGCCCTCCACCTCGCCGACCTCGAAGACCTTGCAGACGTGCTCATGGTCCACCCGGGCCTGGGCCCGGGCCTCGACCAGGAAGCGCTGGAGGTGCCGCTCGTCTTCCAGGCGCACGAACTTGATGGCGACCTCGCGGCCGAGCTTTCGGTCCCGAGCCAGGAACACCATCCCCATGCCGCCCTGGCCCAGGAAGCCAAGGAACTCGTAGCGGTCCCAGTCCTTCACGGGGAAGTCCGGCACGGCGCGGCGACCAGTCTCCCCGGCCCCGATGGCCGAGGCAGCTCCGGCCAGGGTGTTGGCCTGGGAGTCGAGGGGCTTCAACGGTGCATCCTGCGTGGCTCCATTACGGCCTCGTCGGGTCTGATCGGGCGCGCTTCGAGGCGTCCAATCATCGGTCAAGCATTGTTGCGTAAAATGATATACATTGACTTAAATTAACCACCTTCGTGCTCGCGCCAATCAGATTCTTGAGGGCCCTATGAAGACCCTGATGTTGCATATCCCCGGCCGCCCGCCCCTGCCCCTGGAGGGCGAGGATCGAGTCTGGACCCTGGGCCGCTCCTCCCAGAACGACATCACCATCTCCGATGCGAGCCTCAGCCGCTTCCACGCCCGCATCAGCCGGAAGGATGGAACGCTCACCCTCGAGGACCTGGGCTCCCTCAACGGCACCACCCTCAACGGCTTGCGGATCGCCGTTCCCCACCCTCTGCAGGAGGACGACGAGCTCCAGCTGGGCCAGGTGTCCCTCCGCCTGGAACCTCTCGGGCACGGGCCAAGGGTCCGCATCAGCGCGGACCTGGGCGACTCCTCGTCAGCGGGCTCCCTCGTCCTGCCCCTGGAGGCGCTGCGCGCGGCTCCGGAGCGGCGCCGGGAGACCCCGGAGACGCTGCGCCTCCGGGAGGTGATCCGCGAGATCCAGGCCCTCTCCCTGGAGCTGCTGGAGGACAGCCCGCCGGAGCAGCTGCTGGCGAACCTGCTGGACCGGCTCTGGACCCTGCTGAAGCCCTGGCGGGCCGCGGTGCTGATCCAGGACCGGACCGGGCTGCACACGGTGGCCTCCCGCGGGCCCGAGGGCGACCAGCCCATCATCCTGGCCCGCAGCCTGGTGGAGGCGGCCCTGGAGCGCAAGGAGTCCGTGCTCTTCAACGACGTCGGGGAGGATCCGGGGCTGGCCTCGCCCTCACTCCTGCTCAGCGGCGTGACCTCGGCCATGGTGACGCCCCTGGAGCACCAGGGCGTAGTCAAGGGCCTGCTCTACCTGGATTCGCACCCGCCCCGGATGCCCTTCCACGAGGAGGACCTGCGCCTGGCCAGCACCTTCGCCCACCTGGCAACGGCCAAGCTGGAGCAGGGCCGCATGCGCGAAGAGGCCATGGCCCGCAAGAAGGTGGACCAGGAGCTGGACCTGGCCCGCCACATCCAGCAGGGCCTGCTGCCGGGCTTCCCGCCGGACATCCCGGGCTTTGAGCTCCACGGCACCAACCTGCCCAGCCGCCAGGTCTCCGGCGACCTCTTCGGCTGGTGGCTCCGCGGCGACGGGAAGTGGCTCTTCTGCCTGGCGGACGTGAGCGGCAAGGGCCTGGGCCCGGGCCTCCTCATGGCCTCGCTCCAGGCCACTCTGGAGGCCTGGACTGAGCGGGACCTCAGCACCTCGGAGCTGGCCTTCCAGCTGTCGCGGAACCTGGCCCGGCACACGGACGGGCGCCGCTTCGTGACCGCCTTCCTGGCCCTGCTGGATCCGGCCACGGGGACACTGACCTACACGAACGCAGGCCACAACCCGGCGCTCCTCCTGCGCGGTTCCGAGCCGATCCAGGAGCTGGAGGCCCAGGGCCTGCCCCTGGCCATGCTGCCCGGCCAGCCCTATGGCGAGGCCACGCTGAGCCTGGCGCCCGGCGACCTCCTCGTGGTCTACACCGACGGCATCACAGAGGCCGCGAACGCCGGGGACGAGGAGTTCGGCACCGAGGCCCTCATGGCCCTGGTGGGAGCCCGCCGCCAGGAGTCGCTGCCGGCCCTGGACGCGGCCCTGCTGGGGGAGCTGGACCGCTTCACCGAGGGCGCCCCCTACCTGGATGACCGGACCCTGCTCATGCTGCGGCGGAGCTGAGCTGGTTCATTGGCCTCGATTAACGAGGCAAACCTCTGCCTGCTTTGGCAGACTAGGTGGATGGAGGTCCCATGAGCCGAATTTTCCGTGCCCTGCTGGTGCTGGTGCTGGGGGTCTTCGCCTCGGCGGCCGACCTGTCCCTCGGGGGCTGGAACCTGAAGCCGGGCTCCACCGCCAAGGCTTCGGGCCTGCGCCTGGACGCCGCCGGGGGCGCCGAGGGCACCCTGGTATCCGCGCCGGTGACGCTGAAGGTCGGCGAGCTCTACCGCCTGAGCGCCACGGTCCGCACCGAGAGCGTCAAGGTGGATGCCCTGGCGCGCTACCCCACGGCCCTGGGCGCCTGCCTGTCCATGCAGAGCTTCCCCTTCACGAACGCCTCCCAGAGCGCCGCGGGCACCGCCGAGCGCCGCCTCTCGGTGCTGTTCCTGGCCACCAGTCCCACGGACCGCGCGCAGCTGCACCTGGGCCGCAACGGCCAGGCCACGGGCGCCGCCAGCTTCAGCGACCTGCAGCTGGAGAAGGTGGAGGACGTCACCGCCTTCGTACCCCTGGAGACCGTGCGCTGGGCCGGGAAGGGCTTCCGCTACGAGATGGGCGGCTGGACCTTCCTGCACATCGAGGGCGCCCCCTACGCCCGGGGCCGCCAGCACGGCGAGCTCATGGCCGAGGAGATCGTACGGTTCATGACCAAGCTGGGCCTCCAGAAGGATGCCGCCGACGCCGCCCGGGGCTGGACCGACAAGCGCCACCTGGCGGACGCGCTCTTCCTCCGCAAATACGACGTGGAATACCTGGAGGAGATGAAGGGCATCGCCGACGGCGCCGTGAAGGCTGGGGTGAAGTTCAAGGGCCGGGACCTGGACCTGCTGGACATCGTCACGCTGAACAGTGACGTCGATGAAAGTTATCTCCACTCGGCTCTTCCAAATACGACGAATTCCTTGAGCGGTCGCACGTTCATGTCCGCCGATGACGAGGTGGCCAAGGGCGGGCAGGGGGACCACTGCTCGTCCTTCGTGGCCACCAAGGAGGCCACCCGGAGCGGCCGCTTCATCTTCGGCCAGGTCTTCATGTGGGGCGGCTACACCGGCACCGAGTGGAACGTCATGCTCGACATCGTGCCCGAGAAGGGCCACCGCCTGGTGCTGCAGACCTTCGCGGGGGGCATCCACAGCGGCACAGACTGGTACCTGAACGCCTCGGGCCTGGTCATGGGCGAGACCACCGTGGGGCAGACCCCCTTCAATCCCGACGGCACGCCCCAGAGCAATCGCATCCGGAAGGCCGCCCAGTACGCCTCGGGCATCGATGAGGCGGCGGCGATCCTCTTCAAGCAGAACAACGGCCTCTACACCAACGACTGGACCATGGCCGACACCAAGACCGACGAGGGCGCCTGCTTCCTGCTGGGCACCGACAAGACGAAGCTCTGGCGCACGGGCAGCAAGGGCAAGCCCGCGGACACGCCCGCCAACCACCTGGGCTTCATCTGGGCCAACAACAACAACCGCGACCTCGAGGTGCGCGGCGAGTACGGCGCCAACCCCGACGGTGCGCCCGTGGACCTGGCCTTCAACACCTGGAACCGCGACATCGCCTTCCAGGAGGCCTTCCGGGCCAGCGGCAAGGGCGGCTTCGACCTCGATGCCGCCACCCGCATGCTGGCCAGCAGCCCCATCAACAGGCCCCACGCCTGCGACGCCAAGGTGACCACCGCCGAGATGGCCGAGGCCCTGGTCTTCATCGCCCACCAGGGCAAGACCACCCAGCGCGAGAAGCTGGTGGGCGGCCGCTGGATCGCGGACCTGCCCCTGGCCACACCGCACCTGACCCATGGGTATACGACGTTCAGCCCGATCTGGATCTCGAGCCGGCTCCAGGCTGCTCGCGCAGCCTGGAGACAGGAAAAGACTGGCAGAGCGGCGGCTGTGCCGGATACCGCCGCCGTGAAGGAGGCCTTCAGCTATGACGCCAAGGGGCTGTGGACGGGCACGATCCGGCCCGCCTCGGACGCGGACAACTGGTTCGTCAGCGGGTCGGCGGCCTACCACACGCAGCTGAAGCAGCTGGCGGGCAGCGGGGCCAAGGCCTTCGAGACCCAGAGCGCCGCCCTGGCCGACCTGGGCACGCGCCACCTGTGGCTGGCCGCCAAGGAGGGCGTCAAGGCCCCCCAGGCCACGGTCACGGACTATGACCGCTACGGCGCCTACCAGATCCCCCGCATCCGCGGCGTCTTCGCGCTGCATCAGCTGCGTCTGCAGCTGGGCAACGCGGCCTTCGGCAAGGCCATGCAGGCGGTCTCGGCCCAGTTCCGGGGCCGGAGCGCCTCCACCGCCGAGCTGCTGGCAGCCCTCTCCGCTGCGGCGGGGAAGGACGTCGCGCCGATCCTGAAGCCCTGGCTCGAGCGGGCGGACCTGCCCGCGCCCGGCCTCCAGGCGCGGGTGGAGAAAGCCGGAGACGCCTTCGAGGTCCGCCTCGAGGTCACGCAGCCGGGCTTCGCCTATCTCCTGGTGGCCTTCGTCACGGTGGAGACCGAGAAGGGCGCCCGCCTGGAGCGCATCGCCCTGACCGGCGCCAGGGACACGTTCACCTTCCGCAGCGAGGCCCGGCCCACGCGCCTGACCTTCAACGCCAGCCGGGACCTGCCCCTGGCCCGGGCGGACTTCTGGGTGCCCGGCAACGTGCTGGACGACTGGAGCGCCACCCTGCTGGTCTGCGGCACGGCCCGAGAGGTGGAGGCCCAGCGCACCCTGGCCCTGCAGTACCGCGACCTGCTGGCGGACAACATGACCGAGGTGCTGCTGCCCATGAAGCCCGATGCCGAAGTCGGGGACGCCGAGCTGGCGGCCAGCGACCTGGTGGTCCTGGGGGGCCCCGCGGACAATGGCCTCATGGCCCGCCTGCTGGCCGAGGGGAGGCTGCCCCTCACCGCAGGTCCCGGCTGGTTCCAGTGGCAGGGCCGCACCTACGGCCGGGCCGATGATGGCCTGGTGGCCGCCTTCCCGAACCCCTGGAACCCCAAGCGGCTGCTCCTGGTGATCCTGGCCAACAGCCGGGTCCAGCAGTGGGCGATGACCAAGAGCATGGCCCGGGGCCTCCCGGGCTGGACCCTCTACCGCGGCGCCGAGATCCAGTCGAAGGGCCACGCCGACGCCGAGGGCATGGTGGTGGCCTTCCAGCCCTGAGGGTATCTCTCCCACATTTCAGGGAAATGGTATTTTTCTGAAATCTCCCTATCCTTGAAGGAGGGGAGGTCCATCCATGAGCGCGACTGTGACCGTGGACGGCGCGGGTCGGGTGATTCTGCCGGTGGCCTTTCGGAAGGCCCTCGGGCTGAAGGCCGGTTCCCGTTTGGTCCTGGAGCTCCAGGGCGAGGAGGTCCGACTGGTCACCGTGGAAGTCGCGCTGCGCCGCGCCCAGGCCCTCCTGGCGCCCTACCGCCCGAAGGACGGGCACCTGCTGTCCGACCAGCTGGTCGCCGAGCGTCGGAAGGACTACGGCCGTGAACAGGACGGTGCTTGACGCCAGCGCCCTGGTGGCGCTGCTGCTGGGAGAGCCGGGGCAGGAGCCGGTCTGGGAGGCGGTGCGGACCGGGGAGGCCTTGATCGGAGCCCCGAACTGGGCCGAGGTGGTCGGCATCCTGGGGCGCGCCGGACTGCCGGCCCGCGAACTCCGGACCGCACTGGATGAGCTTCAGCTTGAGGTGGCGCCACTGGATCAGGTCCTCGCCCTGGAGGCGGGCCTGATGGAGGCCAGGATCCGGCCGCTCGGGCTCTCCCTCGGCGACCGCTGCTGTCTGGCCCTGGCCGAGCGGGAGCGGGCCACGGTCCTCACCACCGATCGCGCCTGGCTAAAGTGGAAGGGGAAAGCAAAGGTCCTTTGCCTTCGCTAGGCTTAAAAGAACCTGGAGAGGGCGCCCGTCTCCTCATGCCCGCTGAAGGCCCTCCAGCCGCTGGCGGAGCTCCTCCAGGCCATAGGGCTTCGACAGCAGCGTGACGAAGGGGTGGGTCCGGGCCAGGTCTGTGGCGGACTGGTCCACCCGGCCCGTGGCCAGCAGCACCGGGGTGGTCGGCCGCAGGGCGCGGAGCTTCGGCAGGGTGCCGGCGCCGCCCAGCCCGGGCATGTTCATGTCCAGGATGACCAGGTCCGGCTGGTGGCCCCCCTCGAGCCGGGCCAGGGCCTCTTCCCCATTGGAGGTGCCCACAGCCCGGTGGCCCAGGACCTCCAGCATGGTGAGCAGGGCGCTCTGGATCAGCACGTCGTCGTCCACCACGAGCACTTCCAGCGCCCTCTGCGCAGGTCCGGTGAGGGCTGCGGCCTCGCAGGCCGCCTCCTGGGTCGGAGCCTCGCTGGCCGGAAACCGCAGGCGGACGGAGGTGCCACGGCCGAGTTCGCTGTCCAGCTCCATCTGGCCATGGTGGCTCTGCACGGTCTTGTAGACCATGGACAGGCCCAGCCCTGTGCCCTTGCCGACGCCTTTGGTGGTGAAGAAGGGATCCATGGCCTTGTCCAGGACCTCCCGGGACATGCCGACCCCCGTGTCAGCCACCTCCACCTCGATCCAGCCGCGCTCGGCATTGCCGGTGCGCAGGGTGAGGGTGCCGCCTTCGGGCATGGCGTCCACGGCGTTGACACAGAGGTTCATGAAGGCATGGGTCAAGGCGGCGGCATCGCCGCGGACCAGCCGGAGGTTGTCCGCGAGGTCCAGCTCGAGGCGGACCTTGCCCAGGGTGGTCCGTTCCAGCATGGCGACCTCGTCGAGCAGGACGGCGTTCATGTCCAGCAGGTGCTCTTCCACGGGACTCTGGCGGGCGAAGCTCAGCAGGCTCCGGACCATCTTGCCGCCCCGGGTGGCCGCCTGGGTGATGGTGTCGAAGGCCCGGTAGGCGGGGCTTCCCTTGGGCTGCGCCTCCATGTTGGCCGAGGCCATGCCGAGGATGGCGCCCAGCACGTTGTTCATGTCGTGGGCGACGCCTCCGGCGAGGCTGCCGAGGCTCTCCATCTTCTGCGACTGCTGCAGCTGGTTCTGGAGGCGGGCCCGCTCCTCCTCGGCCAGGGTCCGCTCGGTGATGTCGCTGATCACCCCGAAGAGGACTCCCCGGGCCGCGTCGTATTCGGCGATCGAGTGGATGTGGCGGATCTGGCCGTTGTCGGGCCGCCGCAAGCGGAACTTGATGTTGTAGGGCTGGCCGCGCTCAATCAGCCCGGCCAGGGCCGCGTCCAGGGCCGGCCGATACTCGGGGAGCGGCAGGGCCTGGATCTCCGCGAGGCTCCACTCCTCCCCCTGCATGCCGAACAGGTCCTCGGCACCCCTTGAGGCCAGGATCTTCTGCTCGCGGAGGTTCAGCTCCCAGTTGCCCACCTGGGCCACGCGCTCGGCCCGCCGCAGGCGGGCTTCGCTGTCGCGCAGCGCATCCTCCACCCACTTCCGCTGCGTGATATCCACGGCGGCGGAGAGCAGGCAGGGGGTGTTGCCCACGGTCACGAGCTGGCCGGAGTAGGAGACCCACCGGCGGCTGCCGTCCTTGCGCAGGATCTCGGTCTCGAAGTCCCGCACCGGCAGTCCCTGCTGGACCAGGGC
This sequence comes from uncultured Holophagaceae bacterium, assembly GCA_903863195.1. Lineage (GTDB taxonomy): Bacteria > Acidobacteriota > Holophagae > Holophagales > Holophagaceae > Geothrix. The sequence goes on from CAIPAY010000029.1 coordinate 10,995, forward strand.
CAGCACCTGCTCTCGGTCGGCCGGGTCCGACCAGAGGCCGAGGTCCTGGGCGATGCGCCCTTCAATCTCCTCGGCGGTGTAGCCGTAGATGGACTCGAAGGCCTTGTTGACCGCCACGAGGCGACCCTCGCCCAGGCTGGTGATCCCGAGGGCCATGGGCGTGAACTGGAAGGCAGTGTTGAAGCGTTCCTCACTGATGCGCAGGGCCTCTTCGCCCTGCCTACGGGAGGTGATGTCCGTGACCAGGCCCATGTAGCGCCGGGGGGACAGCTGGACCCCCTCCAGGGACCAGATGCAGGGGGTCCCGTCCTTGCGCTGGGAGCGGAACTCCGCGCTGACCCGGCCGGTCCTCGCCACCGACTGGAGCAGGTGTGAGAGCTCGTCGCGCGACTCCGGTGGCAGCAGCTCGGGAAGGCTCGTGGCCAGCAGCTCCTCGCGCCCGTAGCCGGTGATGGCGGTCGCGGCCGGGTTGACCTGCAGGCAGCGGCCCTGCTCGTCCGAGACAAACACGCCGATGGGAGCGTTGTCCACGTAGCTGCGGAACAGGCTCTCGCTCTCCGCCAGCTCCTGGGTCCGCGCCTGGACCCGGTACTCCAGGGACTCGTTGAGCTGGCGCACCTTCTGGAACTGCCGGGCGCCCAGGTGGAGGAGCAGGCCGAGCAGCAGGCTGACCAGGCTGCCGAGCAGGAGGATGGTCCTGGAGTTGTCCTGGTGGCTGGCCTGGAGGCCTGGCAGGTCGTGGGCCACCAGGGTCCAGGCATGGCCTCCGATCTCGAGAGGGGCGATCAGCCGCAGGGCCAGTTGGGCGCTGAGCGAGCGCAGCGTGGCATCCCGGTCGAGGAGCAGTGACTCGGCGCGCACGGACCCGTCGAACAGCTCAAAGTCGACCAGCTGCGAATCCGCTTTACCGAGGATGCCGACCATCAGATCGTCCACTCTGAACGCGGTGTACAGCCAGCCTGCCAGGTTCCGCCGACGGTCCTCGAGGGTGGCGGTCGGCGTCCCGTGTTGGTAGACCGGCACGTATAGCAGGAATCCCGGGTGAGTCCCGGTGTCCTGGACCAGCTGCACCTTGCCGGACATGCCGAGGCGGCCCGAGTCCCGGGACCGGAAAGCGGCTTCCCGGCGGACGGGCTCGGACAGCATGTCGAAGCCCAGGGCCCGGAGGTTGCGGTCCCGGAAGGGCTCAAGATAGATCACCGGGCAGGTGACCTCCCGGGCCCCCTCCGGGTGGATCTGGTAGGCCGGGAACCCCTGGGCCCGGAGCTCCCGCACATGGCGCTCCCTCTTCCCGGCCGGCACCAGGGTGGCGAACCCGATGGCCTGCATGCCCGGCTCCAGGTCGAGGCCGGCCACGAAGGTGGCGAAGGACTGCCGCGTGACCGCCGGGCTGGCCTGGAAGTGACTGCGCGTGGCCAGCAGGGAGCGCTCGTAGCTGCGCAGCCTAGTCTCGATGCGGGACCGGGCCTCCAGGCTATGCTGCTCCAGCGCGGAGCTCAGTGCGCGCCGGTGGAGGGCGCGCGACTGGCTCCAGAACCCGAAGGTGAGCGCGAGTCCCGCGAGCAGCGCCAGGAGGGGCAACCAGGGTCTGTTGGATCTCATGGGAGCTTCTCGGCTGGCTCGGGAGCGGCAGGCAGAAGGGCGATCCGAGCAGGCTTCTGCCGCGCAGGGATCCCGGTCGCAGTTCGCATGGCTGGGGAGATAGTCTACGCCTTTTTGCTTACAGATGGCGGCATTCGGCGCGCCCTGTTTGAAGTGGGCCCAGGCCGGCCGCCTAGATCGAGTAGCCCTGGGTGTCCACTTCGAGGTCCTGCTGGCGGGCAGCGAGGTCCGCAAGCGTGGTGCGGGCCAGCACGGCCCGGGCGGCGCTTGTGCTGCGGTTCCAGAGCTCGCGCACGGCCCGCGCGCCGGGGGTGCTGCCGGGCTCGGCCTCGCCGGCGCCCTGGCGGCCTTCCAGGGCCTCCAGCACCTGGAGGGCGCTGATGGTGCTCGGGTGCCGCGCCAGCTCGCAGCCGCCGCTGGGGCCGCGCTGGACCTTGACCAGCCCGGCGCTCTTCAGGCTGCCGAGCAGCACCCGGATGAACTTGGGGGGCAGGTCCTGGCGCTCGGCCACGGTGGTGACCAGCACCGGCCCGCGGCCCGCCTGGAGGGCCAGCTCCACCATGAACTGCAGACCGTAGCGCCCCTTGGCTGAACCCTTCATGACTGGACCTCCGCGTTCATGATAACCAAGTATGCAACAAAATCAATTAACAAACTTGACAAATTAACTTTTCTTTCCATACTTCGAGTCCAGGGCCAGTCCCGACCCCAGGAGATCCCACCCATGAGCCAGCCCCAGAAAGCCAC
>CAIPAY010000030.1 GCA_903863195.1 uncultured Holophagaceae bacterium
CCTCATCAAGCGCGATGGCACCGTACAGCCGCAGAAGATCACCCAGCTCTACGGCTTCGAGGGCCTCACCCGCATCCAGCTCCAGGAGGGCAGCGCCGGCGAAATCGTGGCCATCGCGGGCATCGAGGATATCCGCGTGGGTGAGACCATCGCGGACGCCAGCAACCCCACGGCCCTGGAATACGTGGACATCGACGAGCCCACCATCTCCATGATGTTCATGGTGAACGCCGGGCCCTTCGCCGGCCAGGACGGCAAGTACATCCAGAGCCGCCGCATCCGGGAGCGCCTCCAGAAGGAGCTCCAGCACAACGTGGCCCTGCGGGTGGAGGACACGGACAGCCCAGACTCCTTCAAGGTGAGCGGTCGCGGCGAACTGCACCTCTCTGTGCTTATCGAGAGCATGCGTCGCGAGGGCTTCGAGCTCTGCGTGAGCCGGCCCGAAGTCATCCTCCGTTTCAACGACAAAGGGGAGAAGCTCGAACCCTACGAGGATGTCACCATCGACATCCCCGAGGCCTATATGGGCGTCACCATGGAGCACATGGGCAACCGCAAGGCCGAGATGCAGGACATGGGCAACGAGGGCGGCCGGCTGCGGCTGCACTTCAAGATCCCCAGCCGCGGCCTCATCGGCTTCCGTAATGAGTTCATGACCGACACCCGCGGCGAAGGTATCATCCACAGCCTCTTCAGCCACTACGGCCCCCACAAGGGCGAGCTCACCAGCCGCAAGAACGGCGTGCTGATCAGCATGGAGCAGTGCGAGTCCGTGGGCTTCGCCCTCATGAACCTCGAGGAGCGCGGCGTCATCTTCATCCAGCCCAACACCAAGTGCTACGAGGGCATGATCGTGGGGGAGCACGCCCGCGAGAACGACCTGGTGGTGAACGTGGCCAAGGCCAAGAAGCTCTCCAACATGCGCTCCAGTGGCAGCGACGAGGCCACCCGCATCACCCCGCCCCGGGAGCACACCCTGGAGCAGGCCCTGGAATACATCGAGCCCGACGAGCTGGTGGAGGTCACGCCCAACTTCATCCGGATGCGCAAGCGGGTGCTGGATACGAATGAGAGAAAGAAGTCAGAGAAGCGCAGCGCCGAATAAATCGGCTCTAGGAAACATTACAAAATTGTATGACAATGTGAGTTGGCATACAATTTTGTAATTAACGTCCTGGAGGCTCCATGGCGACCCCGGAGGATCCCAGCAAGCTCACGCCCCTGGTGGAGCTGAGCCAGGCCCTGGCCACCTCGGACATCCGCAGCGTGCTGCCCCGGGTGCTGGAGATCCTCGCCGAGGCCTTCGGGGCCGTGAGCGGGGCCATCACCCTGGCCGAGGAAGAGAGCGGAGCCCTGCGGCTGGAGGCTTCCCGGGGGCTCTCCCGGCAGGCGGTGGAGCGGGCGCGCTACAAGGCCGGCGAGGGGGTCACCGGGCGGGTGCTCAAGAGCGGCAAGGCCGTGGTGGTGCCCAAGGTGAGCCAGGAGCCGCTGTTCCTGGACCGCACAGGCGTGATGCGCGAGCACCGCCGGAGCAAGGGCGAGCTGAGCTTCTTCTGCGTGCCGCTCTTTGTGGACGGCAAGGCCGTGGGCGCTCTCTCCCTGACCACGCCCTATCTGGCGGAGCGGGACTTCGACCGGGACACCAAGCTGCTCCAGATCGCCGCCTCCATGGTGGGCATGGCCATGAAGGTCGCCCGCCTGGTGGCTGCGGACCGGCAGCGGCTCCTGGAGGAGAACCGGCAGCTGCGGGAGGAGCTGCAGGAGCGCTACGAGCTGCGCAACCTCATTGGCAACAGCCACGCCATGCAGCGGGTCTACGAGCGGGTCGGCCAGGCCGCCCCGGCCACCACCACGGTGATGATCCGCGGGGAATCCGGCACCGGCAAGGAGCTGGTGGCCCACGCCATCCACTACGGCTCGGCCCGGGCCTCCAAGCCCTTCATCAAGGTGAGCTGCGGCGCCCTGCCCGAGAGCCTGATCGAGTCCGAGCTCTTCGGCTATGAGCCCGGGGCCTTCACGGACGCCCGGAAGCAGAAGCTGGGGCGCTTCGAGCTGGCCGAGGGCGGGACCCTCTTCCTGGATGAGGTGGGCGAGCTCAGCCCCGGCACCCAGGTCAAGCTGCTCCGGGTGCTGCAGGAGCGGGAGTTCGAGCGCCTGGGCGGCATCAAGCCCGTGAAGGTGGACGTGCGGGTCATCACGGCCACCAACCGGGACCTGGAGGCGGCCACCCTCAGCGGAATCTTCCGGGAGGATCTCTACTACCGCCTGAATGTCTTCGAGGTCTTCCTACCCCCCCTCCGGGAGCGCAGCACGGACATCCTGCTGCTGGCCGACCACTTCGTAGAGAAGTATGCCGCGCACCACCGGAAGGACGTGCGGCGCCTGTCCACCTCGGCCATCGACATGCTGGTGGCCTATCACTGGCCGGGCAACGTGCGCGAGCTGGAGAACTGCATCGAGCGGGCGACCCTGGTCTGCGAGGGAGGGGTCATCCACGGCCACCACCTGCCGCCCAGCCTGCAGACCGCGGAAGTGTCCGGGACCCTGCCGTCCCAGGCCCTGGCCGAGGCCGTGTCGGCCTTCGAGCGGGATCTACTGCAGGACGCCCTCAAGTCCGCCCGGGGCAACCGGGCCCGGGCGGCCCGTCTACTGCAGACCACCGAGCGCATCCTGAACTACAAGGTGCAGAAATATGGGCTGGAGCCCGATCGCTTCCAGTCTCATCAGGAAACGCAGAATCATACAAAAATGTAATAGTATTCAAAAATTATTACAAAATTGATGGCATTGATTGTCTAGGCTTGATGATTGATATTTCATTCAAGTCAAGCAATATCAAAAATAAAAGATTTACATCGAACCCCTCCGCCCTCTGGCACGGCCCCTGCTCAGGGATACAGCCAAGAGGGGTCGATGGCCGACCCCTGCGGACCACCGGGGCGGCCCCGGGAACCTGGATCAGCGGTACGTCGATGACGCCCCCCGGGAACCCGGCCTCCTCCGGCCAGATGAAGGAGGAACTCGGATGAATCGGCGGATCCTTTCCCGCACCCTCGCCATGGTTGTGGCCCTGCTGGCCCTGTCGACGCTGGTCTTCGCGGCTGACACCTGCTCCGGGTCGCAGCTGGGCAGCCAGATTGAGCCTGCCCAGCCCCAGGGCGTCCAGGCGCCCCGGTAGTCCAGCACCCCTCACCTACTTTCGGTCGCCTCCCCCGCCTCCCCCCCCCTCTAGGAGTTGTTCATGGGCCTTCGTTCCATCCTGTCCTTCGTGGCCGCCCTGTGCGGCAGCCTCCAGGCCCAGACTCCCCCGGTCGCCGCGCCCGTGGCAGCCCCCGCCCCCGCGGCACCGGCTCCCCCCTCCCTCCTGGGCTTCGCCGTGACGGGCACCGCCACCCTGGGTTCCCAGTACATCTTCCGGGGTCTCACCCAGACGGATGGCAGGCCCACCGTGCAGGCTGAGATCGACCTGGCCCATGCGGACGGCTGGTACCTGAGTCTCGCCTCCAGCAACATCTCCTGGCTCACCGACGCGGGGGTCGGGACGATGTCCGCCGGCGTTGAGGTGGATGTGTTCGGCGGCTACAAGTGGGGCTTCGCCAAGGACTGGACCCTGGACATCGGCGCCTACCGCTACCTCTACCCTGGCGACTACTCGAAGGTCGCCATCACCAGCCCCAACACCACCGAGGGCTACCTCGGCCTCAGCTACAGCTGGGCCAGCATCAAGTATTCCCGGGTGCTGAGCGCCGGCAACTTCGGTGTCGCCAAGGCTGATGGCTCCAGTTACATCGACCTGAGCCTCGCCATCCCCCTGGGCGAGAGCGGCTGGACCGTGCAGGCCCACGGCGGCAAGACCACCTATGCCGGCAAGGGCAACAGCCCGCTGGACTACACCGACTACAAGCTGGGCCTGGCCAAGGAAATCAAGGGCTACACCTTCGCCCTGGCCGGCACCAACGCGGACACCAAGGATGCCGTCTACACCAACGCCCTGGGCAACAACATCGGCAAGGGCCGCGTGACCCTCACCATCACCAAGGCTTTCTAGATCTGGAACCGAGCTGCAGCCGGGGCAGGACTCCCGTCCCGGTCGCAGCTCCAGCAACCTCATCCCCTTTTCCCTGGAGCCTGCGATGGCAAGTTGCACCCGAGGGAGCGAGAAGCTCTCATTCAAGAACAAGCTGGCCCGACTGGCCGACCGCATGAAGGACCCGGAGTGGCGCCGCTACGGCTTCGTCCTGGCCTCCGGCAAGATGCTGGGCATGGCCGCGGTCCTCGCCATGATGATCGTCCTGCCGATGATGTTCAACGGGACCCCCGCCCATGCGGATTCCCCCGCTCCGGCTCCTGCCGCTGCGGCGGCGCCCGCGGAGGCCGCCCCCGCTGCCCCGGCTGCTGCCCCCGCCGCTGCTCCGGCTCCCGCCGCGCCGGTGGTGCTCGCCAAGGACATCGTCAACCCCCTCAACACGGTCTGGACCCTGATCGCCGCCTTCCTCGTCTTCGCCATGCAGGTGGGCTTCGTCATGCTGGAAGCGGGCTTCTGCCGCTCCCGGGAGACAGTGAACGTGCTGGTGGAGTGCGTGTTTGACACGGCCCTCTGCGGCATCCTCTTCTGGGCCTTCGGCTACGCCTTCATGTTCAGCGAGGGCAATGGCTTCATCGGCTACCACTGGTTCTTCCTCAAGGGCGTCCCCGTCACCTACGGAACCACGGGCGTCGCCCTCCTGGCCCACTGGATCTTCCAGTTCGCCTTCGCCGACACCTGCTCGACCATCACCTCCGGTGCCATGATCGGCCGCACCGACTTCATCGGCGACATCCTCTACAGCTTTTGCGTCTCCGGCTTCATCTACCCCATCATCGGCCACTGGGCCTGGGGTCCTGACGGCTTCCTGGCCACCATGGGCAGCGCCGGCAAGTTCCTCCCCGGCCTGGGCATGAACTTCCATGACTTCGCCGGCTCCACCGTGGTCCACACCATCGGCGGCGCTGTGGCCCTGGCGGGCGCCATCGTCCTGGGTCCCCGGCTCGGCCGCAAGTTCAAGCGGGACGGCGGCGGCCCCATGACGCCCCACGATCTCACCATCGCCGTCTGCGGCGGCCTGCTCCTCTGGTTCGGCTGGTATGGCTTCAACCCCGGCAGCACCCTGTCCGCCATGGACTTCGAGGGCATCGGTCGGGTGGCAGCCAACACCACCCTCGCGGCCTGCGCCGCGGCCCTCACCGCCATCTTCTTCATCTACTTCCGCACGGGCAAGTGGGACGCCGGCTCCATCACCAACGGCTTCCTCGCGGGCCTGGTGGCCATCACCGCCCCCTGCTACTGGGTGAGCCCCTTCGGCTCCGTGATCATCGGCGGCATCGCGGGCATCATCGTGATCCTGGCCGTGGACCTGCTGGAATACATGCGCATCGACGATCCCATCGGCGCCGTGCCTGTGCACATGGTCAACGGCATCTGGGGCACCATCTCCCTGGGCCTCTTCGCCAGCGGCCAGTTCTCCGCCGCCGGCAGCGACCCGATCAGCCCCGACCTTTCCAGCAAGCTCACGGGCCTCTTCTACGGCGGCGGCTCCAAGGTGCTCATCGCCCAGGTCATCGGCAGCGCCATCGTCACCGTCGCCACCTTCGCGGTCAGCTACGCGGTCATGAAGGCCATCGACGCCTTCGGCCTCCTGCGGCTCTCGGAGGATGGTGAGCACGACGGCATGGATCTCCACGAGCACGGCATCTCGGCCTACCCCGAATACGTGATCTCGGCCCTGGCCGCGCCCGCCGGCGCCCCCCTGCGGGTTCCAGCCTCGAAGAAGTGAGCGGAACCTGAGCCAACCCTGCCCAACATCACGTGAGAGGAGTTACCCATGAAAATGATCATCGCCATCATCCGACCGGACAAGTTCGAGGCGGTCCAGGCTGCCCTGGTGGCCCAGGAGATCTACCTGATGACCGTCTCGGATGTCCGCGGCTGCGGCACCCAGAAGGGCTTCGCCGAGCAGTTCCGGGGCAACAAGATCGGCCTGGTCCGGCTGCTGCCCAAGGTGAAGCTGGAGATCGCCGTCAACGAAGAGTTCGTGAAGCCCGCGGTGCAGGCCATCATCACCGCCGCCAAGTCGGAGCCCAGCCACCTGGGCGACGGCAAGGTCTTCGTCCTGAACCTTGAAGACTGCTACCGGGTCCGCACAGGCGAAACCGGCAGCGCCGCCATCGGGCCGTGAGGATCCTCCCTCCCACAGGGATTCTCATGGAACACCGAAAGGGCACGGAAGGCGGCTTTGCCGCTCTCCGTGCCCTTCTGGTTTCAGCCCTTCATCCGAAGCAGTGAAGATCCCCGGGCGCGCCTCAGCGCCAGGGATGCTACAACGGAGCCATGAGCCTCCAGGACGACAGCGGGATCGGGCAGGACTCCAGCGGGGTCTATGCGGCGCCGCCCCGCGCCACCTTCTGGCAGAAGCTCGGACCCGGCGGAGCGGCCTCCCTCGCCCTGGCCCTGCTGAGCTGCCTGGGGCTGGCGGGACTGCCCTGGCTGGTGCGGCTCAGGCAGGTCCTGCGGGCTGCGCACGGCCAGGAAGCCGTGGCGGCGGACGCCATCCTGGTGCTGGGACGCCGGCTGGAGAACGATGCCCTGACGCCGGTCTTCCTCGCCCGCCTGGCCCACGCCGAGGGGCTCTGGCGCAAGGGTTTCGCGCCCCGCATCTTCATTGCGGGAGGCACCACCGGGACCGCGCGGCGCAGCGAGGCCGCGGCGGGCCGGGACTGGCTGCTGGCGCGGGGAGTTCCTGTCGAGGCGCTGCTGCTGGAGGACCGCAGCCAGCACACCCTGGAGAACCTCTTCAATGTCCGTATCCAGATGAGGACTGCCTGCTGGCAGACCTTGCTGCTGGTATCGGACCCCCTGCACCTGGCCCGGGCCGGGGCCACGGCCCGGGGACTCGACCTGGACGTGAGCTGCAGCGCGGCCCAGATGGCGCCGCCGTGCCCAAGGACCTCGGCCTGGTGGGCTCGGGCGGCCGGAGAGGCCTTCCTCCTCCACTGGTACCACACGGGCATGCTCTACACGCGGCTGCTGGGCAGCCGGCAGCAGCTCGATCGGGTGACCTGAAGGGCGGCTATGCTCGGCCGTTGCAAGGCCTGCTGGAGTTCATCCGCGAGCCTGGGGGTGCCGAGAAGGTGGCAACTGTGCCCTGGAGGGATGGCTTGCCGGACCGACGACTGCAGAAGCGCTACGCGAGACGGTTCGCGCCTCGCCCGGGCCACCTGGAGCGCCTGTCCAGCGCCATCCACACCCTGATCCAGGCCGGGGGCATCGGGGATCCGTTCTTCCTCTCCCACAGCCTCGAGCTGCTGGTGAAGCACCTGGGCGCCTCCCAGACCACCCTGGTCATGGTCTCCCAGGGCACCGTGGATACCCGCTGGTGGTGGCCCGAGGGCACCCATGATGCCGCGCCGGCGCCGGTCGGTCCGCTCTGCGACTGGCTCCTCGAACATCCCGACCGGGTGCTCGTGGTGAAGGACTTCCGGACCGATCCCCACACCCGGAAGAAGGCGGAGCTCACGAGCCTCCCCCACCAGGCCGCGCTGGGCTGCGCGCTTCGCCAGGGCGACGGAGTCCGGGCGCTGATCTTTGCCTTCTTCGACCAGCCACAGGCCTTTCCCCGGACCGCCTTCACCCTCATCGAGGCGGTGGCGGGCTTCATCAGCCGCATGCTCGAGATCGAGGACCTGAAGCAGTCCCTCAACCGCCTGGAGGACGCCCTCGCCATCACCCAGGCGGTAATGGAGGACAGCTCCACCCGGGACCCCGACACTGACCTGCCGAACCTGCGCTACCTGGAGATCTGGGAGAAGGCGATGCTGGCCTCGGACCACCGGCCGGAGAGCCTGGTGGTGGCCGAGTGCCACGTGGCGATGAAGAGCCGCAAGGACGTGGCCAAGGTCCGCAAAGCCGCCGAAGGCATCCGAGCCGGGGACCTGGTGGTGCGCCTGGCGCCGGGGCGGTTCATGATCATCTTCCAGCACACGCCCCGCAGCATCGCCCATGTGCTGCTGCTGCGCGTGCGATCGCAGCTCGATGGCGCGCCCATGGGCGCCACCCTCTGGGTGCCCGGCGCCGAGCGGCAGGGCCTCGAGTCCTGCCGGGCCAGCCTCGACGCCGCGCTGTCGGCCAGCCGCGCCATGGCGAACCCCGGGCTGGTCTGGGTGCTGCCTCCCGGCCTCGGTGAGGACGGTTCGTCCCGGCAGCGGCCGGCGGCGTTCGTCGCCGCTCCCCCCCAGCTCTGGCAGCCGCCCACCCTGCGGCGGGCCTAGGACGCACGCGGCCCAGGCCTGCCAGACTGGGGAACCATGACCGGCCACCTCATCCTCGTCCCCACCCCCATCGGCAACCTCGGCGACCTCACGGACCGGGCCAGGGAGGCCTTGGCCGGCGCCGACCTGGTGGCCTGCGAGGACACCCGCCGCACCGGGGGCCTGCTGAAGCACCTCGAAATAGACAAGCCGCTGCTGCGCTTCGATGACCACGCAGGCGCCGCAGCCTACGAGCGCCTGGGCCTGGAGCTGGCCGCGGGCCGCACCGTGGCCTACTGCAGCGACGCGGGCATGCCCGGCATCAACGACCCCGGCTTCGAGCTCGCCCGGGCCGCCCGGGCCGCGGGCGCCAAGGTCACCGTGCTGCCCGGCGCCTCGGCGGTGCTGCTGGCGGTGGTGGCTTCGGGCCTGCCCTGCCACAGCTTCAGCTTCCGGGGCTACCTGCCCAACCGGGGCGAGCCCCGGCGCACGCTGCTGAAGCTGCTGGGCGCCGAGGAGGAGACCATCGTGGTCTTCGAGACGCCCCACCGCATCCACGAGACCCTGGCCGACCTGGAAGAGCTGCTGCCGGACCGGGAGATCGCCCTGGGCCGCGAGCTGACCAAGCTCCACGAGACCTGGTACCGCGGCACGCCCGCTCAGGTGAAGGCCCAGCTGGGGCGCGAGGACCGCGGCGAGATGGTGCTGGTGCTGGCCGGGGCCGGGGCCAAGCGGGTGGTCACGGAGGCCGCGACGGACTTCGACGGCGCGGAGCTGCCGCCCTGGGCCAAGGCCTACCTCGCTGCCGCGCGGGAGGGCGGCATGACCCTCCGGGAGGCCGTCAAGCCCCTGGCCAAGCACCTGGGCGTCTCCGCATCGGACCTCTACCGACTGGCCGCGGGAGTCCACCTCGACGGCTAGGGTAGAGTAGCTCCATGCATGAGCTCGCCATCCTGGAGGGAATGATCCAGGGCATCCAGGAGGAGGCCCAGGCCGGCGGCTTTGCCCGGGTCGTGCAGGTGCGCCTCGAGGTGGGCAGATTATCGGGCGCCGAGGTGGAGGCCCTGCGTTTCGCCTTTGATGCGGTCTCCCAGGACACGCTGGTGGAGGGCGCCACCCTGGAGATCCTGGAGCTCCCGGGCACGGGCCAATGCCAGGACTGCGGCGCCGAGGTGGAGCTCGAGGCCCGCTTCGACCTGTGCCCCGCCTGCGGGGACGGCTTCGTCACGGTCACCGGTGGCACGGAGCTGCGCATCAAGGACATCGACGTCGAGGAGGCCTGACCATGTGCACCACCTGCGGCTGCGGAGGCGACGGCGCCACCCTGGACGGCCACGCCCATGCCCACGAGGCGGCCCCGCTGCGCCCGGGCCGGCGGCGGGTCAGCCTGGAGCAGAACCTCCTGGCGAAGAACGATGCCCTGGCGGCCCGGAACCGCGAGCGCTGCGCGGCCCAGGGCTGGTTCACGCTGAACCTCGTCAGCAGCCCGGGGTCGGGCAAGACCACCCTGCTGGAGGCCACGATCCGGCGCCTGCAGGGGCGGGTGCCCGTGGTGGTCATCGAGGGCGACCAGCAGACCAGCCAGGACGCGGACCGCATCAAGGCCGCCGGTGCGCCTGCGGTGCAGATCAACACCGGCAAGGGCTGCCACCTGGACGCGCACATGGTGGGCCACGCGCTGGACCTGCTGGCCCCGCCCGCCGGGGCCGTGGTGATGATCGAGAACGTGGGCAACCTCGTCTGCCCCGCGGCCTTCGACCTGGGCGAGGCGCACAAGGTGGTGATCCTCTCGGTCACCGAGGGCGAGGACAAGCCCCTCAAGTACCCGGACATGTTCGCCGCGGCGGACCTGCTGCTGCTCAACAAGGTGGACCTGCTGCCCCACCTCCGCTTCGATCCCGAGCTCTGCTTAAGCTATGCCCGCCGCGTGAACCCCGCGATCCAGATCCTGCGGGTGTCCGCTCAGTCCGGTGAGGGGCTGGATGCCTGGATCAATTGGATCGAGGCCCGGCGCCTGGCGCCCCAGCAGGCCTGATGCCGCGCCGCCGCTTCCAGGTCCGGGGCGTGGTCCAGGGCGTGGGCTTCCGGCCCTCGGTCTACCGCCTCGCCCTGGCCCGGAGTCTCACCGGCGTGGTCTGGAACCACGCCGAGGGCGTCACCCTCGAGGCCCAGGGCACCGAGGCGAAGCTCGTCGACTTCGAGCGGGCGCTCCGCGAGGAGATCCCCGCGCCGGCACGGATCCAGTCGCTGGTCGTCGAAGCCATGGAAGACGTCCTGGGCGAGGCCGGCTTCCGGATTCGGGCGAGCAGCCCGGGCGAGGCCCCGCGCCCCGTGGTGCCGCCGGACCTGGCCCTGTGCGAGGCCTGCACCGCCGAGGTGGACACGCCCGGCGAGCGGCGCCACCGCTATCCCTTCGCCAACTGCACCCGCTGCGGGCCGCGCTACACGATCATCGAGGGTCTGCCCTACGACCGGCCGCGCACCGCCATGAAAGCCTTCCCGCTGTGCCCGGACTGCGCGCGGGAATACGCGGATCCCCTGGACCGCCGCTTCCACGCCCAGCCCATGGCCTGTCCGGCCTGCGGGCCGAGGCTCGCGCTGCAGGCGGCTAATGGCACCGTCCGCGCGGAGGGCGAGGCCGCCCTGGCCGCCGCCGCCGAGGCCCTGCGCCAGGGCGCGGTGCTGGCGCTCAAGGGGCTGGGCGGCTACCAGCTGCTGGTGGATGCCACCTCCACCGCAGCCGTGGAACTGCTGCGATCCCGCAAGCGGCGGGAGGCGAAGCCCTTCGCGGTGATGTTCCCGGACCAGGCAAGCCTGCTGCGGGACTGCGAGACCTCCCCCGAAGAAGACGCCTGGCTGGCTTCGCCCGAGGCGCCCATCCTGCTGCTGCGGCGGCGGCCCGGCGGCGCTGTAGTGATGGAAGTGGCGCCGGGCAACCCGCGGCTAGGCGCCTTCCTGCCCAACACGCCGCTGCACCGCCTGCTGCTGGCCTCCGCGGGGCGGCCCCTGGTCTGCACCTCGGGCAACCTCAGCGACGAGCCCATGGCCTTCGAGGATGACGAGGCGCGCCGACGGCTTGGCTCGCTGGCGGACCTGTTCCTTGGCCACGACCGGCCCATCACGCGGCCCGTGGACGACTCGGTGCTGCGGGTGGACATTGACGGTCCGATGATGCTGCGCCGCGCCCGGGGCTTCGCGCCCCTGGCGGTGCCCCTGGGATTGGGCGGCCCCTGCGTGCTGGCCCTGGGCGCCCACCAGAAGAACACCGTGGCGCTGCTGAAGGGCGGGGAGCTGGTCATGAGCCAGCACCTGGGCGACCTCACCAGCCTGGAGGGCGGCGACCTGCTGGCGCGCACGGTCACGGACCTGCTGGCCTTCTTCGGGGCCCGGCCGGAGCTGCTGGCCTGCGACCTGCATCCGGACTACGCCAGCACGCGCCTGGCGGAGCGGCTGGCGGCCGAGTGGCAGGTGCCCCTGGTGCGGGTGCAGCACCACCACGCGCATGGCGCTGCCTGCGCCGCGGAACACGGCCTGACCTGGCCAGTCCTGGCGCTCACCTGGGACGGCACCGGCCTCGGCAGCGACGGCACGCTCTGGGGGGGGGAGGCCCTGCGGCTGGAGGGCGCGACCTTCACACGACTGGGCCACCTGAAACCCTTCCCCTTGCCCGGCGGCGCCGCGGCCGTGAAGCAGCCCCGCCGAAGCGCCGCGGGCCTGCTGTGGGCGGTCCGGGGTGCGGGGGCGCCACCGCCGGCGCTGGCGCCCGCCTTCGACGGTGCCGAGTGGGCGCAGCTGCAGACCCTGCTCGCTGCAGGCTTCAACAGCCCCGTCACCTCGAGCCTCGGCCGCCTCTTCGACGCCGTGGCAGCCCTGGCGGGGCTCCATGCACGGGGCGGCTTCGAAGGCCAGGCGGCCATGGCCCTGGAGTTCGCCGCCGGTGAGCGGGTGGAGGCGCCCTATGCCTGGGACTTCCGGGATGGCAGCGCGGACCCCGCGCCCCTGGTCGAGGGCGTCCTGGCAGACCTGGCCGTTGGCCGGGACGCGGGCTTCATCGCCGCCCGCTTCCACGCGGCCCTGGCGGAGCTGGCCCTGGCCTGGGCGCACCAGGCGGACCAGCCGGACGTGGTGCTCTCCGGCGGCTGCTTCCAGAACGCCCTGCTCACCGCGCGGGTGCAGGAGAAACTGGCCGGGGCCGGCTTCCGCGTCCACCGCCACCACGCCTTCCCGCCCAACGACGGCGGCATCTCCCTCGGCCAAGCCGCTGTGGCGGGGCTGACGACCGCTGGCCGGTGAACTCCTGTTCTTGCCCATCACCGTTCATCACTGTTCATCACTGGTTAAAAGATGGCGGTTTCAAGTTCCAAGTGCAACAGGCTTGGGTGGGTTTGACCAGAAGGCCTGGAAATCAAAAGCGCCTTCTGGAAGGAAAAGCTCTGCGGGGCATTTCCAGCCGAGGGACTTCCTCGGGCGGACATTGAGGGTCCAG
>CAIPAY010000031.1 GCA_903863195.1 uncultured Holophagaceae bacterium
GGAGACCCTGGGCCGCCGCGACCTGGCCGTGCTGCTGCCCGCGGTGGCCCGCGCCGAGGCCCTCTGGGCGCTGCTGCAGGCCACCTTCCCGGAGGGCGGCGACTTCCTGCTGGTGCGGGGCGAGCGCAGCCGGGGCTTCCTTGAGTCGGCGGCTCAGGGGACAACCTGGCATCTCCATCCCTGGACCACCCACCGCGAGGCTGCGGTCGAGCCCCTGCCGTCTCTGCCCTCGGTGGATGCCGTGCTGGCCCTGAGCCCGCTGCAGGCCGAGCTGCTCGCCCCGCTGGCGGTCGCCGCGCAGCGCTTTGCCTGGGGCCAGGGCACCGCCGAGGCCTTTGCCCGGGCCGGTGCACCGGCCCACGGCACCTGTCAGCCCAAGCCCGAACAACTCGAAGCCCTGCTTGTCGCCAACCTGCCTAAGAAGGAGGAGTCCCCATGCTGAACCGCTCCCGCCGTCTCCGCACCAGCGCCGCCATGCGCAATCTCGTCGCTGAGACAGACCTCCGCCCGCGCCACCTGATCCAGGGCCACTTCGTGCACCCCCAGGCGGGCAGCATCGAGATCTCCAGCATGCCGGGCATCTGCAACGCCGGCGTGGAGGACACCGTGCGCCAGGTTGAAAAGGATCTGAAGCGCGGCCTCTCCAACGTGCTGCTCTTCGGGGTGCCCGATGACGCCGCCAAGAGCCCCGACGCCGCCTATGTGAAGGACCGCGAGGGCGTCATCCCCCAGACCGTCCGCGCCCTCAAGCAGGCCTTCGGCTCGGACCTCATCGTCATCACGGACGTCTGCCTCTGCGGCGCCACCAGCCACGGTCACTGCGGCCTGGTAAGCGAGGAGGGCGAGGTCCTCAACGATCCGTCCCTGCCCATCCTGGCGGAGATGGCCCTGCGCCACGCCGAGGCGGGCGCCGACATCGTCTCCCCCAGCGACATGATGGACGGCCGGGTGGCGGCCATCCGCGCCCTGCTGGACCAGAACGGCTTCACCTCCACCAGCATCCTCAGCTACGCCATCAAGCATTCGGGCGCCTATTACGGACCTTTCCGTGAGGCCGCCCACAGCAGTCCCAAGTTCGGCGACCGGAAGACCTACCAGATGGATCCCCGCAATGCCCGGGAGGGCCTGCGGGACGCGCTGCTCGACATCGAGGAGGGTGCCGACCTGCTCATGGTCAAGCCCGCCCTGCCGAACCTGGATCTCATCTTTCGACTGCGACAGGCCAGCCTGGCGCCTCTCTGTGCCTACCACGTGTCCAGCGAATTCAGCACCGTCAAGGCCGCCGACCGCCTGGGCTGGGTGAATGGCGACCAGCTGATGTTCGAGCACCTCCTGGCCATCCGCCGCGCCGGCGCCGACATGATCGTCACCTATGCCGCCCGCGAGGCCGTCGAAAAGGGCTGGATTTCCTGAAAAAAGGATGGATCCACAGATTGCACAGATTCCACAGATTCAAAGGCAGGAAAGCAAATCCATCCCTAATTAAACACGCACTTGATCAGGCTTTTTAATCTGTGAAATCTGTGAAATCTGTGAAATCTGTGGATAAAAAAAGAGGTGTTGAATGAGCAACGAGACGCTGTTTGCCGAGGCGCTGACGCACTTTCCGGGGGGTGTTTCGAGTCCGGTGCGGGCTTTTCGGGCCGTGGGGGGGACGCCCAAGTTCTTCAAGAAGGCGAAGGGGGCCTGGTTCGAGGACGAGGACGGTGCGCGCTTCCTGGACCTCTGCATGTCCTGGGGGCCGCTGATCCTGGGCCACGCCCATCCGGACATCCTGGCAGCCGTCACCGAGGCCATGCAGGAGGGCCTCACCTTCGGCGCTCCCAGCCGCCGGGAGCTGGCCCTGGCGCGGCGCATCAAGGAGATGGTGCCCTTCATGGAGAAGATGCGCTTCGTGTCCTCGGGCACCGAGGCCGTCATGTCCGCCCTGCGCGCCGCGCGGGGCTTCACGGGCCGGGAGCGCATCCTGAAGTTCGAGGGCTGCTACCACGGCCACAGCGACGGCCTGCTGGTGAAGGCGGGCTCGGGGCTCATCACCTTCGGGGCGCCCACCAGCGCCGGCGTGCCCAGGGCCATCGCGGAGCTGACCTCCGTGGTGTCCCTGGATGATCTCGAGACCCTGGAGCGCACCTTCGCCGAGATCGGCTCCGAGCTGGCCGCAGCCATCATCGAGCCCATCCCCGCCAACAACGGCCTGCTGCTGCAGCGGCCCGAGTTCCTCACGCGGCTCCGGGAGCTCTGCACCAGGCACGGTGTGGTGCTCATCTTCGACGAGGTCATCAGCGGCTTCCGCGTGGCCCCGGGCGGCGCGGCGGAGCGCCTGGGCATCACGCCGGACCTGGCCACCTACGGCAAGATCATCGGCGGCGGCATGCCCGTGGGCCTCTACGGCGGCCGCAAGGACATCATGGGCGTGGTCGCGCCGGACGGCCCGGTCTACCAGGCGGGCACGCTGTCCGGCA
>CAIPAY010000032.1 GCA_903863195.1 uncultured Holophagaceae bacterium
GGCGCCGGCGCGGAAGGCCGTGACCGCCTCCTGGACCCCGCTGGCCCCGCTCATGAGCAGCAGCGGCGTGTCATCGAGGCCGGCCAGGCGGCGCTGGGCCTCCAGGCCATCCAGGTCCGGCATCATCACGTCGAGCAGGACGCAGCAGGGGCCGGGGGGGAAGGTCCGGAGGGTCTCGAGCTGCCTGAGATAGTCCACGGCGGAGGAGAAGGCCTCGCAGGCATACCCTTCCAGCTCCAGCAGCGAGGTGAACGCGGCCAGGATCTCGTCATCATCATCGACGAGGATGATGCGGCCCCGATGGCAGCGCTCGGCCAGCTCCGCGGAGGACCATACCTCTGGCACCCCCTTGGTGCGCCGGATCACGGACCCCGGCCTCATGGCATCGCCCCTTCGGCCAGAAGCGGCAGCCGGATGTCCACGCAGGCCCCGCCACCCACGGCGTTGCGAAGCACCAGGCTCCCCTGGTGCTGGTGCAGAATGGCCGTGGCGATGGACAGGCCCAGCCCCAGGCCATCGGGCTTGGTGGTGAAGTAGGGCGTCCCGGCCCTGTCGGCCAACCCGGGGTCCAGGCCCCGCCCTGAGTCACGAATTTTCAGGGCAGCCACACCGGCCGACCGGGTGAGCTGGATCTGGATGACCCGGTCAGGGACCAGTTGGACCGCCTCGATGGCGTTCCGGAGGACATTCAGCACCACCTGGGACAGCTGGATCGCGTCTCCCTGTACCACGACGGGTTCGGCACCAGCGGGAAAGGCCACCTGGATGCCATGGCGCCGCAGGTCCGGCTCCACCAGCTCCAGCATCTCGCGGGTGATCTTCTCCAGGTCCACGGGACCCGGCTCCAGGTGGCCGGGCCGGATGAAGCTGCGGATGCGTCCGGTGATCCCGGAGAGGCGACGGGTGTTGACAATGATCTTTTCGAGCAGCTCGAGGCTCTGGGCGGAGTCCAGACGCCCTGCGACGGCGCCCCGCCGGGCCGTCTGGGCACTGGCGAGGATGGCCGTGAGGGGCTGGTTCAGCTCGTGGGCGAGGGAGGCCGCCACCAGGCCGAAGCCACGCTGACGATCCAGGTGGGCCAGCTGGTTGCCGAGGGACTGCCGCTCCTCCAGGCGGGCCTGGCTGGCGGCGGCTTCCTGCCACTTGCGGATCGATCGCTCGAGGGCGAGGCCGATGAAGCCCACGTCGCTCGCCAGTTCGGCCAGCAGGCCCATGACGTCCGCGAGAGCGGAACTGTCCCGGGGGCAGGTCGCGGCGCCCCCCCGGGGCAGCAGCAGCTCCACCAGGACATAGAGCATGCTGGCCGCCAGCAGCAGGTGCGTCCCGGCGATGGCCATGGCCCCCTTGCTCTGCTGCTGGCGGGCGATGCGCCAGGCCCAGCCCACTACCTGCAGCAGGAGGACAAGAGAAACGAGAGGGACGAAGGCCAGGCGCAGGGAGAGATGCCCCTGCAGCTGGCGCGTGAGCTCATAGACCAGCAGGTAGCCCAGGGTGGCCACGGCCAGCCAGCGGAGCCGCCAAGGCACCATCTGATCCAGGCGCAGCGCCTGGATGACACACAGCGTGCCCGCGAAATCCAGGAGGTTGACCCCGTAGGAGAGGATCCAGCCCGGCAGGACCCCACCGAGCGCGGCCAGGAGCAGGCTTCCGGCGCCCAGCAGGCTGCCCAGACACCAGAGCGCCACAACCGGCGAGCGCAGCCGCACCAGGACCACCCACGTGAGAAGGGGCAGGAGCAGGTCGATCAGCCCCAGCAGCAGAAAGCTGGTCGAGAGCTGTGGCCCGATCATCGCCCGCCTCCGGGTACTTGGATCCGGAAGACCGCGGGGGCTCTGGAGGTGCCTGGAGTCAGCATGGGGACGCTCTGGCGGACGATTCCGACTATCGTCACATCCCCTTCAGCAGGCGGCCTTCCCCGAAAACCTAGACAATTTCCCGCCCCTTCGCAGCAGGACGTAGCACGTGTGCAGGACCTGCCCAGGGGGCGAATAGCGAGCTTGCCCCTCAGCCCGCAAGGACGCGCCCCACAGGGCAGCCCCATCGGGCTGTTTGCACGTCACCTCCCGAGAGGCCAGCTTCGCCCAGCCTCCTCCAGGAACTAAGCAATCACCGCAGCCCCCCCGCATCGGGGCGGACCAGCTGGTGCCCTGAGGGGACCTTCAGGCGGCCTGGGACCTACGCGATCCTGCCCTGGATTCGGGAGCGGTGGGCGCAGCGAGAGGCCCGATGTCCCCCTCAGGAAGATCGAGTCCGAAGGACCCCGCGTCGAACTCCACAAAGGAATCCAGGATCCGCTGCAGGACCTCCGGCATCGGGATGTTCCCCACTCGCCGCTGGGCCGGCAGGAGCACCTGATCCAGGGCCTCCTCCCAGGCCTGCCAGGGATCCCCGTGCGCTTGTCCTGGTGCTCCAGTGCTGGCCATTTCATCCCCTCTGCAGCTCCGCTGGCTGCCTCAACAGTCAAGGTTAGTGACCGGGTGCCGATCCACAACTGCACCAAAGGGCAGTGTTTTGATATTTGGAACCAATCGCGGAGCCTCAGCCCTGGCCCGCAACCATGCGGAACATCAGGATGGCCCCGGCGGCGGCGACGTTGAGGCTGTCCATGCCGGAGGCCATGGTGATGGCCACGGCTCGATCGCAGCAGGCCAGCTGGGCCGCGTCGAGGCCCGTGTCCTCTGGTCCCATCACCAGGGCGCAGCGGGCTCCTGGCTGCCAGGACCGGGCGTCCTCGGCCGTGGCGGTCAGGGCGGCGGCGACCACCTCGGTGCCGGGTTCCGCCGCCTTCCAGTGTGCGAGCGCGGGCCAGGGATCTTCCGCGTGCCAGACCGGGATGCGCCAGACGGCGCCCATAGAGACCCGTACGGTGCGGCGGCTCCAGAGGCCAGGCCCCGGCCCCGCCAGCACGCCGTCCAGTCCCAGGGCCGCGGCGCTCCGCAGCAGCAGACCCAGGTTCTCGCTGTCATAGAGGCGGGGCAATACCAGCAGGCGGCGGGCCTTTACCAGGTCGGCAGCGGGTGTTGGCGACGGCACCGCGGCGCAGGCCATGAGGCCGCGGTGGAAGGGGAACCCGGCCAGCGAGGACAGCACGGAGGGTTCCGCCACCAGCAGCTCCGTGTCCGGCGGCAGCAGCGGTCGGACCGCCGCCGCGGCGGCGGCGGTGGCAGCCACGGAGATCACCCGCATCTGCCCGTCCCGGCCTGCGGCCAGCAGGTCCTCTACCAGGATCCGGCCCTCGGCGATGAAGCAAGTGCCGAAGCGGGGATGCTCCCGCGTCCCGGCGAAGCGCAGGTCGCGATAGGGTTCCCAGGGATCGAAGGCCGTCATGGGTCCAGGTTACATGGGCGCCAGGTCCAGATTGTTGCCCGGAAAGGTCCCTCTTCCGTGCACTTAAACCTAAATGCCTATAAGGTATTGGCGAAATTCGACCTACCCCCGAATCGCAAGGTCCGATACCCTGTAATGTCACCGAGGAAGCCCCTTGCCGAACCCATTGATTTCTTCTCATCACCCTCGCGCATCCTTTGAGATGCGCCCCCTGCTGACTGCGGTCGGTCTGGCCCTTCTGGCCCTTGGCTGCCAGCGCGACCAGGTGGCCCACTACCGGGTGCCCAGGGAGGCCCCCAACGCCCCCGCCAACGCCCGGCCCGCCATGCCTCCCCAGCCCATGGGCGAGCGCACGGGCAGCCCTTCCGACATGCCGGCGCCACCGACCCCCTCGGGCAAGGCCGCGCTGAAGTGGTCCCTGCCCAAGGGCTGGACCTCGGCTCCCGGCGATGGCATGCGCTTCGCCACCTTCAAGGCGCCTATCGACGGCAAGCTGGAGGCCACCGTGGTGGTGCTGCCCGGGCCCGCGGGCGGCGAGCTGGCGAACGTCAACCGCTGGCGGGGTCAGATCGAGCTGCCGCCCCTGGACGAGCCGGGGCTGGCCAAGGCCCGCACGGCCATGAAGACCAAGGCCGGCCCCCTGAACGTCTATGACTTCAGCAGCGAAGGCAAGGCCAAGAGCCGGATGGTGGCGGGCTACATCTCCACGCCGGACGGCAACACCTGGTTCCTGAAGATGACCGGCGACGCGGGCCCCGTGGCCAAGGCGAAGCCTGATTTCATGCACATCCTGGAGAGCCTCCACCTTGATTAAGTCACTCGCCCTCCAAACCTGGAAGTTTCTGAAGTCCATCCAGCTCACCATCGTCCTGCTGGCCCTGCTCATGGCCCTCGTGGTGCTCTGCACCCTGGCCCAGGTGGAGATGGGCACCGCCGGCGCCGTGAACGCCTACATGCGCAGCTTCATCGTCTGGCGCCAGTTCGCGGCCCTGCCCTTCCCGGTCCCGGTGTTCCCGGGGGCGGCCCTGGTGGGCCTGCTCCTCACCATCAACCTGACGGCCAAGACTCTCGAGCTCAAGCGCACCTGGGCCAAGTCCGGCCTGTGGCTCATCCACGCGGGTCTCGTCGTGCTGTTCGCGGGCGAGTTCGTGGCCGGCATGATGCAGGTGGACACCAACATGTCCATCGAGGTCGGCCAGACCGTCAACTACGTCCAGAGCTACAAGAACTTCGAGTTGGCGCTCATCGACGTCACCGATCCCACGTGGGATGAGGTCTACTCGATCCCCGACACGGCGCTCTCCCGGGGCGGGACCATTCCCGTTCCTGGCACACCCCTCACACTGAGCGTGAAGAAGTACTACGCCAACGCCGACCTCTCCAACCTGCCTGCGGGCCAGACCTCCATGGCCACTGCTGGCGTGGGCCCCGGCGTCCTCGTCGTGGAGCAGCCGACGGTCACCGCGGATGCCGAGATGAACCAGGCCTCGGCCTTTGTCGAGCCCATGGCCGGCGGCCGCAGCTACGGGATCTGGCTGGCCTCGGCGGCCATCGGCGCTCCCCAGGCCTTCACCCATGAGGGGCACACCTACCTCCTGGCCATGCGCCTGCGCCGCTTCTACCTGCCCTTTGCGTTCACCCTCAAACAGTTCCGGCACGACGTCTATCCCGGCACCGACATCCCCAAGAACTTCTCCAGCCTGGTGCAGGTGGTGAATCCCTCGCAGAAGGAATCCCGCGAGGTGCTGATCTACATGAACCAGCCCCTGCGCTACGAAGGCAAGACCTTCTACCAGGCGAGTTTTGGCAAGAACGACACGCTGTCCGTCCTTTCCGTGGTTGAAAATCCCGGCTGGCTTCTCCCGTATGTGTCTTGCGTGCTGGTCTCGATCGGCCTGCTCGTGCACTTCGCCATCGTCCTCCGCCGTTCCCTCAAGCGGCGGCAGGACAAGAAGGAGGCCTGACCATGAACTTCCTCACCAAGTACCTCTCCTGGATCGCCGGGGGCCTTGCCCTGGCCCTCGCCCTCACCTTCGCCCTGCCCGCCGGCAAGGTCCGCGGCTTCGACGTCGCCGGCTTCGGCACCCTGCCCATCCTTGAGGGCGGCCGCGTCAAGCCCCTGGACTCCGTGGCCCGCAACTCCCTGCTGGTCATTCACAGCCGCCAGGGCTTCCGCCACGCCGGCCACAACGTGAGTCCCGACGAGTGGCTCCTGGACGTGCTGTTCCGTCCCCAGGTGGCCGATCAGCAGCCCATCTTCGTCATCGACGACCTCGACGTGCTGGGCCTCATCGGCGCCAAGCAGACCCAGGCCCGCAACTACTTCAGCTTCGCAGAGCTGGGTCCCCACCTGGACGAGATCCAGAAGCAGGCCGCCACCGCTCAGCCCATCGCGGCCCAGAAGCGCACCCGGTTCCAGAGCGCCGTCGTCAACCTCTTCGAGCGGGTTTACCTCTACTACAAGCTGCGCAACACCCTCCAGCTGGCCGGCTCGCCGGGCCTGGGCTGGGAGTTGCAGTCCCTGGGTACCGCCGAGGCCAACGTGCGCCACCAGGACCTGGTCCAGCTGGCGCACTTCCGCATCCTGCCGCCCACCGCCGGGGCGCCCCCCGAGGCATGGCAGAGCGTGGGCCAGGCCCTCACCGCCGCCAACACCGGCGGCCCCTTGCATCCCGGTCTGGTGCCCCTGGCCCGGATGAACGCCGCCTACGTAAACAACGACCCCGCGACGTTCAACCAGGCTCTGGCTGACATGAACCGCCAGGTGAACACCCTCAAGCCGGATGCCCTCGGCCAGGCCGGCCGGGAAGTCGTCTTCAACCGCTCCCAGCCCTTCTTCGTGGGCATGATCATCTTCCTGGCGTCCTTCATGGCCGCCTGCATCTCCTGGGTCTACAAGCCCGAGGTGCTGCGTCCCACCGCCTACGCCCTGCTCTTCTCCGGCGCCATCGTCCACACATTGGGTCTCGCCGCCCGCATCATCCTCCAGGGCCGTCCCCCGGTCACCAACCTCTATTCCTCCGCTGTCTTCGTGGGCTGGGGCGTGGTGATCCTGGGCCTCATCGTGGAGAAGATGTACCGCAAGGGCTTCGGCACCGCCATGGCCTCCATCTTCGGGTTCGCCTCGCTGATCGTGGCCCAGCACCTGGGCGAAGCCGGCGACACCATGGAAATGATGCGCGCCGTGCTGGATTCCAATTTCTGGCTGGCCACTCAC
>CAIPAY010000033.1 GCA_903863195.1 uncultured Holophagaceae bacterium
CGCCAGCTTCAGCGTCACGGCCACCGGCACCGGCCTCAGCTACCAGTGGCAGGTGAGCTCGGGCGGAGCCTTCGCCAGCGTCACCAATGGCGGGGTCTACTCCGGCGCCACCACGGCGACGCTCTCCATCACCGGCGCCACGGCGGTCATGGGTGGCTATCAGTATCAGGTGGTGGTGACGGGCACGGTTGGGCAGGTCAGCAGTGCGGCGGCTCGGCTCACAGTGATCGTGAGAACCCTGGACTTCAACGGCGACGGGGTGGTCAACGTCCTGGACCTGGCGACCTTCTTCACGTTCTATGCGCCGGGCGTTCCTGTCGCGAACTCCCCGGCCGACCTCAACGGGGACGGCTTCGTGGATGATGCGGACCTGGCCCTGCTGCTGGCCGGGCTCTAGGGAGATCTCATGATGCGACGGCTTGCGGCCCTTCACGGAATCCTCGCTCTCGCGGCGCTCCTGGCCTGTGGCGGCGGGGGTGGGGGCACGACCAGCCCCGCTCCCTCGCCGAGCCCGGTCTACGCCACGACCCTGAGCTATACCGACCCGGCCGGGACGGGGTTCCGGCTGGTGAAGAACACGGGCCTTTCCACCCCTGGCAAGCTGGTCCTGGACCTGACGGGTCCCGCGGACCAGGGGGGCCAGGGGGTGGCATTCATCCTGACCACGGACTCTACCAAGTTGGCCTGGACCGCACCGCCCTCAGCCCAGAGCCTGGTGGAGAACCTTGCCTTCAGCCTGGGAGCCGCCACCCCGGTCCTGATCGGCAAGGACAATGGCCAGGGCACCCTTCAGGGGGCGGTCTTCCAGAAGTTCGGAACGCAGAGCTTTGGGCAGCCGCTCGCGCGGGTCTGCTTGCAGCTGAAGCCCGGCATTGTGGCCGTGAACGCCCCGGTGGCGATCGGCTTCGTGTCGGGGAACACTCTGGCCACGGGTGGGACGGTCGCGGGGTTCAACGTCGCCGTGGGTAACTGCGTGGCCCAGTAGGGGCGACCCCGTCAGCTTGCGTTCGGGTGCCGCTCCAGCAGCTGGCGCAGGACGGGGTTCCGCTTGACCACCTCCTGGCGGCGGAGGTGGGCGATGAGGGCGGGCGGCGCGGCGCTCCAGCGGGCGATGTTCTGGATGAGCAGGGTGGAGACGTAGGTGCGGCGGCAGAGCAGGGCGGTGGTGTGGCCATCCAGGGTGAGGCCCACCAAGCTCGTCAGGCAGCGCCCCTCGGTAGTGAGGATGAGCTCCGCCCGCTCCTCGCCGGTGCGCTGGTTGAACGTGGTGCGCAGGAGGTCGCGGGCCATGGCGCGCACCTGCTCGGGCACCTCGCGGGAGGTGGCCACCAGGTAGTGCTCCAGCAGGCGCTTGGGGGACCAGAGGCGGCGGAAGAGTCCCGCGGGCAGCAGCGGGTTCTGGAGCAGGGCCCGGCGGACGCCCGCGTCCGTGACCAGGGCGGCCCGGGCTCCCAGGGCCTCCAGCCCTACGGCGGTGCGGTGGTGGGAGGCGATGAGGCGGGCCTGGAGCAGCCCGGCCCGGGGGTTCTCCAGCAGGGCGCGGATGACCTCAGCCGCAGGGTCGAAGCAGAGGGCGCTCAGCTCCGGCTCCTGGGCCTGGTGGGCCAGGGCAACCCGCTCATCCGCGGGCCTGGCGTGCAGGCGCTGCTCGAACAGCTGGCGGTGGGTGGCGGACTCCAGGGGCAGGGGGTCCTCGGCGTCGAGGTCCTCCCGCCCGGGCAGGGCTGCCGCTGGCGCCGGCGCCTGGGACTCCGCTGGGTCGGGGACCACGGCACCGCAGGCCACCAACGCCGCGAGCATGCCTGAGACTTCCGCTTCCGCCGTGTTCAGGATGGCCGCGAGGGCAGGCACATCCTGGCTGCCGTCCAGCAGCGAGAGCAGGTAGCCCTGGCGCGGATCGAGGGGCAGGGTGTGGAGGTCCATCTCCATGCGGGGGCGGGGCTTCCAGGTCATCCCACGAGCCTAGGCCAGTCCAGGACTCGCGGCACCTGGAATATTCCTGGATTGGCCGGAACAGGCCCAGGCCGCAGCGGGCCTGCTGGATTCCGGTGGGCCTCGAACGTCCCTGGGGTCCCTGGCGCGCGGGGTGAGCAGGAGGCTGGCTCGTAAGAAAATTCTAGACAGTTTGGACCCGGACTCGCTGTGGCTTCGGCTCACCAGTGAAGGGCCGCCCGGGGTCTCCTGAGATTTTCCCGGTCGTCTTCAGATGCCCGATGGAAGGGGGCTGTGCATCCGCGTCACCTGGTCGCCGAGAAAGGGCGTTCAGACAGGAGATCCCTCGGTGTACAGACAACTTGGGGCGGCCCTGGCCTCGCCGATAGAGGGCGCGTGAGGAGTCCCCTTGGCCTGGTTTAACGTGTTCTCGAAACAGGAGCCGTCTGATCTGGCGCCCGTCCTGCGGGACCGGGAGCAGATCATCGCTTACCTGGAAGCCCTGTTCCGCCAGGGCTCGGAGCTGCTCGCCCACTTGCCCGGGGACAACCTCGAACCCTACTCGGTGCGCCTGGAGCAGATCAGTGAAGCGAAGGGAACCTTTGCGGTCCGCCTGCGGAGCCATCCGGTGCGGGAGCCCGGGAAGGGCATGATCACGGAGTTCTGGTTCAACCTGGATGGCCAGCGGTTCCTGGCCAGGGCCGAGTGCCTGGGCCGATCCAGCTCGGTGCGGAACGAGTTCCGCCTGCCGGAATACCTCAGCTATGCGGACCGCCGGATGGGAGCCCGGATGCGCTTCGGGATCCGGGAGAAGGCCCAGGTGGTGGCCCTGGAGTCCCTCTTCGAAGGCGTGGGGCTCAGCGGGCAGCTGCTCAACCTCGGCCAGGACGGCTGCGCCTTCCGCCTGGAAAAGGCCATCGACATCCAGACGGACCGGCGCCTCGCGCTGCGGCGGGACGTGCTGTCTTCCGTCACCAAGCTGGGCCTCATCCGCCTGAAGGAGATTCCGAATGCACCCGTCATGGACCTCTCCGGAGTCCTCTCACACTGTGAAGCCCGCTCTGAAGGCCTGGTGGTTGGCCTATCCTTTCCGACCAAGGGTGGGTTCGAGACGCAGGTCATCAGCCGACTGCTTCTGGCAAGGGCTCCGAAGCCTTGTGTGGGATTTCCCCGGAAACCGAGACAGACGGAGCAGGCTCCGCCCGAGGGCGGCGGCCCCGAGACCGGAACTGCCGCCGAAGTGTCCGCTGTGCCCGAGGCCCCTCCAGCTGCCGTCGAGCCCCAGCGACCCCCGAAACCTCCCATCGAGACACTCTCGCCCGCAGAGACGCAGCGGCTCCTGAAGCGCTGCAGCCGCCAGATCCTGGTGGTCGTGGAGAATGACCTTGAGCGCGAGTTCCTCGCCGCCCGGCTGCGGGCCGAGGGCTTCCGCGGCATCCACGAGGCCCGGGGCTGGCTGCCCGCGCTCAGCAAGACCCGCAAGGTGGCCCTGGACCTCATCTTGATGAACCAGCAGGTGGGCCCGAACACGGCGCTCGAGATCCTCGAATCCCTGCGCAGCAACGGGCTGCCGGAGCAGGTCCGGGTGGTGGTGCTCAAGCAGCAGGAAGATGTCCGCCTGACCCTGGCCGCCAAGGTGGGACGGCTGGTGCTGGTGCCGGCGCAGCCCCTGGCCTTCAAGGAAGTGCTGCTGCCCGGGCTGGAGGACCTGCTGGGACTCTCCGGCTGAGGCCTACTCTTCCACCAGGCCCTTGAGCCAGGCCTTGCCCCGCAGCCGCTCGACGCTCACCTCCGGGAACAGGTCCAGGGGGCTCCGGCCCTCCAGGCCGATGCGGGGCACGGCGGCGCAGCTGAAGCCCAGCCGGGCGCCTTCCTGCAGGCGCAGGGGCAGCTGGGCCACGGGCCGCACTTCGCCGGTGAGGCCCACCTCGCCCATGAAGAGGCACTTCTCGGCCAGCAGCCGGCCGCCGGCGCTGCTGCAGAGGGCGGCGATGACGGCGAGGTCTGCGGCGGGATCCTCGATCTCGAGACCACCGGCGACGTTCAGGTAGACATCCCGGTCGTGGAGCTGCACGCCCCCGCGGCGCTCGGCCACAGCGCAGAGCATGGCCAGCCGCTGGCCGTCGATGCCGAGGGCGGTGCGCCGGGGGATGCCCAGGCCCGCCGAAGCCACCAGGGCCTGGATCTCCACCACCATGGGCCGGGTGCCGCTCAGGACCACCGTGGCGGCGCAGCCGGGGCGAGGCTCGGCATCGAGAAAGAACGGGTTGCCCTCGGCGGGCACCAGGCCCCGCTCGGTCATGGCGAAGACGCCCAGCTCGAAGGCGGCGCCGAAGCGGTTCTTCAGGGCGCGCAGCAGGCGGTGGTGGTGGTGGCGGTCGCCCTCGAAGGCCAGCACCGTGTCCACCAGGTGCTCCAGTACCTTGGGACCGGCGAGGCTGCCGTCCTTGGTGACATGGCCCACCAGCACCAGGGGCGTGCCCGTGGTCTTGGCCCAGCGCGTGAGCAGGGCCGCGCAGCCGCGCACCTGGCTCACGCTGCCCGCGCTGCTCTCGAAGTCCGGATCAAAAAGCGTCTGGATGCTGTCCACCAGCAGCAGGCCGGGCTTCATGCGCTCGGCCTCCTCCAGGATGCGGCGCACGTCGGTCTCCGCCAGCAGGTGGATGCCCGGGTATTCCGCGCCGAGGCGCTGGGCCCGCAGCTTGATCTGGCGCTCGCTCTCCTCACCGCTGGCGTAGAGCACCGTGCCCTCGGCCGTGGCGGCCCACTGCAGCAGCAGGGTGGACTTGCCGATGCCAGGCTCGCCACCGAGCAGCACCACCATGCCCGGCACCACGCCGCCGCCCAGCACCCGGTCCAGCTCGACGATGCCGGTGGGGGCGCGCTGCGCATCCGAGACTTCCACGTCCTGCAGCGCCACGGGGCCGGAGTAGTGGCTCTGGGCGAAGGCCGAGCCGGCCCGCTGCAGGTCCCGCTTCAGGGTCCCGCGCACCTCCTGCACCGAGTCCCACGCCCCGCAGGCCGTGCACTTGCCGAGCGCCTTGGGGTGGCGCGCTCCGCAGGCCGTGCACTCGAACAGCGGCGTGGCCTTGGCCATGGGATGCCGCCCCTCAGTCCTGGATCGCTTGGCGGATGAAGGCGACGATGTCGTCGGTGTTGGTGCCCGGCTGGAAGATCTCCCGGATGCCGATGGCCTTGAGGGCGGCGATGTCCTCGTCGGGGATGATGCCGCCGGCGAAGACCAGTACGTCCTCGGCGCCCTGGGCCTTCAAGAGCCGCATGACCTCGGGGAAGATCTGGTTGTGGGCGCCACTGAGGATGCTCATGCCGAGCACGCGGGCGTCCTCCTGCACCACGGCCGCAACGATCTGCACCGGCGTCTGGCGCAGCCCCGTGTAGATCACTTCCATGCCGGCATCACGCAGGGCGCGGGCCACCACCTTGGCGCCCCGGTCGTGCCCGTCGAGGCCCGGCTTGGCAATGACGATGCGGATCGGTGCTTGGCTCATGGGGGGCTCCTCGGCTCTACCAGCTTTCAGTCTGCCTCAGCGCCTCGTAAAGACCAACGGCTGCGGCCTGGGCGAGGTTCAAACTGCGGTGGTGGTCCCCCAGCATGGGGATCCGAACCAGGTGGTCGGCATGGGCCTCGAGGAGCTCCGGGGGCAGCCCCACGGTCTCCCGGCCGAACACCAGGCCATCGCCATAGGCCCAGGGCACCTGGGTATGGCGCCGGGCGCCCTTGGTGGTGAAGAACCACAGGTTGCTGGCGGGATTGCGGGCCAGGAAATCGTCCCAGTCCAGGTAGTGGACCGGGTCCAGCTTCTCCCAGTAGTCCAGCCCGGCCCGCCGCACCTGGGCGTCCGAGGTGTCAAAGCCCAGGGGATGGATCAGGTGGAGCTTGGCGTTGTTGTTTACGCAGAGCCGCCCGATGCTTCCGGTATTCTGCGGAATCTCCGGCTGATAGAGAATGAGGTGAAACATGGGAGGTCCCCGATGAGCGACTGTCTGTTCTGCAAGATCGTGCGGAAGGAGATCCCCGCTGCGATCGTCTATGAAGACGATACCCTGCTCGCCTTCAAGGACATCAATCCGCAGGCGCCGGTGCACCTCCTGCTCATCCCGAAGGCCCACTGCGAGAACCTGAACGATCTGACGCCCGCGACCGCCGAGGCCGCCGCCCGCATTCCGGGTGTGGCCGCCCAGCTGGCCCGGGACCACGGCGTGGCGGAGGCCGGCTGGCGCCTCACCACCAACTGCGGCATCGAAGGCGGGCAGGGCGTCTACCACCTGCACTTCCACGTCATCGGCGGCAAGCCCCTCGGCAGCCGGGTCTGCCGGTAGCCCCGAGTCCCCCATTTCGGCCATGAGGCGAGATCGTTTTCCAAATTGAATTATTTTTTTATTTAAAAAATAATTCAATGGATGTCGGCAGCGTCTGTCCGCTCCAGCCGTGGGCGCTTTCGACTATTCTGGTTCCGTGGCTTGCTGCCATCTCCGCCTGGAGCTTTGAACCCGATGCCCCGGATCCTCATCATCGACGACGACCCGACGATCCGCCTGAGCACGGAGCTGCTCCTGGGGGCGCTGGGCTTCGAGACCGAGTCTTCCGAAAACGGGACCGAGGGCCTGGCCCGGCTGCAGGAGCGACCCCCGGATCTGGTGGTCTGCGACATCGTGATGCCCGGGCTGGACGGCTTCGGCGTGCTGGCTGCGGCTCAGCAGGAGCCCCGCCTGGCCCGGGTGCCCTTCATCTTCCTGACCTCCCTGACGGACCGGGACACCCAACGCCGCGGCATGACCTCCGGGGCCGATGACTTCCTCACCAAGCCCTTCCACCCTACCGAGCTGGTGGACGCCATCCAGGCCCGCTTCCGGAAGCTCACCACCCACGGGCCAGGCGAAGCTGCCATGGAGGCGGCTCTCACCCGGATGCGCGGGCTGCTCAGCGGGCAGGAGCAGGCGCTGCTGGGCCTCGGTGACGGGGGAGCGTCCGGCCCGGAAGCCGAAGCGCCCCCCCTGGATCCAGAGGTCGAGGCGGCCCGCCGCTGGGCCGAGGGCTGGGTCGAGCGGGTGCGGCGGGTCTTCGATGAGAACAACCCCCGGGCGATCCTCTACCTGAGGGATCGGGTCCGCTCCAAGAAGCAGACCATCCATGCGACCTACCTGTTGGCCAAGCTGTACTTCAAGCTGGAGGACCGGCCCCATGCCGAGGCGGAGTTCGCCGTCGCCGAGAGCGTGCTCAAGCTGAACATCGGCCTCTTCCGCACGGCCATCGAGGCCGAGAACCACCCTGCGACCGCGGGCCGCTATCCGGGCCTGCGCGCCCGGATCCTCCGCCTCGAACGCAAGCTGGAAAGCCTTCGCCAGGAACGGTTTGCCTGAACCGGTCATCAGAAGTTCCAGTCTCGAGGAAGGAAACCCATGGAGTGCCGCCAGATCGTGCAGGAGTCCGCCCCCCTGGGTGAGGGGCAGCTCTTGGCGTTGACAGAGCTGGATCCCCAGCTGGTCCTGGTCTTCGGCAGCGTCCGGGCCCTGCGTCTGCCGGGCCGCTTCGCCGAGCTAAGGTCGGCCTTTCCCCGCGCCGCCCTGGTGGGCTGCTCCACCGCCGGCGAGATCAGTGACCAGGGCCGCTCCGAGCAGAGCTGCGTGATCACCGCTGTGCGCTTCCACGGGGAGATCACCCTCCAGGTCGCCGAGGCCGCCGTGCCCAGCATGGAAAGCTGCCGAACTGCCGGCGCTGCCCTCGGGGTGGCCCTGAAGCGGCCCGACCTGCGGGCCGTGCTGCTTTTCGGCAAGGGGATCGGCGTCAACGGCAGTGCCCTCCTCGCCGGGCTGGCCTCCGAAGTCGGCGCGCAGGTAACCATCTCGGGCGGCCTCGCTGGAGACGACGGCGCCTTCGTGGAGACTCTGACCCTCGGTCCCTCGGGAATCACCCCGGACGGCCTCGTTGCTGTGGGCCTCGGCGGGGAGGGGCTGGTCCTCTCCCACGGATGCCGGGGGGGCTGGACCCCCTTCGGCCCCGCCCGCAAGGTCACCCGCTGCCAGGAGAACATCCTCTACGAGTTGGACGGGGAGCCCGCCCTGAACATCTACAAGCGCTACCTCGGGGAGCACGCGAAGGACCTGCCCCACTCAGGGCTGCTGTTCCCCTTCGAGATCCTCGACCCGGAGCGGGGCCGGCTCGGCCTCATCCGGACCATCCTTGGCATCGATGAGGCCGAAGGGTCCCTGACCCTGGCGGGCGAGATCGCATCGGGCGGCTACCTGCGGCTCATGCACGCCTCCCAGGATGACCTGGTGGACGGGGCCGAGGTGGCCGCCCGGCTCGCCGGCAGCCTGCGGAGCTCCGAAGCGGACCCGGGGCTGGCCCTCCTGGTGAGCTGCGTCGGGCGGCACCTCGTCATGGGTGACGCCGTCGACGATGAGCTCGAGGTGGTCCGGGAGGTGCTGGGGAAGGGAATGACCCTGGCCGGGTTCTATTCGTACGGCGAGTTCGCGCCCCTGGCGCCCGGGGACTGCCGACTCCACAACCAGACCATGGCCGTGACCTGCCTCGGGGAGCGTTGAGCGTGCAGCGACTCCTCCAGCGGCAACTCAAGCGGGCGCTCAAGCTCCCGGAACAGCACGAGCTCGAGGGCCTGCTGCGGGAGGTGAGCCTGGTGCAGCTCGACCCGTCGGTGCCTGATTCCGTGCGGCGCCTCCTCCGTGGCTTCGGTGACTTCCTGGGGCGCGTCGAGGGCACCTACCTGCAGCACGAGCGGGACCAGGAGCTGCGGACGCGGAGCCTCGACCTCAGCTCCAATGAGCTCATCCAGGCCAACGAGCGGCTCCAGCAGTTCGCCGAAGCGCAGGCGCAGGTCGTGCAGGCCATGCGGAGCAGCGCCAACGCCCTGCTGCGGTCCCAGGGCAGGGCCGAGATCGGCTCCGAGACCACGGACCTGGCCCGGCTGTCCGCGCTCATGGGAGAGCTCCTGGCGGACCGCCGGAAGGCGCTGCTGGAGCTGGAGCAGCAGAAGATGGCCCTCGACGAGCACGCCATCGTCACGGTCACGGACACGGCGGGCGTGATCCTCTACGCGAATGACAAGTTTTGTGAAACCAGTGGGTATTCCCGCGAGGAGCTGGTCGGGGCGAACCATCGCCTGGTCAAGTCGGGCGTACACCCGCCTGGGTTCTACCAGACGATGTGGGACACCATCCGCGTCGGCAAGGTCTGGCACGGTGAGCTCTGCAACCGGGCCAAGGATGGCCACCTGTACTGGCTGGCAGCCACCCTCGTGCCCATCGAGGGAGAGCTGGGGGAACCGGTCGCCTACATCGCCATCCGCACGGACATCTCCGAGCGCAAGCAGATGGAAGAGGATCTGCGGGAGAGCCGGGAGCAGCTCCGGATCGCCCTCGATGCCTCGCAGATGGGCTTCTGGGACTGGAACACGACGCTGGACCGGACCTACTTCAGCGACCAGTGGCTGGCCATGCTCGGCTACCGGCACGGGGACCTGGAGGACAAGAGCGACTCCTGGAGCTCGCTGGTCCATCCCGATGACCTGGGCCAGGCCCAGGAGACCTACCGCCGGCACGCCCAGGGGGAGCTTCCGGCCTACAAGGTCGAGCTCCGGATGCGGCACCGCGATGGCAGCTGGCGCTGGCTCTTCTCCTCGGGGCAGATCACGGCCTGGAATGCGCGGGGCGAGGTCACCCGGGTCATGGGCATCGACACCGACATCAGCGAGCGGAAGACGGCCGAGCTGGCTCTGCAGCTGAGCAAGGATCGCTACGACGAGCTGACCGCCCGGATCCCGGTGGGGGTCTACACCGCGACCATCGACACCGTGGGCAGGATCGCTCTGGAATACGTCAGCGAGCGCACCCTTCAGCTCCTGGCCCTGGACCCCGGCGATGAGTCCCTCTTCCAGGCGGGGATCCTGTCGCGGCTGCACTCCGAGGACCTCGGGAGCTTCCTGGAAGCCGTCGCACGGGCGACCCAGAGCCTGGGCCTCTTCGAGTGGCAGGGCCGGGTCTGGATCGGCGAGTCGATCCGCTGGTTCCGGCTGGAGTCTGCCGTCACGGCCATGCCGGAGGGAGGGACCCGCTGGAACGGCATCCTCCTGGACATCACCGATCGCAAGGAGGCGGAGCAGGCCGTCCGGGAAGCGCGCGACCTCGCCGTGGCGGCCAGCCAGGCCAAGAGCGAGTTCCTGGCCAACATGAGCCATGAGATCCGCACCCCCATGAACGGGGTCCTGGGCATGGTCGGTCTCCTCCTGGACTCCCGTCTCGACGACCAGCAGCGGCACTACGCCGAGCTGGCCCGGCTCAGCGGGCAGGCGCTCATGGCGCTCATCAACGACATCCTGGACCTCTCCAAGGTCGAGGCGGGCAAGCTCGAGCTGGACGAAGAGGCGTTCGACCTGCAGGGACTCCTGGAGGAGGTGGGCACCACCATGGCGACGAAGGCCCGGGAGAAGGGGCTTCGGTTCGAGCTGGCCCTGGATCCGGAGACACCGCGCGTCCTCTGGGGGGACGCCCGCAGGCTGCGCCAGGTGCTCGTCAACCTGGTGGGCAATGCGCTGAAGTTCACCGACGCCGGCCAGGTGACGGTGCAGGGCAGCTCGCAGCGCGTGAACGAAGCCAACGTCCTGGTGCGCTTCGCCGTGCGGGATACCGGCATCGGCATTCCCGAACAGCAGCTGGGGAAGCTCTTCCAGAGCTTCAGCCAGGTGGACGCCTCTACCACCCGGCGGGCCGGCGGCACGGGGCTGGGACTGGCCATCTCAAAGCAGCTGGCCGACCTGCTGGGCGGCGAGATCGGCGTGACCAGCGTGGAAGGCCAGGGCTCCGAGTTCTGGTTCACGGCCCTGCTTCGGGAGCGGAGTCTGGTGGCCGAGGAGGCCCCGGTCCGTGAGGAGGAGACTGCCATCGGTCTCCGGGATTTCCAGGGCGCCAGCCTCCTCCTGGTGGAGGACAACCTCGTGAACCGGGAGCTGGCCCTGGCGATCCTCGAGCAGTGGAACCTCCGGGTGCGGGTGGCCTGCAACGGCATGGAGGCCCTCCAGGCGCTCCGGGAGGGTGACTACGACCTGGTGCTGATGGACATTCAGATGCCCAAGCTGGATGGCCTGGAGGCCACCACCACCCTCCGCAACCCCCTGTCCGGAGTCCGCAACCCCCACGTGGTGGTGGTGGCCCTGACGGCCCATGCCATGGCGGAGGATCGCCAGCTCTGCCTCGACGCGGGGATGGATGACTACCTGACCAAACCCCTGGAGCCCCGGGCGCTCCTGACCGTCCTGGAGCGCTACCTCTCCAGTGGCATGGGCTCCCGACGCCTGCCCCTGGCCCTTTCCCCGCTCGGTGACGGTGCGCCCCCGATCATCTTCGCTGAGGAGGCGTTCCTCGGGCGCCTGATGGGTAACCGCGGCGCAGCAGGCTCGGTGCTCCGTGGGTTCCTGGAGGACTGTCCCCGGCACCTGGCCCTCCTGCAGTCAGCCCTGGCCTCCGGCGATCTGGCAACGGCCGCCTTGGAGTGCCATCTCCTCAAGGGGTCTTCCGCCACCGTGGGGGCCGCAACCCTGCTGGTGGGGGTCCGGGAGCTGGAGAGGGTGGTCCTGGCCGGCGACCTGAAGGCCTTCCGCTGCTGCCTGCCCGGCCTCATCCGCGACTTCGAGCAGTTCCGGCAAGTTGCACAGACCTTTAGCCCTTGATTCCAGGAAAGATCTGTTCAGGATTGAAGACCAGTTCCAAGCACGTCAGATGGAGCATCCGGTTGGAGAAGTGCCATGAATGAAGCGCAGCCTGAAGTGACGGAGTCCCTGCGGGTGATGGTGGTGGATGACGATGTGGTCTTCCGCCGCTACCTCGAGGCCCAGCTGCGGATGATCGGCTACCAGGTCGTGCCCGTGGAAAATGGGGATGCGGCCTGGGTCCTGATCCAGGCGGACCCCCCGGACATGGTGCTCCTCGACGTGTTCATGCCCGGCATGAGCGGGCTGGACCTGTGCCGTCTCATCAAGACGACCCCGGCCACTCAGAACATTCCCGTGGTGCTCCTGACGATGCTGGGAGCCAAGGCCAAGGACGGCGGCTACCAGGCGGGCGCGGATGACTTCCTGAACAAGCCGCCCCACCTGCTGGAGCTGAAGACTCGGCTCCGGAACCTCCTGCTGCTGCGGCAGCTTCAGTCCGCCCACGAGGCCGTCCCCGAGGACACCCCGGCCGAGGAACTGGAGGGGCCGCCCGCCCACATCCTCATCCTCGACCCGCAGGGCCACATGGTCGACCACTTGAGGGAGCTGCTCGCGGACGAGGGCTGGAACATCCAGGGCGTGGCGACCCAGGAGCAGCTGGTGGAGCGCCTGCGGCTGGACCGGCCCGACCTGCTGATCCTGGACCAGGACCTCACCGAAGGCACCGGCAGCACCCTGGTCTCTCGCCTGCGCGGCGATGTCACCACCGCCGACCAGACCATCCTGCTGACCTGTGAATCCGGGGCCCTGGAGCTCCAGGTGGGCATCTGGCAGAGCGAAGCCGACGAGCACCTGGTCAAGCCCTTTGATGCCTCCGAGCTGAAGACCCGGGTGCGCGCCCTCTTGAAGCGCTCCGAGCTGAGGCGCCGGAAGGACGCCCACATCCTCGACGCGGATCCGAGCTCCATCAAGGATCCCAACGGCGGGGCCTACACGCGACCCTACCTCTACGCCAGCCTCGAGCACTTCTGCGCCTTCGCCACCCTAGTGGGCCGCCCGGTGGGTCTCCTGGGCTACCGGCTCGTCGCGGGCTCCACGATGTGGTCGGGGGAAGGGCAGCGGGTCTCGGACATCATCAAGAAGCACCTGGAGGATCACGAAGTGCTCTGCCGCCTGGGCGACGGCCTCTTCGTGGCCATCCTGCCAGGCGCGGACCTGGGCGAGCTGACTCATCGCGTCGCGGCCCTGCGGTCCAAGCTGCCCGCCGGCCACTACGCCACGGCGTCAGGCAAGGGCAAGATCGCCACGTCGCTGCTGAAGAACATCTGGGAGCAGCTCCGCCAGGAGGCGGAGACCAAGCCGCGCTGACGCTCGGCCGCCGCAGGAACACGCCAGGGCGGGCAGGGACGGAACCGCGTCCCTGCCCGCCCTGAGGCTGTCTGCCCATAGGCATCCCGCCGCTGACCCGCCCGCCCGGTGCAGGGGCGGAGCCCTGTCCGCCCAGAGATGACCCCCACGTCACTTTCGCTTTTATTCCCCCTTGTTGACTGCGGTTATGTTTCTAGACTTTGAAGTGGTTCTCAGTGGAACAAAGTGGATTGAAGTGGGAATTAGTGGTCCTGCATCGGTCTTCAGGCTCCTTCTGGGTTGCTGCTTGAAAGGTCATACCGGTGCTGCGACTTCGCGGGAACACACCGGCCACGGTGGATGAAAAGGGACGCCTCAAGCTCCCCTCCTCCTTCAAGGCCGAGCTCGAGACCTACGCCCAGGGCGTGGGGGGCGGAGCCCTGCGGCACTACCTGACCTCGCTGGACGGCCGCTCGGCGCGGCTCTACCCCATGCCCGTCTGGGAGGCCATCGAGGCCCGCCTGGCGGCCCTGCCGTCCACCAGCCCCGCCAAGCGCAAGTTCCTGGAGACCACCGCCTACTTCGGGAGCGAAGTGGAGCCGGACGCCCAGGGGCGCTTCGTCATCCCGCCCACCCTGCGCGAGGCGGCCCAGCTCACCGGCGAGGTGGCCGTGCTGGGGCAGATGGATCACCTGGCTCTGTGGAACAAGGCCGGCTTCCAGCGGCGGCTCGCAGCCGAGCCCCTGGGCGCCGAGGACCTGGCGCAGCTCGCGGACCTGGGCATCTGATGACGGCCCTCGACACCCCCATCCATGTGCCGGTCCTGCTTCAGGAGGTCCTGGACCACCTGGTGCTGCCCCCCGCCGCGCGCGTCCTGGACCTCACCCTGGGCCTGGGCGGCCACGCCGAGGCCCTGCTGGCCAAGGCCGACGCCGAGACCCGCTACCTGGGCGTGGACCGCGATCCCGAGGCCCGCGCCCGGGCCCGGCAGCGCCTGGGCTCCGATGCCCGCCTGACCATCCTGGGCTGCGCCTACGAAGACCTCTGGGACGAGCCTCAGTTCCTGGCCTGGCAGGTGGCCCAGGCTCCGGGCGGCTTTGACGCCATCCTGGCCGATCTGGGCGTCTCCACCCTGCAGCTGCGCACTCCCGAGCGGGGCTTCAGCTTCCGCGACGAGGGGCCCCTCGATATGCGCATGGATCCCGAGCACGGGCTGCCCGCCCGGGCCTGGATCGCCGAGCAGACCGACGAGAGCCTGGCGAACGCGATCTACCAGTACGGCGAGGAGCGGGCCAGCCGCCCCATCGCCCGCGCCATCCTGTGGGCACTGCACGAAGGCCGCCTGGAGACCACCCGCGATCTGGCCCGGGCCGTCTACAAGGTGATCCCCCGCGAGGCCGCCAAGCGCAAGGGCCAGAGCGATCCCGCCACCCGCACCTTCCAGGCCATCCGCATCGCCGTGAACGGCGAGCTGGACCGCCTCGCCGCCTCCCTGGAGGCCGCCGTGGCCCTGCTGCGCCCCGGGGGTCGGCTCGCGGTCATCAGCTTCCACAGCCTCGAGGACCGCATCGTCAAGCAGACCCTGCGCCGCCTCGC
>CAIPAY010000034.1 GCA_903863195.1 uncultured Holophagaceae bacterium
CCTCCAGGATCAGGCCCTTGTCGCTGAGGGTGCAATAACCTGCCGGCGCATGGTCAAAGAGGTCGTAGTAGCGAGCCTTGACTTCGTTCAGTTCCTCCTGCGCCCGCCGCAACTCCTCGTTCTGGAGCTCCAGCTCGACCTAGTAGACCTGGAGCTCGTGGAGGGCCTTCAGGTCGGCTTCAGGCAGCAGAGGCTCCTGGGCTTCGGACGGCTTGGAAGCCTTCGCGCCAACCCGAGCCTCCGCCTGATCGCGAAGACCTGGGGTCGAACGGGAGGGTTTGGCTGACTTGACCATCTAGTCCGTTGATCGGTCAGTCGGTCCCTGGGGTCAATTCTCGAC
Source organism: uncultured Holophagaceae bacterium (assembly GCA_903863195.1). Taxonomy (GTDB): domain Bacteria; phylum Acidobacteriota; class Holophagae; order Holophagales; family Holophagaceae; genus Geothrix. The sequence goes on from CAIPAY010000034.1 coordinate 341, forward strand.
CACCACCTCCGACCCGGTTTACCGGCGGGTCCAGTGCAGCTCCGGCTAGGCCTGCTTGTCGGTGCGCACCACCAGCACATCGCAGGGGGCAAGGCGGACCACGCGGGCGGCGGTGCTGCCGAAGAGCAGGCGCTCCAGGGTGGAGTGGCCGACCTGGGCCACTACCAGCAGGGTCTGGGGATCCGCCTCGGCGATGAGCTCCTCGGCGGGTCCGCCCCACTTCACGATGACCGTGGCCCCGGAATGGCCCTCCAGCCAGCCTTCCAGCTGTTCCCGGGCATGGTCCTCCATGGTGTGGAGCCAGGCGGGATCGGGCAGGGCGATCTGGGCCTCGGGCAGCATGGGCGCCGGTGGCTGCAGGACGTGCATGGCCACCAGCGGAGCCCCGCAGGTGGTCGCCCAGGTCGCAGCCCGCTCCAGGGCCTGTTTCGAAGCAGCGGAGAAGTCCACACCCACCAGCACCCGAGTGATCATGGCGGTCCTCCTTCAGACACCCCAAAGATAAGTCCTTTCGCCACAGGCGCCTCGAATTAATCACACCCAATGCTTGCAATGGAAGTTGCAACACCTATAATGATTCAAGGAGGCTCCATGATCACCCAACGACCAGCCGCCACCCGAGGCCATTTCGATTTCGGCTGGCTCGACACCTGCCACACCTTCTCGTTTGGTGACTACCACGATCCCGCCCACCTGCAGTTCCGGGCGCTGCGGGTCCTCAACGAAGACCGGGTCCAGCCCGGGCAGGGCTTCGGCACCCACGGCCACCGGGATATGGAGATCCTGACCTGGGTGCTGGCGGGGGCCCTGGAGCACCAGGACAGCCTTGGCACCCAGGGGGTGATCCGGCCGGGCGAGGCCCAGGTGATGAGCGCCGGGACCGGCATTCGTCACAGCGAGTTCAACGCGTCGGACGAGGAGCCGGTCCACTTCCTCCAGATCTGGCTCCTGCCTGAGCGGGCAGGTCTCACGCCCCGCTATGAGCAGGTGGCCTTTGCGGAAGCGGACTTTCAGAACCGGCTGCGGCTCATCGCCAGCCCCGATGGCGCGGAGGGCTCCGTGAAAGTCTTCCAGGACGTCCGGGTGCAGGTGGCGCGCTTGGAGGCCGGCCGTGAAGTTGAGGCGCAGCTTTCGCCCACCCGCTTCGGCTTCCTCCAGGTGGCCCGGGGGCAGGTGCTACTGAACGGGCAGACGCTCCAGGCGGGCGACAGCGCCCGCATCGAAGGCGAGCCCCGTCTGACCCTTTCCGCCGAGATCGCCTCGGAAGTCCTTCTCTTCGACCTCGCCTGAGGTGCCCATGACCGCCAAATCTGTCGTCGCTCTCGTTTCAGGCCTGCCCACTCAGGATGGCAACCGGGTGCCCCTCACCCGGCTGGTACCGGGACGGGGCCAGCGCGGCGCCGAAGCCTTTCGCGCCATGGACCCTTTTCTGCTCATGGACCACTTTGGCCCCATGGTCCTGCCGCCGGGCACAGACGCGGGCTTCCCGCCCCATCCCCACCGCGGGTTCCAGACGCTGACCTACCTGATCCAGGGGGCCTTTCGGCACCGGGACAGCACCGGGGGGTCCGGGCTGCTGCGGCCCGGCGGCGCCCAGCTCATGAACGCCGGTGCGGGGATCGTGCACGCGGAGATGCCGGTGCCCGAACACCTGGAGACTGGGGGCGCCATCGAGGGCGTCCAGCTCTGGATCAACCTGCCCCGGGTCCAGAAGGGCTCCGCGCCGGGCTACACGGACCTGCAGCCGGAGACCCTGCCGTGGCAGCCCGTCGCCGGGGGCCGCCTCCGAGTGCTGGCGGGCACCTGGGCCGGCGTCACCGGA
>CAIPAY010000035.1 GCA_903863195.1 uncultured Holophagaceae bacterium
GCCAGACCCGATTTCCCCATAACGGTCTGCTCGGCCCTCGCCGCTACGGGCTTGTTCAACATCGCATTTTGCCGGTGGGCACCGCCGCGCCTACCCACACCATCAACTCGGTCCCGCCACCGACGAAATGCTCACTGTTTTTGCGGAGGATGTACCAGAATGACTTCGAAAACCCATACCGCTTCACCATATGAGCAGGGGTCAGCCAGACGTAGGGAGCTTTCGAACCTCCGAGTGGTTTGAGCTCTTTCTTTGGTCCATCAGGGTTTTCGGGCGGTGGGAACCCAGTGATCGTTTTGTTTGCCATACGATAGCCTCAAAATGACAAAACAACTGAGACATTGGTGCGCTCAGGGTGGGGTAAAAGGCCCTCAAAACTATTGTTTATAAATCCATCCAGTAGAATATTGGGCGAATTAAATACTGTCAATAAAAATAAACCAAAAGACTAAAAAAAGCTGAAAAACAAGGTAACAGTGAGTTATCAAAAATATTCACAGGCAAAATAATAATCAAATAGTAATCGCCTGGTTATTGGCAGAGCCGTAGAGATTTACCGGCAATGATCGAAATAATGACTGCATAAGCGGTACGTGCTAACTGCTGAACAGAGCCCTTGCCTAACCGATCCTCGGCTGGCATAGGCAGAGGGTTGGCTGAACCACTTCCTCACAAGGTCCACGCCCCTCTTGGCCATTTTGGGGCCTCCACCTCTTGTACGTCCCCGGCTCCCGGCTCAACGGGCGGTCTTGGGCGGTGCTCTTCCTCTGAACGGTGGGGTAGGGGGGGCCTTGCCCCAAACCATTTTCAGGTCATTCGAAAATCAGTGCAAACGAGACCCTAGTGAGACCCAGAGGGGGGATTCGAACCTAATTCCATTGATACTGCCAAACGCAAAAAAGCCCGCAGACTCAGTGTCAGCGGGCTTCTTCTGGCGGAGAGTGAGGGATTCGAACCCTCGGTAAGCTTTTGACCTACACACACTTTCCAGGCGTGCTCCTTAAACCACTCGGACAACTCTCCATGGCTTCCGCGCGAACGCGGCAATCGACAAGGTTATCACGGCCCCAGGCTCGCGCCAAGGGCCGGTAATGAAGGAGCTACACGGACTCCAGGACGCCGGTGAGCAGCTTCCAGAAGTTGGCGACGGAGGAGATGCTCACGTGCTCGTCGGGGGTGTGCACGTCCCACATGTTGGGGCCGATGGAGACCATCTCCATGCGGGTGTACTTCTCGCCGATGAGGCCGCACTCCAGGCCCGCGTGGATGGCCATGATGACCAGGGGCTTGCCGAAGAGCCGCTCGTTGGTCTTGCTCACGATCTGCACCAGGGAGGCGTTGGGCTCGGGCTTCCAGCCGGGGTAGCCGCCGGTAGTGTGGGCCTCGAAGCCGCCCAGGGCACAGGTGGCGGCGATGCGCTCCGTGAGGGCGACCTTGGAGGCGTCGATGGAGCTGCGGGTGAGCAGGTTCACTTCGACTTCCTCCGCGCGGGTGTCGATGACGCCCAGGTTGGTGGAGGTCTGGACCAGGCCCTTGATGTCGGGGCTCATGGCCTCGACGCCATGGGGCAGGGCCAGCAGGAGCTTGATGAGGGCGTCGGCGTCCGCGGCGGTCATGACCTGGGTCGCGTCACCGGGCTCCAGGCCCAGCTGCAGGCCGGGATCGAAGGCGCCGAGGGCGGCGCTCCAGTGGGCCTGGTGGCTGGCCAGGGCGGCGCGGAAGGCCTGCTCCTTGGCGGGATCCAGGAAGAGCTGGGCCGAGGCCTCGCGGGGGATGGCGTTGCGCTTGTTGCCGCCCTTGATGGCGGCGAGACCGATGCCGAACTCGAAGCCGGTGGCGCTGAGCACCTGGGCGAGGATGCGGATGGCGTTGCCCCGGCCGGCGTTGATGTCGATGCCGGAGTGGCCGCCCTTGAGGCCGAAGACCTTCAGGCGGTAGGGCTTGGCGCCGGCGGCGGGCGCGGCGTGGGCGAGCCTGCGGGTGACGATGGTGTCCACACCGCCGGCGCAGCCGATGGTGAGGTAGCCCTCCTCCTCGCTGTCGAGGTTGATGAGGAACTTGGCGTTGAGGCGGCCCGGCTGCAGGCCGTTGGCGCCGGTGAGGCCAGTCTCCTCGTCGATGGTGATGAGCGCCTCGATGGGGCCGTGGGCCAGGGTCTTGCTGGCCAGGACCGCCAGGGCGGCGGCGACGCCGATGCCATTGTCGGCGCCGAGGGTGGTGCCCCGGGCCCGCAGCAGGTCGCCGTCCTGGTAGACCTGGAGGGGATCCTTGGTGAAGTCGTGGACGGTGCCTTCATTCTTTTCGCAGACCATGTCCACGTGGGCCTGGAGGCAGACCGTGGGGCTGCCTTCCTTCCCGGGGGTGGCCTGCTTCCGGATGATGACGTTGCCCACCGCGTCGCGCTCGACCTCGCAGCCGAGGGTCCTGGCCTGGTCGGCCACCCACGCGGCGGCTTCAGCCTCCTGCTTGGACCCGCGGGGGATCTTGGAGAGCTCCAGGAAATAGGACCAGATGGCCTTGGGTTCAAGGGTATCGAGCAGCGCGTTCACGGGACCTCCATGCGCGCCGGGACACAGGCCCGGCGGACCCTCCAGGGTACGGGGGTCCCTGCCTGGGAGGCGTGACCTCGGTCACTTCAGCGGAGGCCGTGCCGGGCCTTGAAGGTGGGCCAGTCAGCCTTGAGCCGGATGAAGGCATCCACATCCGCGCACAGCAGGAAGGGGTTGCCGCGCCGCTCCAGGGCCAGGGTGGAGGCGGCCCGGGCGCCGTAGTCGTGGCCGGGCCAGACCGTGGTCTCCGGGGGCCAGTCCCGCAGCAGGCGCTGGAGGCTGGCCCACTCGGTGCGGGCGTCGGCGTCGCTGCCGGTCCCGCCGACCTTGCCCACGAAGAGCAGGTCCCCCGTGAGGCCAGCGCCTTCTTCCTCCACCAGGAAGGCCAGGTGGTCCGGGCAGTGGCCGGGCACCCGCCAGACCTTCAGGTGGTAGGCGCCGAAGGGCAGGCGGTCCCCGTCCGCCAGGATGCGGTCCAGGGGGCCCGGGTGGCCGGGACCGCCCAGGACCGGCGCACCCGTCAGGGCCTTCGCCTCGGCGTTGCCGTTGGCGTGGTCCTGGTGCCCATGGGTGTTCAGGATCGCGGTGATCTGGAGGCCCTGGGCCCCGGCGCGGGCCACGGCGGCGCCGGGATCATAAGACGGGTCCACCAGCAGGCCCTCGCCGGCCTCGCGGTCGCCCAGCAGGTAGCCGAAGTTGCGGTCCCCGCCCAGGCGGAGCTGCTCGAAGATGAAGCGCATGGTCCCCTCCGGCTCCAGGATGACGCGGTTGGCGGGGGTCCGGGGTCCGCCAGAGCCATCTGGGCAGGTTCTTCTCTTTCCAGGACACCCTACCGCATGGTCCGATGATTATTCGGCCGGCGGAAGCTCCGGCGGCCGCGCTCCGGGCCCCGCGTGAACCTCCGTCCAGCCGCTCTTGGTGCCGCCCTCCGAGCCGGGGTGGGGCGCTGGGGCGCGCCGCTGGCCCGGGCCTTCCAGGACGAGTCCGCCAGCATCGAGCAGCGGCTGTTCCGGGGGCTCACCCTGGTGACGGGGCTGCTGGCCATCCTGGTGGTGGTACCCCTCAACTTCCCGCAGCGGCTCCCGGCCTTCGTGAACCTGTCGGTGTGCGGTTTCGGCCTCCTGGCCCTGGGGCTCTACCGGGCGACCTTCCGGGGCCACTACGGCATGAAGCTGCTGTTCTTCATCCACGTGGGGAACCTGGACCTCATCTGGTTCGGCAACGCGGGCTCCCAGGGCAGCATCGGGATGTTCTTCTTCGCCGCGGCGATGTACCTCGTGATCTTCTTCAAGGGCAGCACCCGTTGGTGGCTGCTGGGCCTGGACCTGGCCAACTGGGTGGCCCTGCTGGCGGTCGAGGACCTGCACCCAGAGTGGGTGTGGCCCTTCCCGAGTGCCCATGCCCGGCTGCTGGATCTGGTCACGGGCTTCCTGCTCAGTACCCTCGTCTGCGTCCTGATCCTCTGGGTGGTCCTGTCGGCCTACCACCGCGAGCGGGAGCGCCTCGGCGCCTCCCTGATGGCCCTGGGGGCCAGCGAGGACCGCTTCCGGTCCCTGGTCATGAACGCCCCGATCCCCCTCTGCGTGGCGAACCTGGACGGCCGGCTGGACTACGTCAACCGGAGCTTCGTGGAGACGCTGGGGTATTCGGCCGAGGACCTGCCGGACCTCGGCGCCTGCCTGGCGAAGGCCTGCCCTGATCCCGGTCAGCAGGCGCAGGCGCTGCTCCAGTGGGGTCAGGTCGCGGCGCAGCCCGCCGTGCAGGGCGCCTTCGTGCCGCCCACGGAATACCAGGTGCTCTGCAAGGACGGCCGGACGCTGCCCCTGGAGGTCCAGGCGGCGATCATCGGCGACCAGTGCCTGGTCATGCTCACAGACCTCTCGGAGCGGCGGCGCAACGAGGAGGCCATGCGCCAGTCCCAGAAGCTGGAGAGCCTCGGCGTGCTGGCCGGGGGCATCGCCCACGACTTCAACAACCTGCTCAGCGCCATGCAGGGCAACCTGAACCTGGCCCAGATGAACCTGGCGCCCGGGGCGGCCTCGGGTCCCTACCTGGAGCACCTGGACGACACCATCCGCAAGGCGGCGGGGCTCACCCGCCAGATGCTGGCCTACTCGGGCAAGGGCCGCTTCGTGGTGGAGCCCCTGTCACTCAACCACCTGGTCGCCGAGATCACCAACCTGCTGACGGTGTCCATCTCCAAGAAGGTGCGCCTGGACTACAACCTGGCTGCCAGCCTGCCGGCCATCGAGGCCGACCCGGCCCAGGTCCAGCAGGTGGTCATGAACCTGGTCACCAACGCCTCGGAGGCCATCGGCGAGGACAGCGGCGCCATCACCATCCAGACCAGCCTGCGCCGGATCGAGGAGCCTGAGGTGGAGACCACCTTCTCGGGCCAGCCGGTGGAGCCCGGGGACTACGTCACGCTGCGCATCGCCGACACCGGCTGCGGCATGGAGCCGGCCCTGCTGGCCCGCATCTTCGATCCCTTCTTCAGCACCAAGAGCTCCGGTCGCGGCCTGGGCCTCTCGGCCATGCTCGGCATCCTCCGCGGCCACGGGGCCGCCATCGAGATCCAGTCCGAGGCGGGTCGGGGCAGCGACTTCCAGGTCCACTTCCCGGCCAGCCGGGCGGGTCTCCCCGTCGCCGCGGGCGCCGCCCCGCCAGGGCGGAAGGGGCGCTTCCAGGGGAAGGTGCTGCTCGCGGACGACGAGGCCGATCTGCGGCTCAGCTTCCGGGACATCCTCGAGCACCTGGGCTTCGAGGTGGTCTCTGCCCAGGACGGCCTCGAGGCCGTGGGGCTGTTCCAGCCGGGCGAGTTCGCCCTGGTGTTCATGGACCTGACCATGCCGCGAATGGATGGCCGGGAGGCCTTCCTCCAGATGCGGAGCCGCGACCCGGAGGTGAAGGTCATCCTGATCAGCGGCTACAGCGAGCAGGAGGCCATGGACTCCAAGCAGGCGATGCGGCCCACGGCCTTCATCCAGAAGCCCTTCAACCTGCAGCTCTTGGTGGCCGTGCTGGAGCAGGTGCTGGGCTAGGCGGGAGCCGCCCGATCCGCAGGGGCCGGCGGATCGTCAACGTTTTCCTCCCGCGTTCCGAAAAGATCCCGTCGGCCCCTGGAGGTGCGCATGGCCCTGGCCCAATGGAAAGCGGAATACGCGACCGGCATCGCGGTGATCGATGCCCAGCACCAGCGCCTCTTCGAGGCTATCAACCGCATGGAGGACGCCTTCAAGGCGGGTACCCAGGAGGACGAGGCCAAGGAGAGCCTGGCCTTCCTCGCCCGCTACACCAAGGAGCACTTCGACACCGAGGAGGCCTTCATGCGGGAACTCGGCTACCCGCTGCTCACCTTCCACCAGGAGGAGCACGCCGCCCTGGTGGCCAAGATCCAGGTGCTCCAGCGCAAGGTGGACGAGGACCTGACGATCCCAGCGCACATGGCCGACTTCGCCGCGCACATGGCGAACTTCGCCGCGGACTGGCTGGCCCACCACATCAACGAGGCGGACATGGGCTACGTCCAGTTCGCCCGGGAGCGACCCGCCCTGTGACAAAGGTCAATATTGAGACGAAGTCTCAAAATAAAGTTGCGATCTGATTGAATCAAATTGAGACTTGTTCTCATGTTGATTCAATGGCTGCTTCCTCTGCTGTGTCTGGTCACCGCGCCCCCTGCCGCAGGCGAGGTTACTGACCGTCTGGTCCTGGCCATGGGCACGGAGCTGCGCCTGCAACTGGGCGGCCCGGCTCCCCGGGCGGCTGAGGAGGCGGCCCTGCAGGAGGTGGCGCGCCTGGAAGCCGCCTGCTCCACCTGGGATCCCCGCTCGGAGTGGAGCCGCTTCAATGCCGCCGGGGGCGCCCCGGTGGCCCTGGCACCGGAGTGGCTCCAGCTGCTGGCCCAGGTGCAGGCCTGGCAGGTCCGCACCGGGGGCGCCTTCGACCCGGTGCTCGGGGCCCTGATCCGGGCCTGGGGCACCCGGGTGGGGGGGCGGACTCCCTCGCCCGAGCAGCTGGCGCTGGCCCGCTCGGCCTCGGGGGCCTCTCTGCTGGAGCTGGAGGAGGCCCCGGGTTGGGCGCGCCTGAACCATCCCGCCGCGGCGCTGGAGGAGGGCGGCTTCCTCAAGGGCTACGCGCTGGACCGCATGCGCGCCGTGGCCCAGGTTTCGGCGGGGCGCCTGGACTTCGGAGGCCAGCTGCTGGTCTGGGGGCCTCCCGTGGCCGTGAGCGTGGCGGACCCGAACCAGCGCCAGCGCCCCCGGCTCACGTTCCGGCTGCAGGACGCCTCGCTGTCCAGCAGCGGCACCGCCGAGCGCGGGCGCCACATTCTCGACCCGGCGACGGGCGAGCCCTGTCCCGCCTGGGGCAGCACCGCGGTGGTGGCGGCAGATGGTCTCACGGCCGACGTGCTGTCCACGGCGCTCTACGTCATGGGCCCCGAGGCCGGGCTCGCCTGGGCCC
>CAIPAY010000036.1 GCA_903863195.1 uncultured Holophagaceae bacterium
CCCGTCCAATATGCACTTGTCTTTGAACCTTCGGCCTGGCATTCCGTCCCATAAAGCAAAAGCATGACGGGGATCAATGGGATGGACGGGGATGCTTGCAAGTGCGTGGCCGAGGATCATCCCGGGAATCCCGGAAGATCCCAAAAAAAGGGGCCCGCCTGGATCAGGCGGGGCCCCTTTCGCGCCGGGGAGTTTGTGCGGCTCAGTGGTGGCTGGATGGCCCTGACGCGCCGGGGCGGTAGGCGGCGGCTTCCTGGTGGATCCGCCAGGCCTCCAGGAACGCGCAGATGCCCTCAGTCATGTCGAGGCCCAGAGCCTCGTCCGACATCAGCTCCCATATCCGCCGCACGAGCCTGCGGTGCTCTCCGCGGTGCCAGCACAGGCCGGGATCCCGCAGCCGCTCCAGCCGGGTCTCCTCGGCGCGGAAGTGCTTCACCAGATAGGTGGCGAACCGGTCCAGGAACCGGCGGTTCACCCGCGGATCCCGCGGGACCAGGCTGAGCCAAGCCTCGGCAGCCTGGTTCAGCTGTTCCACGTCGGGCACCACCGCCCAGGGCACTTCGGTCGTGACTTCGGGTCTTCCCAGCTTGCCCATGCCATCTCCTTGTCTTGCAGGGACCGTCGCAGCGGCGGGTTAAGTCAGGCGCGTGGACGCCGGCACGGTCTGTGCGGTGTTCACCACCAGGACACCGCCTGGGCTGGTCTCGGCCACGGAGAAGTGCACCAGGGGCTGCGTGGCGGGTCCCACCACATTGCCCCCGGCCAGGTTGTACTGGCTGCCGTGACAGGGGCAGAGGACCAGGCTGCCGTTGGGCAGGCCCACGGTGCAGCCCAGGTGGGTGCAGATGGCCGTCATGGCGTAGAGGCCTGTGGCGTCCTTCAGGAGAAAGAAGTTCCCCAGGTTCCGGTAGTCCCGGGTGGTGCCGTCCGGCGTGGCCAGTAGGCCCGCCTTGGTGTCCGTTGTGGTCAGGGGGCCGCCCACAGGGGCGGGGGCAGCGGGGGCAGGAGAGGCACCCCCCCCGCCGCCGCAGGCCAGGGCCACGCCGGCGGTGAGCGAGCTCAGACAGAACAGCCGACGGTCCATGGGGCTGGCCGTCTTCGAGTCCGCAGGGGCATCGGGTTGGGACATGGCTCCTCCTTCGGCAGGCAGCGCCTGGCATACCGTGGTGCAGGCATGGCCAACCATCCCCTCTGCAGGCCACCCCGGCCAGATCCGGTTGCGCGAATGCCACCCCTCCGGGCCGTCGGGGGCCGGGGCTTCAGAGCCGTGAGGAGTTGCCTCCCGAGGCCAGCAGCTTCAGAATCTCCGCGACCTCGGCCGCGGACTGCGGCCGGTCCTCGGGTCGCTTCGCCATCAGGCGCCACACCAGGGCACCGAGGTCCGGAGGCAGCTCCGGGGCGGTCTCCAGGAGAGACGGGGGCGCCGCCTGCAGGTGCAGGTTGAGCAGGTCCTCGACCCGGGGATCGTCGAAGGGGGGCAGTCCCGAGCAGAGCTCGAACAGCATCACCCCCAGGGCATAGAGATCGGCGCGGGCATCCACCCGGTCGCCACGGATCTGTTCCGGGGCCATGTAGCGCGGAGAGCCGACCAAGTTCCCGGACCCGGCGGTGCTCACGCCGGCGACGGGCGCGGCCAGGCCGAAGTCCATGATCTTGGCGTCGCCCCGCACATCGAAGAGCACGTTCCCAGGCTTGATGTCCCGGTGGACCACGCCGACCGCATGGGCCGCCTCCAGCCCCTCGGCCACCTGCCGCGTGATGCGGAGCACCAGGGGCAGCGGCAGGCGCCCCCGGTCGTCCAGGAGGCTGCGCAGGGTGACGCCCTTCAGGTATTCCATGGTCACGAAGGGGATGCCGTCCGCCTCCCCGAAGTCATGGGTCCGGAGCACGTAGCGGTGCGTGATACGGCGGGCCAGGCGGATCTCCTGCTTGAGGAGTTCCAGAAAGTCGGGATTGGAGGCGAACTCTGCCCGCACCACCTTCAGGGCCACCTCCTCGTCCAGGTGGAGGTCCCGGACCTTCAGCACTACACCCATGCCACCGCTGCCGAGGATGGCCTCCACCCGATAGCGGGAGGCGAAGGTCTCGCCGACTTGGAGGATCGACGGCAGCGCTTCCTTGCCCGCGGGACCCGAGACCATCTGGACCACGTGTGTGATCCCGTCCAGGTACGGATCCCGACCGGCTGACGTGAGAGACGGGTGAAAGCTCAGCGGCAGCATCGCGGCCTCCGGCTCGACCTGACCCCGGCGGGCCAGGTCCAGGAGGGCAAGCAGGTCGTCCTTGGCCCGCAGCTCCGCCAGCATGGACTTGAACGTCCGGGTCAGGATGCCGACCTCGTCGCCCGTGGGGGCGATGTCCAGCGCCACCACCGGCTCCCCCTTCGCCAGCGCCTCGGAGGCCGTGGCCAGCGCCTTCAGCGGAGCGGTGACGGTCCGCGCGGAGCGGAGGCTGAGGCCCAGGGCCACCAGGAGGCCCACGATGCCCACCGCCAGGATCGCCCGCTGCAGGTTCCGGAAGGGTGCGAGCAGCGGCTCCACCGGCATCAAGAGCACCTCCGCCATCTCCAGGTCCAGGGCGTTCACCCCCCGGAGCGGCGAGACCATGCCCAGATACTTCGTGCCGCCCACCTGCACCGGCAGCACCGTCGAGCGCAGGCCGTCCAGCACCTGGGCCCGCACCGCGAGCACCGCAGGATCCCGCGCCAGCAGGCGGTCCAGCGCCTCCGCGCTGGGCAGCGTCGCACCCAGCGTCCGGAACTGGCTGAGGATCGCCAGGTGGGCCGAGGGATCCCCCTTCTGGGGGCCCGCGATGGCCACTCGGCGCAGGTCGGCCGAGGCGCGGTCATCGATCCGGGTGCCGACCAGCATCGCGCCGAGCGGCTTGCCGCCAGGGGAGCTCAGGGTGCGCGCCACGGCGTGGTAGATCCCGGGCCGCTCGCCCCAGTCCACCCGCAGGAAGCCCCGGTAGAGCGGACCGGGAAAGCCCTGGGCGCGGGCCTCCTCCGGAGCCAGGGCCATCTGGAGGATGCCCACCTCCGGCAGCGCCGCCCGGACCCCCTTGGCGCTGCTGGCGAGCACCGCGCCCTCCCGCCCCACCACCACGGCGAGCTCCGCCCCCAGCCGGGGGAGGTTCTCCACCAGGGTGTCCGCGAGGCTGGACGAGGCCCCGGCCTCGGCGGCGTGCTCGATCAGGGCCACATTGCCCGAGTACTGCGTGAAGACCTCCAGGCCCGCATCCATGGACCGGCCCTGCTGCTCGAAGGCGCGGTCGAGGACGTAGCCCCCGGCGGTGAGGCTGGCGCTGGCCGTGGACCTCGCGCCCCGCTCCGCCTCGCTGTAGGCGACCCAGAGGATGATCGACATGAGGGCCAGGATGGCGGCGGCCTGCCGGATGAAGAAGGTCCAGGCCAGCGTCTGGTACCACTTCACGGTCGGCTTCATGGGCATCCTCGGATAAATCGGTATACTTGCCTCGAATCTACCCTGGATGCGAAGCATGTTTCGACACTTTTCACGGATCCTGCCGATGCTGGCCATCCTGGCACCACTGAGTGCGGGCAGCCTCCAGGGACCAGTGCGGATCCATGACCGGGACGGCCGGGTGCGCGCCTCCCTGCGGGACTGCGTGGCCATCCTGGAGCCCCTCGACGCGCCCATGCCGGCGGCGGGCCCCGCGAAGCCCGTCACCATCCGCACCTTGGGCAAGCAGTTCCTGCCCCGGGTCACCCTCGCCACGCCGGGGACCGAGATCACCTTCCCCAACCTGGACCACATCCTCCACAACGTGTTCAGCGTGACCCCTGGCAACCGCTTCGACACCGGCCACTACCGGCCCGGGGAGGCTCCCCGCGTGAAGGTGGCGATGCCCGGCCTCGTGAAGCTCTACTGCAATGTCCACCACCAGATGAATGCCTTCGTGTGGGTGGTGGCCACGCCCTTCGCCCAGGTGCTGGATGGCAAGCCTGGCCTCGCCTTCGAGCAGGTACCCGCCGGCACCTACCGCCTGCACCTATGGCATCCCGAGTCCGGCGAGCGCACCTGGGTCGTCAAGGTCGGGGCCGGCGCCACCGAGGGCGCCTGGGACCTGGAGGCGAGCCTGCCTGCGCTCGAGCCCCACAAGAACAAGTTCGGCCGGGACTACGCGCCGCTGGCGGATGACCGCGAGTACTGAGCGGCCGATGGATGCGAGCGCTGGGCCTCAGAACCGCCGGACCAGGTTCAGCAGCTTGCGGGTGACCTGGTAGCTGTCACCTTCGGACCGCTGGTCGAGGTAGACGAGCGAGACGCTCCAATTTCCCTCGAGGGGCACGGCCAGCTCCACCCGGTGGCCCTGGGCCCGGCGGTAGAACCACCACTCGTCCCCGTTGACCGGATAGAGGGTGCCAGTCGAAGAGAGCCGCTGCCAGATGTAGGAGAGCTGCGGCCAGTGGCGCCGCTCCCTGCTGCCGACCAGCAGCTGCACTTCCTCGCTGGACTCCCCGCTCTCCCGGTTCTTGGACCCGAACCACTTCGCCTCAAGGGGCACCACCGTGTGCCAGCGGATGCCGGCCCCGAGGGTGTCCATGGACAGCTGCTGTCGCTCCGTCGGGCTGTGCCGGGGCACCCGCCGCAGCCGCTCGATGCCCGGATCCCAGGCCAGCTGCCAGCGCCCCGCATGGGCGTTCCAGGACCAGGAGTCGGTGTCCAGCTTCAGGACCGCCTGGCCCGCGGCCAGGTCCATGCGGCCCCCCAGCACGTTGCGGACCCGGCCCGCGGCCACCCGGAGACCGGCCTCCTGCACCAGCCCATCTGCGCTGCGGAAGCCCGCCATGCCCCCCGCGCCCACGAAGCGCAGGTCCCGGTCCCACAGGGCCTGGGAGACGAGGAGACCGTTCTCCTGCAGGCCCAGGCTCAGGCTGCTGAAGGCGCCCGGGCTGGCCCAGGAGACCTCGCCGCGGAGCACGTCCGCCTGGGTCCCGTTGGAGTCCTGCTGGTCCCAGCGGGCCGCGTTGAACTGGTTGCCATCGGTGCCTACCGCCGAGCGCGTGCCGGCCACGAACCGCACGGCGTCCAGCTCCCAGGTCCAGCGGAGCCGCAGCTGCGCCGCCAGACGGCGGAAGCTGTCCCCCGTGTCGACCGGATCTGAAAACCGGTCTGCGCGGAGGGTCAGCTCCCAGGCGGGGGTCCAGGGGTCCACCCGCTCCGGGGGAAAGGGCACAGGCTCCTGGCCGAGGGCTGACACGGCGAGCAGGGGAAACAGCCAGCGGCAGAACGGCATTCGACTCCAGGCGGGAAAGTGCTTGTGGAGGATAGCCGAGGGACGTGCCATGACGAAACCGGGACCGGACCCCACCGGATGGCAAGCCTTCTGAAAACCGGATCTGGTCCGGGTCTCCGCGAAGGCGACTCTGGCACTACCGGGAGCCATCCCGGGATCAAACCCAGGACTTTGCTCGCCGAGTCGAGCTGGAGGATTGCATGACCCATCCCACGAACCACCCGACCCTCAGCGCCGCCACCCGGGTCGGAGTCACCGGCCTGCTGCTGTCCCTGCTCGCCTGCGGCGGCGGGTCCTCGAGCGGCGACACGACCCCGGCTCCGGCGCCAGCGCCCCCCTCCTTCCAGGTGACCAACTTGGTGTCCGATCAGGCTGCGGCCGGAGCGGCCACCACGGATGCCAACCTGGTGAACGCCTGGGGACTTGCCTATGGCCCCACCACGGACTTCTGGGTGGCCAACCAGGGCACCGCCACCTCCACGGTGTATGACGGGCTGGGCAAGCGGCCCGTGGTCCCCATCGTCGTCACGGTCCCGCTGATGTCGGGCCAGGTCATGGCCGGTCCCACGGGCATGGTGTTCAACGGCTCCACCGCCTTCGCCGGGGATGAGTTCATCGTGGCCTCGCTGGAGGGCTGCATCTGCGGCTGGAGCGCCGGCGCCACCATGACCCGCCGAGTGGACAACTCCACCTCCGCTGCCGTCTATTCCGGCCTGGCGCAGGGCGCCGTGGGGACCGCCACCTACCTCTTCGCCGCGAACCTGGCCGCGGGCAAGGTGGAGGTGTTCGATGCCACCTACACGCCGATCAGCCTGGGCGCCTCTGCCTTCGTGGACCCCACCCTGCCGGCGGGCTTCTCTCCCTACAACGTCCAGGTGCTGGCGGGCAATCTCTACGTGACCTACGCCAAGCATGCGCCCGCCACCCTGCGGGAGACCCCGGGCGCCGGCCTCGGCCATGTCAGCGTCTTCAGCCTGGAGGGCACCTTCGTGCGGCGCGTCGCCTCCGGCGGTGCCCTGAACGCCCCCTGGGGCATGGCCATCGCGCCCGCCGGCTTCGGCAACTTCGGCGGGGCCCTGCTCGTGGGCAATTTTGGCGACGGCCGCATCACCGCCTTTGACCCCACCACCGGCGCTCAACTGGGCCAGCTTTCCGATGCCAACAACGCACCCCTGGCCATCCCCGGACTCTGGGCGCTGACCTTCGGCAACGACCTCGCGGCCGGCAGCTCTCACCAGCTCTATGTCACCGCAGGTCCCCAGGCCGAGACCCACGGCCTCTTCGCCACCATCAGCTACGGCGCTACCATCACCGGTGGCGGCACGGGTGGCGGCATTGGCGGCGGCCTCGGCTACTGAAGATTGTTGTCTTGACACGATTATCTCTGGGCACAATCCTGATCCCCACCATGGAGTAGCCACTTGGCCAACTGGGACCTCGCCATTGCGCTCGACCGGACCCGGCCCGAGCCCCTGTATCTGCAGCTGGTGAAGGCCCTGGAGGAGGGCATCCGCAATGGGCGCTTCAAGCCCGGCGATGCCCTCCCGGGGACCCGCGCGATGGCGGAGCTCCTGGGCGTCAACCGCAACACCGCCCTGACCGCCTACAAGGAACTGGAAGCGGAAGGCTGGATCGAAGTGGCCCCGGACCGGGGCACCTTCGTTTCCCGGCATCGTCCCTTTGCCCTCACGGCCCCCGCCGGCATCTCCGCCCAGGACTCGGCCTCCTGGAAGCGGCCCACGCCGCCCAGTGAGCCCTTCTTCCAGCCGGGCGCTCCGGCGCTGTCGTCGTTCCAGCTCATCCCTGAAACCACCGACCTGCGGCTCGCGCCGACCGAGGCCATCCACCGGGCCTACGGCCGGATCCTGAAGCTCCACCCCGAGCGGCTGCTGCAGCCAGGCTGGGATCCCCGTGGCCTCCTGGACCTCCGCAACTCCCTGAGCAAGATGCTCCGGGACATGCGCGGTCTGTCGGTCGAGGCCGGCAACCTGCTTCTCACCCGGGGCCTGATGAGCACGCTCAACCTGGTCTCCCGCGTACTCTTCGCGCCGGGGGACGCCGTGGCCATCGAGGACCCCGGCTGGTTCCGGGTGGCCGAGGCCTTCCGGTCCGCCGGGGCCCGGCTCTTCCCGGTCCCGGTGGATGCCTATGGCCTGGACGTGGAGGCCCTGGAGGCCCTGCTCATCCACGAGCCCATCCGCCTCCTCTACGTCACCGCCAGTCCCCAGCTCCCCACACAGGTGGTGCTGGATCCCTCCCGGCGCAAGCGCCTGCTGGAGCTGTCCCGACTGCACGGCTTCCGCATCCTGGAGGGCGATCCCATCCTGGGCTTCCACCGGGAGAAGAACCCCAGCCTGCCGCTGGCCAGCGAGGACCCCCACGGCCGGGTGCTCTACTTCGGCAGCTTCGAGCAGATCCTCGCCCCGGGGCTGCAGGTGGGCTTCCTGGCCGGCGAGTCGAGCCTCATCAAGGCCCTGGCTCAGCAGCGCCAACTCGTGGACTGGCCCGGGAACCTGGTGCAGGAGGCCACCATCGAGGAGACTCTCCGGGACGGCGAGATCGTCCGGCACCTCCGGCGCATCCGCAAGCTCACGGACGAGCGCCGGGACACCATGGTGGATCGGCTGCTGCTGCACCTCCATCCCGCGATCACGGTGAAGAACCCGCGGGAAGGTCTCTCGCTGTGGGCCCGCGTGGCCGATGAGGTGCCCCTGGATGCCTGGATCCAGCGCTGTCTCGCCCGCGGCGTCGTGTTCTACCCCGGCTCCCTCTACGACTTCCACCGCAAACAGCGGCCCCACATCTGCCTGGGCTTCGCCGCGCACACGGTCGAGGAACAGAACGAGGCCTGCACGCGCATGGCCCTCGCACTGAAGGACGTCGGCAGCCGCAGCGCCTGAGGGCCGCGCCTCAGTCTGTCAGCCGCGCCGCTGGACGGCTCAGGCCGGCGGCCCACCCCGCCCAGGCGCTGAGGCTGTGCCCGAGGTAGGCCAGCAGGAAGAGCAGGCTGGCCGGGCCATGCACCCAGGCCCAGGCGAGGCGCCACCCCGGCGCCACGGCCACCTGCAGCAGGTAGCCGGAGGCGACCATGGGCAGGATCAGCAGGCCCAGCCCCAGCCCCGTGTTCCGGCGCTCGGCGCCCGCCCGCAGCTTGGCGGCGAGGTGCCCCCGCACCGCCATGCCCAGGGCGAACAGGAGCACCGGCGCTGCCAGCACGTGGAGGTGCTGCGCCAGGGCCTGCAGCGGATGGGGCTCCAGGCCGAACTCGCCCGCCACCCGGCCGTAATAGCGCAGCCACCCATAGGCCAGGCCGCTGAGGGCCGTCAGGAGGGCGCCCAGGTGCAGGCTCCAGCGCTCCAGGGCGGTCACTTGCCCTCCCCCTGGAGCACCTGATGCAGCGCCAGCATCCGCCGGGCCGCGTCGGTGAGGGCGTGCGCCGTGAGGGTGCTGCCGGACAGCGGGCGGATGGCCCCCTTGAGGGAGAGCTGCGCGTCCAGGCGCTTCCCGTCGAACTGGCGCACCCAGGCCTCCCTGGCGAGGTATTCCTGGGGCTCCCGGAAGGCGAGGACCTCCACCCGCTGGATCCGGCCGTCGGGCGTGATCACCACCAGGGTCGTCTCCGGCAGGGTCCGGACGCGGTGGGTGTCGAGGTAGGCCACGCCCAGCAGCTGCCCGCCCCCGCGGGCCTCGTAGGAGACCTGCCACAGCCCCGCCAGCGCGGTGCCTGCCAGCTCCTGGACCTGCTGCGCCTGGGGCTCCGTGAGCCAGTACTCCTTCCGAGTCCACTCGGCACCCGGAAGGGCGAGGGCGAGGGCCTGTTGGGTGGTGGGCAGCGCCGCCCATAGTCCGTGGCCCGCGAGCAGCAGGACCGCGGCCGGCCGGAGGATGTGCTGGAGGTTCATGGCCACCTCAGAAGTAGAAGCCGAGGGCGAGGTTGGTCTGGTTCTGCCCGCTGCGCGCCCGGTTCTCGAGGCGCTGGAAGTCGCCCTTGAGGGCCACGTTGGGAATGGGCTTCCAGTTGAGCCCCACCGTGAGGACGCTCTGGTCGAAAGCCCCGGTGGGGACCACGCCCGGCACCACCTCGGCCTGGGTGTTCAGGCGCTCCCAGCGGGCGAAGGGGATGAGCGCCTGCCGGCCCGAGAGCAGGTCGTAGCCCGCCTCCAGGTAGCCGCCCCACTGGCGCGTGCCGCTCGCCCGGGCGGGCTCCGCGGCGCCCAGCTGCGCAAGATAGGGAGCGCTCAGGGTGGTGCGGGTGTAGAGCCCGCGCAGCTGCAGGCCGCGGTTGCGGTATTCCGCGTGGACGTCCCAGAGGGTCGTGGTCAGCGCCGCGCCCATGCCGCTCTGGTTGCTGTTGCCGGTGTAGACGCTCAGGCCCGCGGTGGCGCCCACCAAGGGGGCCCAGTCCAGACGGCCGGTCCAGGCCAGGCTCTGGGCGTTGGCCTCCTTGCCGAACTGGCGGCCGCCCTGGATGCCCGCGGCGCTGAACTTCTCCGCGTTCATGCCGTTCACCAGGTAGACCCGGTAGCTGAAGCTGCCCGGCAGGTCGCCGTGGAGGCCGAAGCCGTTCTCGTGCCAGGTGGTGGGGATCAGGGTCTGCTCCACGAGGGGGCGCCGGGAGCCCAGGAAGGCCGGGGGCTCGTGCGCTTCGTTGATGAACCCCACGGGCAGGAGCAGCTGCCCGGCGCGCACGTTGAAGCCCTTGGCGATCAGGAAGTCCAGGTAGGCGAACTCGACCTTGGCCTCGCCCTCGGGGGAGGCGTCGCTGTAGCCGCCGTGCTCGAACTCCACCTCGGTGTTCAGCACGATGCGATCCGAGAACTTGTAGCCCGTGTAGAGCACCAGCCGCAGGGCGTCCAGGCTCTTCCCGCCCACGCTCCGGGTGCCGTCCTGCAGCCGCCCCTCCTGCGCCTGGTAGAGGAACTCGCCATAGCCGCCGATGCTCAGGCCGCCCCTGCTCTCGTAGACCTTGGACGCGGCCTGGGCCATGCCGAAGGCGCCCTTCTCCGGCGCGGCGGGCTGGACCGAGCCCGTCCGCTGCGCCTCCAGCTCCCGCGTGAGGGTCTCCAGCTTGCGGTTGAACTCCTCCCGGAGCCGGGTGATCTCGGGGCTCTCCTGGGCCGCCAGGGACAGGCCCAGGAGGGCCGCGAGGAGAGGGGTGGCAAGGCAGGTCATCGGGGCTCCCGGGGCAGCAGCTTGGGGTGGAGGGCGCGGAAGGCCGGGGTCATCCGGATCCTCCCATCGCGGAGAAGGAAGACTGCTGCGAGGCCTTGGCGGCGGGCCCAGGCGAGCCCGGCCTCGGGGCCCATGACGTAGAGCGCCGTGGACAGCACGTCGGCCGTGAGACCATCTGCCGCCACCACCGCGGTGCTGCCCCAGGCGGGACAGGGCTCGCCCGTCGCCGGGTCGAGAATGTGGC
>CAIPAY010000037.1 GCA_903863195.1 uncultured Holophagaceae bacterium
CAAGCACCCCGGCGAGATCGTGAAGAAGGGCGACAGCGTCACCGCCAAGGTCCTCAACCTGGACCCCCTGGCCCAGCGCATGAGCCTCGGCGTGAAGCAGATGGAGCCCAACGTCTGGGAGATCTTCTTCGAGAACCACAACGTGGGCACCGTCATCACCGGCAAGATCGCCCGGCTGACCGACTTTGGCGCCTTCGTGGACCTGGGCGACGGCATCGAAGGTCTGGTGCATGTCTCCGAGCTGAGCCGCCGCCGCGTGGAGGACATCCAGAAGGAGTTTGCCGCCGGTCAGGAGCTCTCCATGAAGATCGTGAAGCTCGATCCCACCGAGCGCCGCATCGGCCTCTCCGTCAAGCAGCTGGAGCAGGATCTCGAGCGCGGTGACCTGGATGCCGCCAAGGCCCGCCAGCCCGAGTTCAAAAAGGCGACCCTGGCTGATGCCTTCAACCGGGCGGAGCGCGAGACCTAGGACTCCCTACCCCCCTGAGACGAGGCCCCCGCAAGGGGGCTTTGTTGCGTTTGGGGGCCATACATCGTGTTTCGTGGCATCATGGCGATCGTTGCCCGGAGCCCCCATGCTGCGTTCCCTCGCGCCCTTCCTGAGCCTGGCCCTGCTGGCCCAGCCCACGCCCTACCAAAAGGCGCCCAAGGCCATCCAGGCGGTGCTGGACGCGCCGGGGACGCCCTCGCTCATTGCCAGTCCCACCGGGGACCGCTTCCTCCTGGCCGAGTTCGAGCGCCACCCCTCCATCCGGGAGCTGGCCCAGCCCATGGCCCGGCTGGCGGGCCACCGCTTCAACCCCCGCACCCGCGGACCCCACAACCCGCCCCACCTGAAGACCCTGGCTCTGCAGCCCCTGGCGGGCGGGCCCGCGAAGCCCCTCGCCCTACCGCCGGGCCTGGCCCTGGGCCAGCCCCGCTGGTCGCCGGACGGCAAGCGCTTCGTCCTGACTGGCGCCACCGCCGATGCCACCGAGCTCTGGGTGGGCGACCCCACCACCGGCAAGCTGCGGAAGCTCCCGGGACTGAAGCTGAACGCCATCCTGGGCAGCCCCCTGGACTGGCTGCCAGACGGCAGCCTGCTCTGCAAGGCCGTGCCCGCCGGACAGGGGCCGGAGCCCGCGGCTCCCGAGGTGCCGCAGGGACCGCGCATCCAGGAGAACGAGGGCAAGGCCGCGCCGGTGTCCACCCACCAGGACCTGCTCCAGAACGCCCAGGACGAGGCCCGCTTCGAGTTCCTGGCCCAGTCCCAGCTGGTGCGCGTGGACCTCGCCACCGGCACCCTGACACCCCTCGGCAAGCCCGGCCTCTATGCCGGCATCGACCCGTCCCCCGATGGCAGGCTCATCCTGGTGGCCCGCCTACAGCGCCCCTTCTCCTACCTGGTGCCCGCCGCCCAGTTCCCGGTCCGGGAAGAGGTCTGGGATCGCAGCGGCGCCCTGGTGCATGTGGCCGCGGACCAGCCCCTGGCCGAGAACATCCCCATCGAGGGCGTGCGCACGGGCCCCCGGCGCCTGCACTGGCGGCCCACGGAGCCCGCGACCCTGGCCTGGGTGGAGGCCCTGGATGGTGGCGATCCCCGCAGCAAGGCCGAGTTCCGGGACCGCGCCCTGCTGCTGGCCGCGCCCTTCCACGCCGCGCCCACGGAGCTCCTGCGGGTGAAGGCCCGGCTCATGGGCCTGGAGTGGGGCGAGCGCGGCGACCTGGCCGTGGTGCGGGAGTTCGACCGCGACCGCCGCTGGGTCCGCACCTGGCTGGTGGACCCGGCGAAGCCCGGCGCGGCCCGCCTGGCCTTCGACCTCAGCAGCAACGACCGCTACCGCGATCCAGGCAGCTTCCAGTCCCGGCTGCTGCCCAGCGGCCACAGCGCCCTGCGCCAGAAGGACGGCCTGCTCTCCCTCAGCGGCGCCGGCGCCACGGCCGAGGGCGACCGCCCCTTCCTGGACAGCTTCGATCCCGCGACCCTCAAGACCGAGCGCCGCTTCCGCTGCGCCAAGGATGCCTTCGAGCCCACTGTGGCCCTGCTGCCGGATGGCCGCTTCATCACCCGCCGGGAGAGCCCCACGGAGGCGCCGAACTACCTGCTGCATGGCCAGGAGACCCTCGCCCTCACGGCCTTCCAGGATCCCCTGCCCCAGCTGCGCAAGATCCAGAAGCGCCTGGTGAAGTACACCCGGCCCGATGGCGTGGCCCTCAGCTTCACACTGTACCTGCCGCCGGACTACCAGCAGGGAGAGCGCCGCCCGGCCGTGGTCTGGGCCTACCCCATGGAGTTCACGGACGCGGGCACCGCCGGCCAGGTGAGCGGCTCGGCCAACCGCTTCACCACCATCGGCGGCATGTCGCACCTGTTCTTCCTGCTGTCGGGCTACGTGGTCCTCGACGCCGCCACCATGCCCGTGGTGGGCGACCCCAAGACCGTGAACGACACCTTCCTGGATCAGGTCGTGGCCAGCGCCAAGGCCGCCATCGACAAGGCGGACGAACTGGGCGTTATCGATCCCAGGCGCGTGGGCGTGGGCGGCCACAGCTACGGTGCCTTCATGACCGCCAACCTGCTGGCGCACTCCAGCCTCTTCAAGGCCGGCATCGCCCGCAGCGGCGCCTACAACCGCACGCTCACGCCTTTCGGGTTCCAGAGCGAGCGGAGGACCCTCTGGGAGGCGCCGGACATGTACCTGAAGGTGTCGCCCTTCATGGCCGCCCACAAGTTCAACGCCCCGATCCTGCTCATCCACGGCGAGGCCGACAACAACAGCGGCACCTTCCCCATCCAGAGCGAGCGCCTCTACATGGCCCTCAAGGGCAACGGCCAGACCGTCCGCTACGTGACCCTGCCGCTGGAGTCCCACGGCTACGTGGCCCGGGAGTCCATCGAGCACACCCTCTGGGAGATGCTGAGCTGGTTCGACAAGCACCTGAAGTAGGCGTCGGCCCACCGATCAGAGGATCAGCCAGCCTTCGATCACCTTGACGGCTCGCCCCCCCATGCGCACCCGGTCGGCGACCAGCTCACAGGCCAGCTCGCCACCCCGGGCCGAGGCCTGGAAGGCCCGCAGGTGCGTCTTCCCCAGGCGCTGGGACCAGTAGGGCACCAGGGTGCAGTGGGCGCTGCCGGTGACCGGATCCTCCGGCACCGCATCCCCCGGGAAGAAACAGCGGGAAACGAAATCGTGCGCTAGGCCCGGCGCGGTCACGATGACGCCCAGAGTGGGAAGGCCCTTCAGCACTTCAAGGTCCGGTCGCAAGGCGCGTACGGCAGCTTCATCTTCCAGGACCGCCAGCACGTCCCGGGCGCGGTAGACCGAGGAGGGCCGGATGCCAAGGCCGCGTTCCAGGTGGTCCTGCAGCTCCGGGGCGGATCGGCCAGGACGAGCGGGGAAGTCGAGCACCAGATGCTCGCCCCGGCGCTCCACGATCAGGGGGCCACTCAGGCTCTGGAACACCACCCGGTCGGACCCAGGTTCCAGCTCGTTGAAGCACACCCAGGCGCTGGCCAGAGTGGCATGGCCGCAGAGGTCGATCTCAGCCAGGGTCGTGAACCAGCGGATGCGCCACCCTTCCGGCTCTTTCACCAGGAAGGCCGTCTCGGCCAGGTTGTTCTCCACCGCGATGGCCTGCAGCACGCCATCCGGGAGCCAGCCATCGAGGCGGACCACCGCTGCGGGGTTGCCCGCAAAGGCCCGGTCCGCGAAGGCGTCGATCTGGTAGAAGGGATGGCGTGCCACGGGGTCACTCCTGTGCCGGGAAGTTGGCCTGCCCCTGGCGAGCCCTCACCCCGCCCGATTCTGCCATGTCCGTGTCGCCCTCCCGAAGCACCTGGGTCCGGGGCCTCCAGGTCCTCAGCAGAAAGAGCCTCCAACGAAGGCACAGGGGGAGCCCTGGGGAAGCTCCGCTCCCCAGAGTCTGTCATCCTGGATGCCATGCCTCACGCTGCCGGTCACCCGGCCTCCCCCGCCCAGACCTCTGGGGAAGAACTGGCCAACAGCCTGACCCACGGCCTCGGTGTGGGCCTGTCCATCGCGGGACTGGTGGTCATGGTGGTCGCGGCCGCCCGGCACGGCACGGCCCGGGATGTGGTGGGCGCGGCCATCTTCGGCTCCACGCTGATCCTGCTCTACCTCATGTCCACGCTGTACCACGCCTTCCGCGGCCCCCGGGTCAAGCTGGTGTTCAAGGTGTTCGACCACTCGGCCATCTTCCTGCTGATTGCCGGCACCTACACGCCCTTCTGCCTGTCTTCCCTGGGCCGCACGCGGCCCTCCTGGGGCTGGACCATCTTCGGGCTCGTCTGGGGCCTGGCGGTCCTCGGCATCACGTTCAAGGGCATCTTCTACGGAAGGATCGCCAAGTCGGCCCTCCGCCCGCCACCGCTGGATCACCTGCACCCCCCGATCGTCACGCCAGTGAATTCCGTCTTCGTGCGGCGCATGGGCTGGATCTCCACGCTCATCTACCTGGCCATGGGCTGGCTCATCGTCATCCCCATCCTGGCGGGCTTTGCGGGCGGAGTACCGGTCGGGGAGATCCTCCCCACCCGCGGCCTCTACTGGCTCTTCGGCGGCGGGCTGTTCTACAGCCTGGGCGCCGCTGTCTACAGCCTGGAGAAGGTGCGCTACCACCATGCCCTCTGGCATCTTTTCGTGGTCGGCGGCAGTGCCTGCCACGTGTTCGCCGTGCTCTTCCACGTGATCCCCGGGAAGGTCGGGCCGTGATCCCCCTGGCGCTCCTCCCGGGCAGCGCCCAGTGGGGCGCCCACCTGGACGAGCTGCTGGCCCGGCCAGAGGCGCTCTGGCTCTACGGCGCGCCCGGCTGCGGCCGGACCTCCCTGGCCGCCGAGCTGGCCGCACTGCGCGGCGCAGACTGGCTTGATGCCGCCGGCGCCACCGAGGCCCTGGACTGGCTCGGGGGACATCCCCGGGGCATCGTCGCCGCCCCCGAGGCCGCACCGCCCACGGCCCCCTGCCTGGCCCTGCGCCTGCCCTCCGTCGAGGAGCACCCGGAGGCCATCCCCGCGCTGCTCGCCCACCTGGCCCAGGAGGAGGGGGTCACCCTGCCGCTGCCCTCGGCCCTGGCGGCCCTGCCCTGCCCCGGGAACCTGCGCGAGCTGCGCAACCGGGTGCTGCGCTGGAAGCTGCTGGGCCAGCTGCCCCTCGCCGAGGCGGCCGGGCCGCCCCGCTTCGAAGCCGAGGACCTCGCCACCAACCTGCACGAGCTCGAGCGCTACCTCCTGCACCGGGCCCTCCGGCGCGCCTACGGCAACCGCGTGGAGACCGCCCAGCGGCTGGGCGTCAGCCGCCGTCAGGTCTACCTGCTCATCAGCCGGCACGGGGATCCGGTCCGCGGCGAGGCCGCCTCCGGCGAGCTCCCCCACCGCGTGCTCAAGCGCCGCAACGTGCAAAACTCCAGTCCGGACCCCAACACCCGATAACGAAAAAAGCGGCCAGGGTGGCCGCCAGGGTGCTCAGCTATGGCGACTCCTCTTCGGGTGCTGGTGGTGGACGACGATCCTGGAATGCGGGACGGGATGGCCATGAGTCTCAAGCGTTCCGGCTTTTTCGCGGAACAGGCCCGCGGCGGCGAGGAAGCCCTGCGCATGGTGCGTCCCGGTGCCTACGACGCCGTCGTGACCGATCTCCGCATGCCCGGCATGGACGGCCTGCAGCTCACCGCCCGGCTGAAGGCCGTGGATCCGGCGCTGCCCGTGCTGCTCATCACCGCCTTCGGCAGTCTCGAGTCGGCGCGGGAGGCCATGCGCCTCGGCGCCTTCGACTTTCTCTCCAAGCCCTTCAGCCCCGAAGAGCTCACCACCGCCCTCAACAAGGCCCTGAAGTCCGAAGGCCACCTGAAGGCCGAAGAGCCCGCCGAGGCGCCCGTGATCCTCACCCAGGACCCCGTCCTGGTCGAGACCCTGGCCCTGGCCCGCCGCGCTGCGGACAGCCGGGCCACCATCCTCATCCAGGCCGAGAGCGGCACGGGCAAGGAGCTGCTGGCCAAGCTGATCCACGGCTCGAGCCCCCGCCGCAACGGCGCCTTCGTGGCCATCAACTGCGCCGCGATCCCCGAGAACCTGCTGGAGTCCGAGCTGTTCGGCTACGAGAAGGGGGCCTTCACGGGCGCCAACGGCCTCAAGCCCGGCCGCTTCGAACAGGCCGACGGCGGCACCCTGGTGCTCGACGAAGTGGGTGAGCTGCCCCTGTCGCTCCAGGGCAAGCTGCTCCGCGTCCTGCAGGAGCGCACCGTGGACCGCCTGGGCGGCAGCCGGCCCATCCCGGTGGACGTTCGCCTCATCGCCCTGACCAACCGCGACCTCCAGGCGGAAGTGAAGGCCGGCCGGTTCCGCGAGGACCTCTACTACCGCCTGAACGTCATCCCCCTGGACCTGCCGCCCCTGCGCGACCGGCCCGGCGACCTCAGCCTGCTGGCGGCGCACTTCGCGGAGCGCTACGCCCGCGAGAACGACCGGCCCGTGCCCGAGCTGGTGCCCAGCTTCTTCGCGGCCCTGACGCGCCATCCCTGGGCCGGCAACATCCGGGAACTCGAGAACGTGATCCAGCGCTGCGTGGTGCTCAGCCAGAGGCGCCGCCTCAGCCACCACGACCTCCACTGGCTGCTCCCCTCTGAAGCCTTCGAGGGCATGCCCGAGGATCCCCCGGAGAGCCTGCGCACCGAGAGCTGGAGCCCCCAGGAAATACCGGCCGCGGTCCAGCACCCGGAGGCCAGCTCCCTGCCCCCCGGGGCCGTGGTGGCTGATCCCCGGAAGCCCCTGATCGGCCTGCCCATGGGCACCCCGGTGGTGCTGCCGCTCGGCCTCAGCCTGCCGGAGCTGGAGCGTTTCTGGCTGCTCTCCTCCCTGAGCGCCCTCAAGGGGAACCGCACCCACTGCGCCGACAAGCTGGACATCGCCCTGCGCACCGTGCGCAACAAGATCAATGAGTACAAGGCAGACGGCTACGCCATCCCCACCAGCCTGCGCGGCCGCGACGACGAGTGAAGCCTGGCGGTTTCAGCCAGGGAATGAGCCCTAGGTCTTCTTCGGCTCACCGACCTTGATGCGCAGCCAGGGCGGGACGGTGGTGGCTCCGGTCTCGTGGCGGTAGAAGGCGGCCGTGATCTCGGCGCCCAGCAGCAGGATGGCGCAGCTGTAGTAGAGGAACGTCAGGCCGGCCACGATGCCCAGCAGCGAGCCGTACATGATGCCCCAGGTCATGGTGTGCCGCAGGTAGACGCCGAAGCCCCACTTGGCCAGCCACCAGAGGGCCGTGGAGACGGCCGCGCCCAGGAAGGCGTGCCGGAACTTCACGTGCAGCCGGGGCAGGTGCTGCAGCACCACCGTGATCACCACCACCCCCAGCAGCGGGGCCAGGTTGTGCAGCAGGTCCGACTGCCGCCCGGGCATGACCTTCCTCAGCGCGCCTCCCACCAGCAGGGCCAGGAACAGCACTGTAGCCAGCAGCCCGCCCACCAGGAAGATCACCTGGCGCAGCAGGTGGTTCTTGCGGGTCTGGCGGTACTTCTTGATCCGGAGCCCGAAGACGTGGGCCAGGCTGGTGTCCAGCTGGCTGATGCCCCAGTAGCTGCCGAACAGCAGCACGCCCCAGGAGAGGCCCATGCCGCCGATCTTCTGGCTGTTCATCACGGCGTCCACCATGAGCTCTCGCGGCAGGTAGGGCACGATGTCCTGCAGGGTCTTCAGGGTGGCGGGGCCATAGGCCCGGCTGCCGAGGATGGCGCCCAGCAGCTTGAAGAGCAGCGTAGACAGGGGCACCAGGCTGACGATCAGCCAGAAGCTCAGGCCCGCCGCGTAGCTCAGACAGTCGTCCTTGTAGTACTTGCCCAGCACCTCGGCCACGAACGCGCCCGCCCGACCCAGCGGCGGCACCGCGAGGGCAAGCTCCTGCCAGAGGTGCTGGGCCGCCTTCCAGGCCTGCTCCCCTCTGTCCTTCAGAGCGGCCAATCGGCCCAGGAGCGGCTCCAGCATCCTAGAACCGGACAGGGTGCCGGGGCAGCAGGTACATCACCCAGGCCAGGACGAGCCCGATGCCGAGGAGGCCGGCCGCATGCTTCGCCACCGAGGCCCAAGTGCGCTCGGGCCGCGTGGTCGGATGCAGCAGGCCCAGTACCAGGGAGATGCCCATCCCCATGAGGATGAAGTGGAGGACATGGCTCGACAGGAAACGCATGGCTTAAGGCTATCAGCTGTCAGGCATAGCCGGGGCTATCAGCTGTCAGCTATCAGCCAAAGCAGGACCTGCCCGAACCGAGCGGGTGGTTGAAGTCGAGGTCAAAAACTATCTGCTACCGGCTGTCAGCGACACCCCGCCAGGGCCTGCATTAGCCGTAAGCTGACAGCTGATAGCCGACAGCCAAAGCAGGGGCTGGCCAGTCCGGGTGGGACGCTGGGTTCGGGGCGGCACCGCTCAGTAGTCAGTCATCACCGGTCCGGTACTGGCTAACAGCTCAAACCCGCCTGGGCCTGCTTTAGCCGATAGCTGACAGCTGAAAGCCGACAGCTCAAAAAGCTACTGCGCCGTGGCGGGATTCTCGCGGGGGGGTGGGGTGGGCTGAGGCGGGGAAGGCTCGGGGCCCAGGGGCTCGGGCATGCGGGTCAGGGCCAGCTGGATGACTTCGTCCATGTGGCTGACCAGGTGGATGCTCAGCTGCTCGCGGACCTCAGCGGGGACGTCCTCCAGGTGCCGGGCGTTCTCGGCTGGGATCAGCACGGCCTTGCGGCCATGGCGGTGGGCCGCCAGCAGCTTCTCCTTGAGTCCGCCGATGGGCAGCACCCGGCCCCGCAGGGTCAGCTCGCCGGTCATGGCCAGGTCGGCCCGGGCGGGGATGCCCGTGAGCACGGAGATCAGCGCCGTGGCCAGGGTGATGCCGGCGCTGGGGCCATCCTTGGGGATGCCGCCCTCGGGCACGTGGACATGGAGGTCGATGGTCTCGAGGAAGTTCGCCTTCAGGCCCAGGCGCTCACTGCGGGCCCGGACATAGCTGAGGGCCAGGTTGGCGCTCTCCTGCATGACCTCGCCCAGCTTGCCCGTGAGCTTGAGGACGCCCTTGCCCGGCAGCACCGCCGCCTCGATGGTCAGCAGCTCGCCGCCCGTGGGCGTCCAGGCCAGGCCGTTCACCAGGCCCGGCGGTGCCGTGTCCTCGGCCCGGGCCTCCAGGAACTTCTCGGGGCCCAGCAGCCGCGGCAGGCGCTCAGGGGTGATGAGGGGATCGAAGGCCTCGCCCCGGCTCGGCTGCAAGGTGTGCCGCGCCAGCTTGCGCAGGATGTTGGCGATCTCCCGCTCCAGCTGCCGCACCCCGGCCTCGCGGGTGTAGGACTGGATCAGCTTCTCCACCGCCGCGGGCTCGAAGTGAACGCCCAGGTTCTTCATGCCCTGGCCCTCCAGGGCCCGGGGCAGCAGGTGCTTCTCGGCGATGGCCAGCTTCTCTTTGGTGGTGTAACTGCTCAGCTCCAGGATCTCGAGGCGGTCTTCCAGGGGCTCGGGAATGTGGTGCCGCACGTTGGCGGTGGCCAGGAAGAGCACCTGGCTGAGGTCGAAGCCCACGTCCAGGTAGTGGTCCTGGAAGTTGGCGTTCTGCTCGGGATCCAGCACCTCCAGCAGGGCACTGCTGGGGTCCCCGCGGAAGTCCGAGGCCATCTTGTCGATCTCGTCCAGCAGCATGAGCGGGTTGCGAACCTTGGCCTTCTTCATCAGCGAGATGATGCGGCCGGGCATGGAGCCGATGTAGGTGCGGCGGTGGCCGCGGATCTCGGCCTCGTCCCGCACACCGCCCAGGGACAGGCGCACGAAGGGCCGGTTCAGGGCACGGGCGATGCTGCGGGCCAGCGAGGTCTTGCCGACGCCGGGCGGCCCCACCAGGCAGAGGATGGGACCCCGCAGTGGCAGCGCATCAGGCGTGGCCGCGTCGTCGGCGGACGGGGCCGCGAGGCCCCCAAGGCTGCGGAGCCGCGCCATGACGGCCAGGTGCTCCAGGATGCGGGCCTTGATCTTGTCCAGGCCGGAGTGGTCATCGTCCAGCACCTGCTCGGCCTCCAGCAGGTCCAGGCGCTCCTCGGCCATGGCCTGCCAGGGCAGGGCCAGCAGCCAGTCCAGGTAGGTCCGGCTCACGGTGGCCTCGGCGCTCTGGGGCGGCATGGCCTCCAGGCGGTCAACCTCCTCGAGGGCCTTGGCCTTGGCCTCGGCGCTCATGCCCGCGGCCTCGATCTGGCCCCGCAGGCGGGCGGTCTCGTCCTTCTCGTCCTTCTTGCCCAGCTCCTGCTGGATGACCCGCATCTTCTCGTTCAGCACGTACTGCTTGTGGTCCTGGTCGAGGCGCTGCCGGGTCTTCTCGTCGAGGGTGCGGTCCACCTCGCTGCGGGCGGAGTCCAGCTCCAGCAGCTTCAGCAGGGCGTCCAGGCGCGGCTGGACCTCGAGCCACTCGAGGATGGTCTGCTTCTGCTTCACGTCCGCGGGCACCAGGCCCGCGACGGTGTCGATGGCCTTGCCCAGGGGCAGCTCCCGGATCTGGTCCAGGCTCAGGAGGCGCGAGGCATCCGGGTTGCGGCCCAGGAAGGCCTCCACGGCCGCGTAGAAGGGGGCCAGGGGCTCGGTGGGCACAAAGGCGGGCTCGGGCAGGAGGCAGGCCTCGGCCTGGATGACCTCGCCGCCGTCGTCGTACTTCTGGAGGCTCACCCGGGCCACGCCCTTGACGCCCACCTTGTAGAAGTCCTTGGGCAGGGCGATGACGGATTCCACCAGGGCCAGGGTCCCGACGGAAAAGAGGTCGGCCTGACCCGGCACCTCCACCTTGGGATCCCGCTGCGTGAGCATCAGCAGGTGGTCCCCGGCCTTGATGGCCAGCTCGAGGGTCTTCACAGAGGCCGAGCGCCCCACCACGAACGGCACCCGCGCGCCCGGGAAGAGCACCATGTCCCGGATGGGAATGGCCGGGAGGGTGAGGGTCTTGGGGACGGCCATGGGCCGCCTAGCCTGCGGCGGAGATGGGGTGGGAGGGCAGGCCCATCACCTCTTCGACCTTCTGGCGGGTGATGCGCAGGGTCTCGCGGGTGGTGCGCTTGTCCGAAGGCAGCTCATACATGGGCTCCAGCAGGATCTGCTCCACCAGGCTGCGGAGCCCGCGGGCACCCAGCTTGCGCGTCAGGGCCTGCTCGGCGATGGCGGCGATGGCGCCCTCATCGAAGCTCAGGTCCACGTCGTCCATGTCGAACAGCTTCACGAACTGCTTGGTGATGGCGTTCTTGGGCTGGGTCAGGATGGCCACCAGGGCCTCCCGGTCCAGGGGGGTGAGGCCCGCCACCACGGGCAGGCGGCCCACCAGCTCGGGGATCAGGCCGAAGCGGATGATGTCCTCGGGCTCCACCAGGGCCAGCATGCCCTCCTTGTCCTCCTTGGAGGAGGGCGTGGAGCCAAAGCCCACGGCCTTGGCCCGGATGCGCTGCTTGATGATGTCCTCGATGCCCACGAAGGCGCCGCCGCAGATGAACAGGATGTTGCTCGTGTCCAGCTGGATGAACTCCTGGTGGGGGTGCTTCCGGCCGCCCTGGGGCGGCACGTTGGCCACGGTGCCCTCGACGAGCTTGAGCAGGGCCTGCTGCACGCCCTCGCCGCTCACGTCGCGAGTGATGCTGGGGTTCTCGCTCTTGCGGCCGACCTTGTCGATCTCGTCGATGAAGACGATGCCGCGCTGGGCCCGCTCCACGTCGTAGTTGGCGGCCTGCAGCAGCTTGGTGAGGATGTTCTCCACGTCCTCGCCCACGTAGCCGGCCTCGGTGAGGGTGGTGGCGTCGGCCATGGCCAGGGGCACATCCAGGAACCGCGCCAGGGTCTGGGCCAGCAGGGTCTTGCCGGTGCCCGTGGGGCCCAGCAGCAGGATGTTGCTCTTGGACAGCTCGACTTCCGTGGCGCCCAGGGCCTTCCGGGGGGTCAGGATGCGCTTGTAGTGGTTGTAGACCGCCACGCTCAGGCGCTTCTTGGCGGCCTCCTGGCCAATGACGTAGTCGTCGAGGAAGGTCTTGATCTCCTTGGGCCGGCTGAGGCGGGCCTCATGCTTGCCCAGGGGCTTGCCCTGGCGGCTCATGCGCAGCTGCAGCTGCCCGGCCTCGAGGCACTCATTGCAGATGAAGGCTTCCGGCCCCGCAAGGAGCTGCTCCACCTCGTGGGGTTCCTTGCCGCAGAAAGAGCATTTCTGTTCGCGCTTGTACTTGTTCATTGCTTACTCCCCTCCTGGGGACGTGACTAGGCTACATCGTGAATGGTCTTGAGGGCCAGGATCTCGAAGCGGCGCACCCCCGCGGGAATCAGGACCCGCACTTCACTGCCCTCTTCCTGACCCACCAGCGCCATGCCGATGGGGGAACTGATGCTGAGATGCTGGGCGTGGCCATCCAGTTCCTCCGGAAGGACCAGGGTGTACGTAAATTCCTCTTCGGAGTCCAGGTCCAGGATCGTGACTTTGGAACCGTAGGCCGCACGGGACTTGGGCAGCCGGCTGATGTCCAGGCTGGCCACCTCGGCGATGCGCTTCTCGAGGGTCACCAGCTTGTTCTGGAACATGTCCCGCTTGGCCAGGGCCTGTTCGTATTCGGCGTTCTCGGACAGGTCGCCCTGACCGGCGGCCCGGGCGATCTCCAGGGGGATTTCCACCAGGAGGGCCTGCTTGATGGCCCTGAGTTCCTGTTCGAGCTTCACGAGCACGTGCTTGGGCATGGGGGTTTCCGGAAAAGGAGGGTCAAAAAAAGTCGGGCCGATGGGCCCGGTCATGCAGGGGAGGTTGGGATTGATTCTACCCACTCCTGGGGCGGGAGCGGGGCCGGAAGGGGATTGCCCTCGCCGGGCCGGGTCTTGAAGCGCCGGTGCATCCAGAACCACCAGCGGGGATCCTTGCGGATCTGGGCCTCGATGCGGGCGGTCATGAGCTGGGTGGCGACCCAGGCGTCCCGGGCGGGATCGCCGGTGACAGGCACCTGGAAGGGCGGCTCGAAGCGCACCGTGATGGTGCCGTCGGGATTGGGCCAGCTGAAGACGGGCAGGACCGGCAGGCCGTAGCGGGCGGCCAGGCTGCCGGCGGTGCCGAAGGTGGAGGCCCACTGGCCCAGGAACCTCACCCAGACGCCCGTGGTCAGGGCGTCCTGATCGAGCAGGAAGCCCACACCCCGCCCGGCCTTCAGGGCCTTCAGGGTGTCGCGCATGGCCCCGGCCTTGAGGATCACCCGGTTCCCGAAGCGGGTCCGGAAGGCCAGGGAGATGGGCTCCAGCAGCGGGTTGTCGAGCTCCCGGCCGATGGCGTCCAGGGTGCGGCCGTGGTGGCTCTGGCCCAGGGCGATGGCCTCCCAGTTGCCGTAGTGGCCCGTGAGCTGGATGAAGCCCTTGCCACCGGCCTGGGCCGCATCGAAGTGCTCCAGGCCTTCCACCTTGATCCAGCGGTCGACCTCCTCGGGGGTCGCGTGGCGCAGGCGCAGCAGGCTGATGAACAAGGATCCGAAGTGCTGGAAGCAGGCGCGGGCCAGGGCCCGGGTCTCCGCCTCGCTGAGGCCCAGCTCCGCGAAGCGCATGTTCTCGCGCACCACGCGCCGGTGCCGGGGATCCAGCAGGTAGAACAGCGAACCTGCCGCCTCGCCCAGCGCCTGCACCGTGGCCCAGGGCAGCCGGCCCAGGATGCCATCCAGCACCCGGAACAGCCCGTATTCCAGGCGGTGCCGAAAGCTCGGAGTGGTGGAGGAGGTCATGAGGGCCCTAAAAAAAGGGGCGCCTCGGGGAACGAGGCGCGAAGGAAGATCTTACCAGGAACCCGAAGCAGCGGTTCTTGTGCATTGTTTTCACCACTTGCCTAGACGCTCGTCCGGGAGAGGGGCATGGTCATGCAGCGGGGGCCGCCCCGAGCTCGGCTCAGCTCCCCCGCCTCGATCTGGATGAGCCGCTTGCGACCATCCAGCAGGTCGAGCCCGGGGTCCGCCAGCACAGCTTCCGCCGTGCGGACCTCGTAGCCCGCCCGGGCCAGGGCCTCGGCCGTGGCGATGTTGCGGCCATAGCTGGTGATGACCCCCGGCGCCAGGCAGAAGGCGTTGGCCCCGTCCGTCCACTGCTCCCGCTGCTGCATGATCAGGTCGTTCCCGCCGCAGAAGATCGGCTCCAGGTCGATGCCCAGGCCCCGGAGCACCGGCAGCAGGCCCGGCTGGGTGCTCATGCGCAGCTCCGGGTGGCGCAGGTCGATGCTGGTGACATTGAGCAGCTCCCGGCTGCCCTTGAGGAAGTAGGGCGGATAGACCAGGCACTCCCCCTCGCTGATGCGGGTGAAGATCGTGTCCAGGTGCATGGCGCTGCGCTTCTTGGGCATGAGCACCATCAGCAGGTGGTCGAAGCTGGCCGGGTCGCCCGCGCGGTGGGCCCGCAGGCGCTCGGCCAGCAGGTGGATGGCGTCCGCCTGGGTGCGCTCGCTGCAGCCCACGGCCAGCACCCGCTGGTTGAGCACCAGGAGGTCGCCGCCCTCCAGGCTCACGGGGGCCTTGATCTCGCCCCGGACCAGGGGCGTCACCTGATCGAACCACCGCTCCCGGTCCGTGTGCTGACTCAGGCGCGGGTGGTGCCGGAAGACATAGCTCAGGATGAGCGGCTCCCGCTCCCGGGCCCAGGTGGCCATGGAGTTCACGGTGCAGCCGGCGCCGATGACCGAGGCGGGATCCCGCATGAACAGCAGGTTGGGGATGGGCCGCACGCGGTAGTCGAACTCCTGCTCCCAGTGTGTGTGCGCCGGGGCGTCCTCCCAGGGCAGCCCGCCGATGACCGCCCCGGCGGCCTGGGCCGGGGGCAGCTCCCGGAGGAAGTCGCAGGTCGCCTCCGGCAGCCCCGTCAGGCGCCGCAGGTCCGCAAAGAACGCCGCCTGCACGCCCTCCACCTGGAGCGCCTCGACAAACAAGTCCTGGATGTCCAGCACCTCGTCGGCCACCTTCGCCAGCACCTGCCGGAACTGGGCGTGCTCCCGCCGGGCCAGGTCGCCGTGGAGGATGTCGTCGAAGAGCAGCTTCTCCATCATCCCCGGCACCATCTGGTCGATCTCGGGGCCTGGATCGTGGACCACCACCTGCCGGAGGCGAGCGGTTTCGGAGAAGACCGACAGCTGGATGGGTTGCATGGGACCTCGGGCTTGCGAACCCGGGAGGTTAGCACGAAACCCGCACCCAGCCTGCCTCTGCGGGGGGCTGTTGACCCCCGGGTTCGGTATTCTTTACTGATTTAGTCGGATATTTTCCTTGAATGCACTCTTTAGTCGTCTTAGCCTGGATCTTCACAGAGAACCCCCGGGGCGATCCCCCGCAAATGGAGGCAACCATGGCCGCATTCGTCACTCAGCCCGCACCCGATTTCAAGGCCGACGCCCTCGTCGACGGCCAGTTCAAGCAGGTCTCCCTGTCCGACTACAAGGGCAAGAAGGTCGTGCTGTTCTTCTACCCCCTGGACTTCACCTTCGTCTGCCCCACCGAGATCCTGGCCTTCGCCGACGCCGCCAAGGAGTTCGAGGCCCGCAACACCCAGGTGATCGGCGTCAGCGTCGACTCCAAGTTCAGCCACCTCGCCTGGGTCAACACCCCCCGCAAGGAAGGCGGCATCCATGGCGTCACCTTCCCCCTGGTGTCCGACCTGAACAAGACCATCGCCGCTGACTACGGCGTGCTGCTCCCCATCGGCATCAGCCTGCGCGGCCTGTTCATCATCAACAAGGACGGCATCCTGAAGCACATCACCGTGAACCACAACGACCTGGGCCGCAACGTCGAGGAAGTCCTCCGCGTCCTGGACGCCGTGGACTTCAGCGAAGAGCACGGCGAAGTCTGCCCCGCCAACTGGGCCAAGGGCAAGAAGGCCATGAAGCCGAGCGCCGATGGCCTCAAGGCCTACGTGGCCGGCTGAGCCTAAGAGCTACCACAACAGCGGGCGCCAATCGGCGCCCGCTGCCTATGTTGGGGGGCTGAATGGCCGGAGGCCATGACCATCCGACCGCAGCGAAGCGTAGGGAGGATAGGACGGAATCCGCGCAGCGGATTGCCGCCCCGAAGGGGTGAGGACCGGAGGTCCGAATCAGGCCGAGCGCCGATGGCCTCAAGGCCTACGTGGCCGGCTGAGCCTAAGAGCTACCACAACAGCGGGCGCCAATCGGCGCCCGCTGCCTATGTTGGCGGGCTGAATGGCCGGAGGCCATGACCATCCGACTAAAGCGCAGCGGAAGGAGGATAGGGCCGCATCGGCGCAGCCCCGAGGACCGGAGGTCCGAGCCAGGCCCAGCGCCTCCACCCCTAAGCCTACGTCCCAGGCTGAATCAACACCCCACCCCACCCTCACCCCCGATCCAGCGGACTCCGCACCCCGCGCCCGCCCCGGTTCAGCACATGCGTGTAGATCGCCGTGGTCTCGACATTCTTGTGGCCGAGCAGTTCCTGGATCGTCCGGATGTCGTAGCCGCTGCCCAGGAGATGCGTGGCGAACGAGTGCCTGAGGATGTGCGGCGACACGGGCTTCGCGAGGTCCGCCCGCGCCGCGGCCTCGCGGACGGCCCGCTGGACGCTCTCCGGGTAGATGAAGTGGCGCCGGATGACGCCGAAGTCCGGGTCCGTGGACCGGAGGCGCGACGGGAAAACCCATTGCCAGTGCCACTTCCGGCCGAGCCCCCGGTACTTGGCCCCCAGGGCATCCGGAAGCCAGACCTCTCCGAAGCCCTCCTTCAGGTCCTGCTCATGGAGGGCGCGCACCTTCACCAGGTGCGCCTGCAGCGGCCCCACCAGGGCCTCCGGCAGCATGGTCACCCGGTCCTTGCCCCCCTTGCCCTCCCGGACGATGACCTCCCGCCGCTCGAAGTCGAGGTCCTTCACGCGAAGGCGCAATCCTTCCCGCAGCCGCATGCCGGTCCCGTAGAGCCGCCGGGCGAAGAGCCCCATGGTGCCCGCCATCTGGTCCAGGAGCCGGGTGACCTCCGTGCTGGTGAGCACCACCGGCAGGCGCGGCACCCGCTTGGCCTGGACCACGTTGTTCAGCCAGGGCAGGTCCACTCCGAGCACCACCTTGTAGAGGAACAGCAGCGCGGCCTTGGCCTGGTTCTGGGTCGAGGGCGACACCCGCCCCCGAACGGCGAGCTCCGTCAGGAACGCCTCCACCTCGGGGGCCCCCATGTCCCGGGGGTGCCGCTTCCCGTGAAAGAGGATGAAGCTGCGGATCCACCGGGTGTAGATCTCATCCGTGGCGGGGCTCAGGTGCCGCACCCGGATGGCGGCGTGGACCTGATCCAGAAGACGAGGGGGCGGCGGGGAACCCGAGTCCATGAATGCCTCAAGGGAATGGCGCGCTCCGGGATCGGCCCAAGGGGGGCCCCGATGCGGACGAAGGTGGATTCAAGATGGCGAATTTTTTTCGAATGTCAACCGACCCCTGGCTGCTTTAAGAAAGAGACTATCCAGCTGCCGACCCACGAGATAGGCCCATGCCCTTCCCGCCGGTCTGGGTGTAGCTTGTAAGTCTTGAAAGAAGTGAGGGCAAACCAACTGCGAGTAAATTTCCGCTGGATGACCTCGAATCCGACAAGTCTTACGTTTGGAGAATGATGGTCTTAAATGATAAATAGCCAGATGGCAGCAGTTTCTTCGTTTCCAATCCCGCACTCTGCGACATTTACCCAAACCTAGATTTCGCAGAATTCCTAGTTAGGCATCCCAGGATCCGCCATGCTCGTCCTCTTTCTCGTCATCCTCGCATTCGCCGCGGGGTCGATCTATGGAGGGAATCGCTTTGAAAGGCTCATCAGGATCGAATACGAGACTGCCCGGGAAGCTTGGATAGCTGATGGCAAGCCCATGAGTTCATTCTGGTGGGCACCTGGCGAGGATGGCTTTCAGAATCACGATGCGGGAAGATTGTTGCAATTTAAATTGGTCTTCAATACTCCCAGATGGGTTGCTGAGAACCCCACGGCAATGAAATACCTCCGGCAGTATCGCCTCTGTGGAGCAGCCTGGGGACTTGTCCTTCTCTCTTCATTTGTCTACTACGCAATGAAATGAGCAGGGAAATGAGCGTGATGCCTAACCCTCCGCTGAACCGGACCCAACCGTGACCATCCTCCACCTTCACCACTGCTCCAGGCCCACGGTTGGGCCGGTTAGCTTCCTCCGTTAGGCGCCAAATGGGCACGGGAAATCACTCGAAACCAAGAAACCTGCCAAGGACCTTTGCCTTTGCTGGGATTGCGATCGGTTGCCTCCTCGCATTGGTCCATTGGCTTGATTACGCCTTCAATCCGTTTGATTTCCCGACATTACTAATATTTATTCTTTGTCCTGGCCAACTCCTCCATCTGTTCACCATCGGAATTGGGGGCCCTCTCGTTTGGTTTGTCTGGCTTCTTGGTGTCCTTTTGAACGGCCCGATTTACTTTTTGATCGGCCTTCTTGTTGGCAGAATCAAGGCTTCCTGGCGTTTACGCGCCTAACCCCCCGCTCAACCCGGACCCAACCGTGACCAACTAAACCCATCACCGCTGCATCAGGCCCACGGTTGGGCCGGTTAGCTTCCTCCGTTAGGGCTCGTGTCATGAACATACCAACAAAGGCTTTGATCCTCGGAATAGCCATTCTCGGAGTGGGAGCCTTAGCTCTGTTTGGCCG
>CAIPAY010000038.1 GCA_903863195.1 uncultured Holophagaceae bacterium
GTCCCGCGATCTCGTCCGCCAGGCGCGCCAGGCGCGAGAACTTCTCCGCGGCCAGGTTGCCCAGGGCGGTGATGAGCTGGGTGCCGTTGATGAGGGCCAAGCCCTCCTTGGCCTGCAGGACCACGGGGCTGAGGCCCGCCTGGGCCAGGGCCTCGCCGCCGGGCAGCTGACGGCCGGCCACCCAGGCCAGGCCCTCGCCCACCAGCACCAGGGCCATGTGGGCCAGGGGGGCGAGATCGCCGCTGGCACCCACGCTGCCCTGGCAGGGCACCACGGGCAGGATGCCGCGGTTGAGGCACTCGGCCAGCAGGCGGATGGGCTCGGGGCGGATGCCGCTGTGGGCCTTCAGCAGGCAGTTGATGCGGGCGGCCATGAGGGCGCGAGTCTGGTCCGGGGGCAGGGGCTCACCCACCCCGGCCGCATGGCTGCGCAGCAGGTTGAGCTGGAGCAGCCGGAGCTGATCGTGGGGGATGACCACCGTGGCGAACTGGCCGAAGCCGGTGTTGATGCCGTAGACGGTGCGGTCTTCGGCCACGATCTGGTCCACCACCGCGCGGTTCGCCGCCACCCGGGCCAGGGCCGGCTCATCCAGGATGACGCCCTCGCCGGCGGCGATGCGCGCCAGCAGGGGCGCCGTGAGGGAGCAGCCGTCCAGGAGGATCATCAGGCTTCCTTGGGTTTCAGGGTCAGGGCCAGCATCAGCGCCAGGCCCAGGGTGAGGCCCGCCACGGTGTAGGTGGCCTGCCCGCCCCAGCGGGCGAAGGTGAAGGTGCCGATGGCGGGTCCGAGGATGCGGCCGACCCCGCTCATGGCGTTGAGCACACCGAAGAGCCCGCCCTGGTCCTCGGGGGGCGTCAGCTGGCTGGCCAGGGCCGAGCCGGCGGTGTTGCCCATGCCGCTGCCCCAGGAGAGGGGGATGAACAGCAGCACGAAGGGCCACATCCAGGCGGCCTTGGGCAGCAGGGGGAGGGAGAGGCCCATGAGCAGCAGGCCGGTGATCAGCGCGACGCGCTCCGGAATGCGCTTGGCGACCACCCGGACCAGGCCGCCCTGGTAGATCACGAGCAGGACCCCTATCCCCGCGAACAGGAAGCCCACCTCGCGCTGATGGAAGTCGAAGCGCTGGTGCACCAGGAGGGCGAAGGTGCCTTCCATCATGGCGAAGCCCGCCATGGCTAGCAGGGACACGGTCAGCAGCTGGGGCATGCCCGGCCGCTTCATGGCCTTGACCAGGGCATGGCCGCGGCTCTCATGGGACCGGGCCCGGGCGCGGACCTCGTCCGTGAGGGTCTCGGGCAGCCAGAGCAGCACCATGAGCGAGGCCACCAGGGACAGGCCCGCGGCCACGAAGAAGGGCAGGTGCCAGCCCCGGGTCTGGAGCAGCAGGTGGCCGAAGTCGCTGCCGCTCAGGATGCCCGCCAGGGCCGGGCCCAGCACGAAGCCCAGGCCGAAGGCGGCGCCGATCATGCCCATGACCTTGGAGCGCTCCTCCGGCAGGGAGCTGTCCGCCATGGCCGCCTGGGCCACGGAGATGTTGCCGCCGGTGATGCCGTCGAGGATCCGGGCCGCCAGCATCCACTCGAAGCGGCTGGTGAGGGCCAGCATCAGGTAGCCCAGGGCCGAGCCGATGAGGCTGACCCAGAGGACGGGCTTGCGGCCCACGAGGTCGGAGACCCGGCCCAGGATGGGGGAGGCGATGAACTGCATGAGGCTGAAGCTGAGGAAGCCCACGCCGGCCCAGAAGGCGCCGGGGGTCGTGCCCGCGCCGCCCAGGCCCAGGAAGTGGTTGACGCTCGCCATCCAGTGGCTGGGGTGGTCTGCGATGGCCTGTGCGTAGAGGGGCAGGATCGGGATGACGATCCCGAAGCCCAGGAGGTCCACAAAAACCGTGAGAAATATGGCCGTCCTGGCGCGCTTTGAAGACTGCATGGGGCTCTCCCGTCCTCCAGTGTAGCCCGTCAGCGGACCAGGACCCGCTGCAGGACGCGGTGCAGCTCCTCGAGCTGATAGGGCTTCTGGATGAAGGCGGCGGGCCCGCTGCCCGGGAGGGTCTTGAGGGAGTCCGTCTCGGTGTAGCCGCTGCTGAGCACGATGGGGACCGAGGCATCCAGGTGGTGCATGGCCAGGAAGGCTTCCCGGCCATCGAGGCGGGGCATGGTGAGGTCCATCAGGACCAGGTCGAAGCGGGGTCCCTCCTGGAAGCGGGCCAGGGCCTCCAGGCCATCACTGGCAGCGGTCACCTCCAGGCCCAGGGCGTTCAGGGCCGCGCTCATGGTCTCCAGGATGGACAGCTCGTCGTCCACCAGGAGGATCCGTCCCCGCAGGGGCTGGAAGGCGGGGTGCTCGCTCCCGGCGCGGAGCTCGGCCGGGGACTCCTCGGAGGCGGGGAAGCAGATGCGGAAGCTGCTGCCGCGCCCGGGCTCGCTCTGGATCCGGAGCCCGGCGCCATGGCCCTTGAGGATGCCCAGCATTGCCGAGAGGCCCAGGCCGCGGCCCGTGGTCTTGGTGGTGTAGAAGGGGTCGAAGATCTTCGCCAGTACGTCGGTCGTCATGCCGCAGCCCGTGTCCGCGACCTCGAGGAGGACGTAGCGGCCCGGGGCCGGGGCGC
This sequence comes from uncultured Holophagaceae bacterium, assembly GCA_903863195.1. Classification (GTDB taxonomy): domain Bacteria; phylum Acidobacteriota; class Holophagae; order Holophagales; family Holophagaceae; genus Geothrix. Next base: position 2,609 of record CAIPAY010000038.1, read on the forward strand.
TGCCGCGGTAGGCCCTCGCCAGGTCGTGCTCGTCGAGGAATGCAGACGAGGTGGTCAGGTGGATCGTGCCATCGTGATCGCCGATGGCGTCGGAAGCATTGGTCACGAGGTTCATCACCACCTGCTGGATCTGGGCGGCGTCGGCGTGGATCGCGGGCAGGGACGGCTCCAGCTCGAACCGGAGCCGGATCTTCTTCGAGATGGAAACCTCCAGCAGGTGGGTCACCTCGCGGACCACCTCGTTCAAGTCCTGCGGCTGCACCAGGAAGTGGCCGCGTCCGGAGTAGGCCAGCATCTGCTTTGTCAGCTCCGTGGCCCGGAGCACCGTGGCCTCCATCCGGTCCAGGTAGGGCTGGGCCGGGGATGTCTCCGGAACGTGCAGCTGGGCCAGGTTCAGGTTGCCCAGGACCACCGTGAGGAGGTTGTTGAAGTCATGGGCGATGCCCCCGGCGAGGATGCCGAGGCTCTCCAGCTTCTGGGACTGCCGGAGCACATCCTCGGCCTGGCGGCGATCGGTGATGTCCAGCATGTAGCCCAGGTAGTAGGGCGCCTCGGCCTCCGGGTTGGAGACCGCGGTGAAGTCGTGGAACCACCGGTAGTCCCCGGCGGCGTTCCGGAGCCGATACTGCTGCTCGTAGTGGGTGCGGCCCTTGGTCCGCAGCTGCTCGGACTCGACATGGATGCGGTGCCGGTCTTCCGGATGGACCAGCGCATCGAACCGGATCTGGCCGGAGGTCAGGTCCTCGGGGCGGTAGCCCAGCAGGGCCTGCACATTGGGGCTCACGTAGTCCACCTGCCAGGGGGGGGCCGCCCGCCAGCGGATGACCATGACCGGCCCGCCCACGAAGAGGCCACGCTCGGCTCGGAGAGCCTCCTCGATCTGCTGGCGCTCGGTGACGTCCGTGGCGATGCCGATGACGCTCTCCAGGCGGCCCTGCTCATCGAAGACGGGCGTGAGGGAGTTGTCGAAGGTGCGGCCCGCGGCGTGGGTGATCTGGCGCGAGGCCTCCCCGGCCAGGGCCCGCTGGATCTGGGCGATGGTCTCTGGATCGTCCCGGTAGAGGTCCAGGGCGCTCAGGCCGAGCACCGCGCCGGGGACCAGACCCAGGTTGACCAGCCCCAGGCCTTCGGAGAGCAGGAACCGGCCCTCGGGATCCAGCTGGTAGATGATCGCTTGGGAGTTGGCCAGCACCGTGCGCAGGCGCTGCTCCGCCGTGCGCAGCGCCGCTTCGGCGGCCTTGCGGTCCGAGATGTCCCGGGTGACGGTCAGGAGGCCGGGGATGCCGCCCACATCCATGACCTTGGCCGACATGAGGCCCACCAGGGTGGAGCCGTCCTTCCGGCGGAAGGCGAGCTCCTCGCCGACGAACTCGCCATGCTCTCTGATGAGCTGGACCAGCCGGTGGCGGTCCGCGGGGTCCACCCAGATGTTCATGTCGAGGGAGGTGCGCCCGAGGGTCTCCGACCGGCTCCAGCCCGTGAGCTTCTCGAACCCTTCGCTGACCTCCAGGTAGGTGCCGTCGTCCAGCCGGGTGAGGTTGATGGCGTCGGGACTGGCGTGGAAGACCCGCGAGAAGCGGTCCTCGCTGTGCCGGAGGGCGGCCTCCGCCGCCTTGCGCTCGGTGATGTCCTGGGCCTGGGTGAAGACCACCTCCCGGCCTTCGAAGGTGATGTAGCCGCTGCTGGTCTCCACCGGGAAGGTGCTGCCGTCGCAGCGGCGGTGGAGGGTCTCAGTGCGGCTGGTCCCGCTCACCCGGAGCTGGACCCAACGGTCCGGCCACTGCTCTGGGCTGGCCCCCTGGTCGATGTCCCAGAGCGACAGCGCCAGCAGCTCCTGGCGGGAGTAGCCCAGGGCCGCCTCGGCGGCCTGGTTCACGAAGACCAGCCGGCCCGTGGCATTCATGCCGTAGACGGGATCCACGGCCTTGTCGATGGCCGCGTTCAGGATGCGCTGCTCACGCTGGGCCTCGGTGCGCTCCAAGGCCAGGGCTACCTGGCCCGAGACGAAGGAGAGCAGGTCCCGCTCCAGATCGGTGTAGCGGTGGCCGCCCTCGTAGCTCTGCACCACCAGGGCCCCGAAGACGCCAGAGGTCCGGCGCAGCGGCACGCCCAGCCAGTCCAGGGAGAGGGCGCCGAAGGGCTCGACCTCGCCCCGGGCCTCGAGCTGCAGGAGGGCGGCCTCGTCCAGCAGGACCGGCTGCCCAAGGCGGAGGAGGTATTCCGTGAGGCCACGCCCCAGGGGCTTGGGATCCGGCCGGGGATCCGCCTCGTCCACCCAGTAGGGGAAGGAGATCGTGTCGCTCTCCCGGTTCCACAGGGCCACGTAGAGGTTCTCGGCGGGCATGAGGTCCCGCACGATGCCATGGACCAGCGCGAAGAGCTCCTGGGCGCTCCGGGCCTCGACGGCAGCCTCGGCGACCCGGTAGGTCGCCCGCTGGGTCAGCTCCGCCTGCCGGCGCACCGAGATGTCCTGGGCGACGGCCACCACGACCTGCTCGCCCCGGTGGAGCCCTGGATAGAGCCGGAGCTCCTTGGGGAAGACCTCGCCGCTCTTGCGCAGGCCCCAGAACTCGAGGGCCTGGGGCTCCCCGGCCAGCGCCTTCTGGAAGGCCTGGCCGAGCCGCTCGAAGTCATTCCGGCCCGGCGCGGAGAGGACCGCGGGCAGCTGGCCGATGAAGAAGTCCTTCGGGTGGCCGTACATGCGCGCGGCGCCCTCGTTCACCTCCAGGAAGCGCCCCTGGGCATCCTGGATGTAGATGGCTTCGGAAATCGAGTCGATCATGCCCTGGGTGGACTCGAGGCGGGTGCGCAGCTCCTCCTCACGGCGTCCCGAAGCCTCCAGGGCCGCTTGCAGGTCGTTCATGGCAGGGCGCTCAGTCATGCGGCGGGCATCACAAGGAAGTCATCCCTTGCATAATACGGGGCAAATCCATTGTTCGTATCGAGAAACGCTATCAGGCCCACCGGAAGCGTTTTACAGCCAGGAGGAAGGCCGCCAGGCCCCAGGCCGTGACGATGCCCAGGCCCAGGCCGTGTCCCGCGAGACCCGCCCCATCGTTGAAGACCGCGCGCAGGGCCTTCAGGAAGGGGGCCAGGGGCATCCCGGCCACCACGTGCTGCAGCCAGACCGGGGCGGAGTCCAGGGTGAAGTAGACGCCGCTGAGCATCATGAGGGGGAAGAACACCAGGTTCGAGAGGGCGGCGTAGCCCTCCGAGGTCTCCGCGAACCCGCTCAGCGCGAACCCGAAGGCCATGAAACAACCGGTCCCCAGGGCCATGATGAGGGTGAGGTTCAGGAAGGAACCCTGGTTCGCAATGCCGAAGACCAGGTAGCCCACCAGCAGGAGGATGGCCGCCTGCACCACCGTCACCGTGAGCCGGTGCAGCACCTGACCCAGAAGGAAGATCCACTTGGGCAGGGGCGTCACCGCCAGGCGCCGGAACTTGCCCTTCTCGCGGTAGGACACGTTCACCATGCCCACGCTGAAGAGGCCCATGCTCACGAGGTTCAGGCCCAGCAGGCCCGGCAGCAGGAAGGAGGCGTAGTTGGCGGAGCGCTTGCGGCCCGGGCTCTCCACCTGGATCGGGATGCGGAGGGGCTCTGGGCCCCCGCTGAGGCGCGCCTGGGCCACCAGCCAGGCCTGGTTCACCAGCCCCGCCGTGGCGCCCGCCTGGGCCATGAGGTAGCTGTTCAGGCGCAGACGGTAGCCCTCGCCGTCGGGCTCGAGCTGGGCGGCGGTCTCGCCCCGGGCCCAGCGGGTTTCGGCCTCAGCCCGCGACAGGGCCACGACCTTGAGCTGCAGGTCCACCAGGGCCTGGTCCAGGGCCGCGTCCCGCGCGCCCGGCGCCAGGGTGGCCACGCGCACCACCGTGAGCTTTGGTCCGGCGCTGTCCCGGAAGATGGTGCCGAAGCCCAGGAGCAGGATGACGGGGAAGGCCATGGTCCAGAACATGGCCACCCGGTCGCGGCTGTAGAGCCGCCACTCCATCGCGAACTGCCGCCAGAGCATCATGGCTACTCCCTCAAACTCCGGCCAGTCCGATGGAGGAACACGTCCTCCAGGGTGGCGCGGCGGATGTGGACCTGCTGGAAGGGCACGGCCCGGGCCTCGGCGGACTCCAGCAGCCGGGGCAGCAGGGCCTTGGGATCCGGCGTGGGGATCTCCCAGAGGTCCGCCCGGCGCTCCACCGCAAGGCCAAGGTCCGTGGCGAAGGCGCCGGGTTCAGGGGCGGGGCCGTCGAAGGTGAGCTCCACCACGCTGGGGATGGCCAGGTCGGCGATGAGGGAGGCCGGGGTGCCCGTGGCGATGACCTTGCCGTGGTCCATGATCGCCAGCCGGTCGCAGAGGGCCTCGGCCTCGTCCATGTAGTGGGTGGTGAGGACCACCGTCCGTCCCTCGGCCTTCATGCTGCGGACCACGTCCCAGAGGCCGCGGCGGGCCTGGGGATCGAGGCCCGTGGTGGGCTCGTCCAGGAAGACCAGCTCGGGATCGTTCACCAGGGCCATGGCCAGGGCCAGCCGCTGCTGCTGACCGCCGCTGAGGGTGATGTGGTAGGCGTCCGCCTTCTCCTCCAGCTGCACCAGCCTCAGCAGTTCCTCGGTGCTGCGGCGCTTGGGGTAGTAGCTGCCGTAGAGGTCCAGGGACTCCCGGGGCGTGATCTTGTTGAACAGGCTGGTGCTCTGCAGCTGGACGCCGATGCGCGAGCGGATCTCCCGGCCGTTCCGCGCCCAGGTGAGGCCCAGGATCTCGATCTCACCGGCATCGGAGCTGGTCAGGCCCTCGATGATCTCCAGCGTGGTGGTCTTGCCCGCCCCGTTGGGACCCAGCAGCCCGAAGACCTCGCCCTGCGCCACGTCCAGGTCCACGCCGTCCACGGCGACGACCTTCGGGAAGGTCTTGCGCAGGCCGCGAAGGCGGAGGGCAGGCAGGGACATGGACACTCCTCTCGGACCCTCAGGAATACCACGGAGAGTGCGTGTCTGGACAGGGGTGGGAACGGGGCAGGAGCACCAACAGGCCCTGGGGTGGCCGACGTTGCGCAGGATCGATGCGGCGGGGGGCGGTGAAGCGGCGTGCTTCAATTTTCTTTATCCCCTTCATCCCTGTTTCTGGTTCCTTTTGCCTCTCAACAAAACGGAAATCAGTCACTAGGCGGTCAAAAGTGGCGGCCAGTGCCCCTGCCAGGGTTTATCGCTGTTCACTGGCTACAAAAGCGATTTCACAGGGATGAAGGGGATGAAGGGGATACGGCGTTTTCCGCTCTCCACCGCTTCTCCGTTTTTCTCAGCTTCTAGACTTCCTTTCCCCCAAATCAGACGGCCCAGAGGCGCCACTCGGGGTGGCTGCCCCGCAGCGTGGCGGCAGCCTCGTCGCGTTCTGCGGGGGTGGCAAACCTCCCGGCCCAGCAGCTGCCGGAGCCGCAGAGCAGGGGGTCGCCGCCGGTGTCTCGCAGAGCATCCCGGACCTCGGCCAGGAGGGGGCAGACCCAGAGGGCCGCGCCGGTCAGGTCGTTGCGCCAGGGCGGCGGCGCTCCGGCGGGCTGGGAGGCCAGGGCCTCGGGGAAGGGATAGCCCACGGACTGCAGGGATCGGTATACGCTGGGCGTGCCGACGTAGAGCCCGGGATGCACCAGCAGGATGGGCTCCAGGGGGATGGGGCGCAGCGGGAAGACCCGCTCGCCGCGACCCAGGCCCAGGGAGGTGCCGCCCAGCAGGAACAGCGGCACATCGCTGCCCAGGCGCCCGGCCTTGCGCAGCAGGGCATCGTCGCTCAGGCCCAGGCCGAAGAGCTGATTGCCCAGCCGCAGGGCGCCGGCGGCATCGCTGCTGCCCCCGCCGAGCCCGGCGCCGTGGGGGATGCGCTTCTCCAGGTGCAGCGTCACGGGCAGAGGTAGGCCCGCCGCCTCCTCGAGCAGGTGCCAGGCCTTGAGCACCAGGTTGGACGCGTCCGCCAAGAGGCCCTCGCTGGTGGGCCCGCCGAGCGTCAGGGACAGCTCCGAGGCGGACTCGGCGGTCAGGGTGTCTGTGAGTTCCGGGAGGCCCTCCAGCACCGTGGTGACCAGCTCCAGCTCATGGAAGCCGTCGGCCCGGCGGCCCAGCACTGCCAGGAAGCGGTTCAGCTTGGGGGGGCAGCTCACGCAAATGGACATGGGGTCAGGGTAGGGCGAAGGCGGTGACCAGGGCAACCAGGGCGAGGGTGTGCCCAACCTGAATCGCAGCGGATGGCGGCCAACGATGACAGGGGCGAACGCTAAATATTCTGGACAAAAAACCTTCGGCTATCAGAAGGGAGCTTCAGGCCGCTATCCTCCCCGCGACTCTTTCAGGAGCCCTCATGCGGCTGACACCCTGCGTCATCATCCCGCCGACGCAGGCACCTACCCAGACTCAGGCCCTCTCCTGGCCTGATCCCAGGGTTGCGCCCGCTGGAACAAACGGGGGGGGCGATGTTCAACCGAGTTGACGCGTTCCTGCAGAACAAGCGGCGGGCGGTCGCCCTGGCCATTGGGTCGCTTGGGGTGATTGCGGCGGTCGACGCCTTGCTGCCAAGGGAGATGTCCCTGCAGGTGTTCTACCTTGTCCCCATTGCCCTCATCTCGTGGACGACGGGGATTGCCTGGGGGTTGATCACCGCCTGGGCCTGTGCCGTGACCTGGTTCCTCGAGAACGAGCTGTTCCGGGACTCCCTCTCGCCCTACGCCTGGTGGAATGGGGCGACCCTGACTGCGTTCTTTGGGGTGATGGCCTGGTTTCTCGTGATCCTCCAGAACCTGCGCATCTCCATGGCCTATGAGCGGGTGCTGGCCCAGACAGATGCGCTGACCGGGGTCGCCAACCGGAGGCACTTTCTCCACCTCCTCGAGACGGAGGCCAAGCGGAGCGGGCGGTACGAGCGACCGTTCACCGTCGCGATCCTGGATCTCGATGACTTCAAGAAGGTGAACGACACCCAGGGCCACGATGGCGGGGACGAGGCCCTCCGGGTCACGGTCAACCTGATCCTGGGCCATCTGCGGGAGACCGACATCGTGGGGCGGATTGGGGGGGACGAGTTCGCCATCCTGCTGCCGGAGACAGGCCGGGAAGGGGCTGAGGCGACCCTGGCGAAGCTCCCCCAGGTCATCGCGGAAGGCCTTCATTCACGGTTTGCCGCTATGGGCGCCAGCATGGGCTCGTTGACGATCACAGAAGGGGCCGTGGAGCCCCGAGAGGTCCTCCGACTGGTGGACGAGCTCATGTATTCCATCAAGAAGAATGGCAAGAACGGGGTGCAGTTCGGCCAGCTCTGAGCATGGGTGAGGGCAGCTTGCCGACTCACCCCAGGCCCGGCTCGTGAGACCGGACAGCTTCCGGTGACCTACAGACCCTGGAATTTGAAAGGCTTGGCTTCCACGAACTTGTCTGCGGTATTCCCCGAGTAGACCTCGCCGTTGGAGATGCTGAGCTTCTTGACCTTGCCCGTCTTGGAAAAGTCGATGTCCTTGAACTCGACCCAGAAGGTGTTGGGCGTGAGTGCCGACTCAAAGAAGTAGATCCTGTTCTTGTGGTCGGCCACGGTGCGCCACCGGGTGGACGAGATGTTGGGCTGACCCGGGGTGCTGATGCCAAAGGGTACGGACACGTTGCGGATGACACTGAAGACGCTGGCGATGGCCACGCGGGCGTCATCCGTCTGCGGGATGGCGTGGATGTAGAAGGAGGCCCGCACGAACCGGTCCGCGGCCCGGTTGGTGCCAGGCAGCATCGTGGTGCCACCGATGGTCTTCCAGTATTCATTCAAGGCCAGCTGCTTCTCGAAGATGGGCGAGTTGGTCATCACCTGGTAGGACCGGTTGTGATGGATGACGAGCTTGCCGCCGATGTATTCGAAGATGGCGTTGTCACCCGTTGGGTCTGAGATGGCCAGGTGCAGGGTGGCGAGCGAGTTCCGGCCCGGGGTCTCGCCCGTGACAACCACGAACTCCTGCTTGCTCAGGCCCAGGACAGCCTCGCCCACCGTGGCGTAGGAGTCCAGCACGTACTGCACCCAGGCGGCGATGGAGAGCCCGGCCTTCTTCTGATTCCAGGTCTCGTATTCGGACTCGGCGAGCCAGAGCAGGTTGGCGGCGAGGCCCTTTTCATTCATACCGTCCGAGCTGGAACAGTCATAGGCCGTGGCGATGACGCTGCCGAATTTCGAGGTCCATTTGAAGGAGTTGGGTCCGGCCTCACCGCTGCGTTCCATGCCTGCGGGGAAGATCCAGAGGTTGGACTTCATGTCTTCGTTCCAGTCCATGGACCGGGCCGTGATGATGGTGCCTTTGGGGCCCTGATAGACCACGCGGGAGCAGGCGGAGGCTGAGTTGGTGCCCAGGACCCCCAGGGCCATGAACAACACAACCGGAAAGAGTGGCTTCGATCTCAGGATGGTGTTGATGTATGGCATGGCGCCCCTTCATCTTGGCTGAAGGTACAGAATCGCACCTTCACAGAGGGCCAAATGGGGCATCTTTGCCTAAGAGGTCCTAACAAAACCCGCGCGGCTCCGTGGGGTGTCGTTGCGACCTCTAGAGCAGGTAGGTGTTGCCGTACATCAGGTAGCGGTCCACGCTGCGGGCGGTGTTGCGGCCTTCGTGGATGGCCCAGACCACCAGGGACTGACCGCGCACCATGTCACCCGCGGCGAAGACGCCGGGCATGCTGGTCATGCGCTGGCCGTCGGCCACCACGTTGCCGCGACCGTCGAGCTTGAGGCCCAGCTCCGTGATGGGGCCCTTGCGCTCGGGTCCCAGGAAACCGAGGGCCAGGAGCACGAGATCGGCCGGAAGGACCCGTTCGGTGCCGGCGAGCTCCTCCGAGAACATGCGGCCCTCGCCACTGCGGGCCCACTTGAGGCCCATGGTGTGGACCTCCTGCAAGGCACCTGCCTCGCCGACAAAGCGCTTCGTGAGGGTGCTGTACATCCGCGGATCGGCGCCCTGCAGGGTCGCGGCCTCTTCCTGACCGTAGTCCATGGAACTGACCTTGGGCCACTGGGGCCAGGGGTTGTCCGGGGCGCGGTGGTCCGGAGACTGTGGCAGGATCTCCAGCTGAGTGACGGACTTGGCACCATGGCGGAGGGAGGTGCCGACACAGTCCGTGCCGGTGTCGCCACCGCCGATGACCACCACGTTCTTGCCCTTGGCCGAGATGTAGGCGCCGTCCGCGTGGCCGCTGTCCAGGAGGCTCTTGGTGTTGAGCGTGAGGAAGTCCATGGCCATGTGGACGCCGAAGAGCGTGCGGCCCTCCACGTCCAGGTCCCGGGGCTGGGTGGAGCCGCAGCACAGGACTGTGGCGTGGTAGTCCTTCAGCAGGCTCTCGGTGGTGATGTCCCGGCCGATCTCCACGCCCGTGACGAAGCGGATGCCGTTGCGGGCCATGAGGCCCACGCGGCGGTCCACCAGACGCTTCTCCAGCTTCATGTTGGGGATGCCATACATCAGCAAGCCGCCCACGCGGTCGGCGCGCTCGAACACGGTGACCGTGTGGCCCGCGCGGTTCAGCTGGGCGGCGCAGGCCAGGCCCGCGGGGCCGGAGCCCACGATGGCCACGGTCTTGCCGGTGCGGACCGGGGGCACCTCGGGGCCGATCCAGCCCTCCTCGAAGGCCTTGTCGATGATGGAGACCTCGATGGCCTTGATGGTGACGGGGTCGCCGTTGAGGCCCGCGGTGCAGGAACCCTCGCAGGGGGCAGGGCAGACCCGGCCCGTGAACTCCGGGAAGTTGTTGGTGCGTGTCAGGCGCCGCAGGGCGCGCTGCCACTGGCCGCGGTAGACCAGGTCATTCCAGTCCGGGATCAGGTTGTTCAGCGGACAGCCGGAGGCCATGCCCCCCATGAGCTTGCCGGTGTGGCAGAAGGGCGTGCCGCAGTCCATGCAGCGGGCCCCCTGCCGCTGCAGCAGCTCGTCGGGAATCCGCGGGTGGGACTCGTTCCAGTCCTGCAGCCGCTCGAGGGGCGGCCGGTCGGGCGGGAGTTCGCGCTGATATTCGATGAAGCCGGTGGTCTTCCCCATGGCAGGCTCCTAGTTCCCGTCGGCGCGGGCGAGGCTCCGCGCGTTCTCTTCAAAGGCCGCGAGCACGGCCTCGTCCTCGGGCAGGCCCTTTTCCCGCATGCGGGCCTGGCTCTCGAGGACCCGCTTGTAGTCATGGGGCATCACGCGGACGAAGCGGGGGAGCCACTTCTTCCAGTCCTTCAGGATCGTCGCGGCCCGGGCGCTGCGGGTGGCGGCAGCATGGCGCTTGATCAGGTCCTTCAGGTGCTCCGCCTCGGCGGGGTCCTCGACGGGACCCATGCCCACCAGATCCAGGTTCGAACGGAACGGGAAGTCCCCGGTCTCGTCCAGCACCCAGGCCACGCCGCCGGACATGCCGGCCGCGAAGTTGCGTCCTGCCCGGCCCAGGATGACTACCTCGCCGCCAGTCATGTACTCGCAGCCGTGGTCTCCGATGCCCTCGACCACGGCGGTGACGCCGGAGTTGCGGACGCAGAAGCGCTCCCCGGCCAGGCCGTGGATGAAGGCCTCGCCGGAGGTACCCCCGTAGCAGGCGACATTGCCGATGACGACGTTGTCCTCGGGCACGAAGGTGGCCGTGCGTGGCGGGAAGACGATGATGCGGCCGCCAGAGAGGCCCTTGCCCAGGTAGTCGTTGGCATCACCCTCGAGGGAGAGGGTCAGCCCCTTGGGAATGAAGGCGCCAAAGCTCTGTCCGGCGGAGCCCTGGAACTGGAGGCGGATGGTGTCGTCGGGCAGACCCTCCTCGCCCCAGCGCTTGGTGATCTCGCTGCCGAGCATGGTGCCCACGGTGCGGTTGCCGTTGCTGATCGGCAGCGTGGCGGAGACCGGCGACCGGGACTCGATGGCGGGCTTGCAGAGGGGGATCAGCGTGGTGGCGTCCAGGGCCTTCTCGAGGCCGTGCTCCTGGCTCACCCGGAAGGTGCGCTTGACGTCCTTGGCCACGGACGGCTTCCAGAGCATGCGGGAGAAGTCGAGGGTGCGGGCCTTCCAGTGGTCCACGCCCCGCCGCATCTCCAGGTGCTCGGTGCGGCCCACCATCTTGTAGAACTGGCGGTAGCCCAGCTGCGCCATGAGCTCGCGGACTTCCATCGCGATGAAGCGCATGAAGTTCACCACGTGCTCAGGGTCGCCGTGGAAGTGCTTCCGCAGCTCCGGATCCTGGGTGGCGACGCCCACGGGGCAGGTGTTCTTGTGGCAGGCGCGCATCATCACGCAGCCCAGGGCCAGCAGGGGCGCCGTGGCGAAGCCGAACTCCTCGGCACCCAGGAGGGCGGCGATGATCACGTCCCGGCCGGACTTCAGCTGGCCGTCGGTCTCGAGCACCACGCGGCTGCGCAGGTTGTTCATGACCAGCACCTGCTGGGCCTCGGCGAGGCCGAGCTCCCAGGGGGCGCCTGCGTGGCGGATGCTGGTGAGGGAGGCGGCGCCGGTGCCGCCATCGAAGCCGCTGATGAGGATGACGTCCGCGTGGGCCTTGGCGACCCCCGCGGCGATGGTGCCGACGCCTGCCTCGGAGACCAGCTTCACGCTGATGCGCGCGCTGGGGTTGGCGTTCTTCAGGTCGTAAATGAGCTGCGCCAGGTCCTCGATGGAGTAGATGTCATGGTGCGGCGGCGGGGAGATGAGGCCCACGCCCGGGGTCGCGTGGCGCACCTTGGCGATCCAGGGATAGACCTTGGGGCCAGGCAGCTGGCCACCCTCGCCGGGCTTGGCGCCCTGGGCCATCTTGATCTGGATCTCCCGGGCCTCGGTCAGGTACTTGATGGTGACGCCGAAGCGGCCCGAGGCCACCTGCTTGATGGCGCTGCTGCGGGAGTCGCCATTGGGCATGGGGACGAAGCGGGCGGGATCCTCGCCGCCCTCGCCTGTGTTGCTCTTGCCGCCGATGCGGTTCATGGCGATGGCCAGGGCCTCGTGGGCCTCCTGGCTGATGGAGCCGTAGGACATGGCGCCGGTCTTGAATCGCGCCAGGATGGCCTCAATGGGCTCCACCTCGTCGAGGGGCACGGGGCGGGCCTGGGAGCGGAACTCCAGCAGGCCGCGCAGCGTGACCGGCTGCTTGCCCTGGTGGTCGATGAGTTCCGTGTAGCGCTTCCAGAGCTTGTAGTCCCCGGTGCGGCAGGCGGACTGCAGCAGGTGGATGGCCTCGGGGCTGTTGAGGTGGATCTCGCCGTCCCGCCGGTACTTGTAGCGGCCGCCAGAGCTGAGGCTGGGGGCGTCCGCGGGACGGTCGGGGTAGGCCTGGTCGTGGCGCAGGCTCACTTCCCGGGCGATGACGTCGATGCCGACGCCGCCGATGCGGGTGGGTGTGCCCGAGAAATACTCGTCCACAAAGTCCTGGCTGAGGCCCAGCGCCTCGAAGATCTGGGCGCCGTGGTAGCTCTGCACCGCGGAGATGCCCATCTTGGACATGACCTTCACGATGCCCTTGTTGACGGCCTTGACGTACTTCATCTCAGCCTTGGCCGAGTCGCCCTTGATCATCCCCTGGCGCAGCTGGTCATGGATGGTCTCGAAGGCCAGATAGGGGTTCACGGCGCTGGCGCCGTAGCCGATGAGGGTGCAGAAGTGGTGCACTTCCCGGGGCTCGCCGGTCTCCAGGACGAGACAGACCTTCTCGCGGGTGCCGGCGCGCAGCAGGTGGTGCTGGACCGCCGCGATTCCTAGCAGGGCTGGGATGGGCGCATCCGTGGCATCGTGGCCCCGGTCCGACAGGATCAGGATGTTGTGGCCCTCGGCAATGGCCTCGCTGCAGGAGCGGCGGAGGTCCTCGATGGCCTTGCGCAGGCCCTTGCCGCCGGCCTCGGCCTTGAACAGCAAGGGCAGGGTGATGGAGTGGAAGCCGCGCGAGCCCGGACGGCCGTCCAGGCCGCGGATCTTCTCCAGCTCGCGGTTCAGCAGGACGGGCGTGGGCAGCTCGAAGTGCAGGGCCGACTCGGCCACGGGCTCCAGCAGGTTGCCCTCAGGGCCGATGGCGGTGTCTACCGCCAGCACGATGCTCTCGCGGTCCGCGTCCACCGGGGGGTTGGTGACCTGCGCGAAGAGCTGCTTGAAGTAGTCATAGAGCAGCTGGGGATTCTCGGAGAGCACCGCCAGGGGGATGTCCGTGCCCATGCTGCCGATGGGCTCGGCGCCGTCCGCCGCCATGGGGCTCACGATCATGTTCACGTCTTCGAGCGTGTAGCCGAAGGTCTCCTGTCGGCGCAGCACCGTCTCGTGGTCCGGCTCGTTGACGTGGGGGGGCTCGGGCAGGTCATTGATGCGGACGAGGTTCTCCCGCACCCAGTCGGCGTAGGGCTCCGCCGAGGCCAGCTGGTCCTTGATCTCGTCGTCGGGGACGATGCGGCCCAGCTCGGTGTCCACCAGGAACATGCGCCCAGGCTGGAGGCGCCCCTTCTGGATGATCTTCTCCACGGGGATGTCCAGGACGCCGGTCTCGCTGGCCACCACGACCATGCCGTCCTTGGTGGCGATCCACCGGGCGGGGCGCAGGCCGTTGCGGTCCAGGATGGCGCCGATGCGGGTGCCGTCCGTGAAGGCGATGGAGGCGGGACCGTCCCAAGGCTCCATGAGGCAGGAGTGGTACTCGTAGAAGGCCTTGCGCAGCGGGCTCATGGACTCGTGCCGGCTCCAGGGCTCGGGCACCATCATCATCAGCGCATGAGGCAGGGAGCGGCCGGACATGTAGAGCAGCTCGAGCACGTTGTCGAACATCGAGGAGTCAGAGCCCTCGAGGTCAATGACGGGCAGCACTTTCTGTAGGTCGTCGCCCAGGATGCGGGAGGCGAAGAGTCGCTGGCGGCCCTCCATCCAGTTGACGTTGCCGCGGAGGGTGTTGATCTCGCCGTTGTGGGAGATGTAGCGGTAGGGATGGGACCGGGACCAGCTGGGGAAGGTGTTGGTGGAGAACCGGGAGTGCACCATGGCCAGGCCGGCCACGAAGGTCTCCTCGGCCAGGTCCGGATAGAAAGTTCCGAGCTGCTCGGAGTTCAGCATCCCCTTGTAGACCACGGTCCGGCTGGAGAGGCTGGCGATGTAGAAGTGGCCCCGGCCCGGCAGCACCGAGCGGGACACCCGCTTCTCGGCCAGGCGGCGGATCACGAAGAGCTTGCGCTCGAAGTCCATGCCCGCGGGCGTGGCGGGACCCCGGCCGATGAAGACCTGCCGGATGACCGGCTGGCTGGCCCGGGCGGAGAGCCCCAGGGAGGCGTTGTCCGTGGGGACGTCGCGCCAGCCCAGGATCTGCTGGCCCTCGTCCGTGGCGGCCTCTTCAAGGATCTTCTCGCAGGCGTGGCGGTTGCGGTCGTCTGTGGGCAGGTAGAACATGCCGACGCCATACTCGCCGGGGGCGGGCAGCTCGATGCCCATGGAGCGGCAGCGGGATGCGAGGAAGGCGTGCGGGATCTGGGTGAGGATGCCGGCGCCGTCACCGGTGGACTTCTCGCTGCCCGAGGCACCGCGGTGCTCGAGGTTGCAGAGGACCTTCAGGGCCTTCCGGACGATGTCATGGGAGGGACGGCCCTTGGTGTCCACCACGAAGCCGAAGCCGCAGGCGTCGTGCTCCTGGGTGGGATCGTATAGACCTTGGGTCTGGATGGGGCGATGCCTCTCCATCGGTGGCTCCCGGGCTCAAATCGAAGGTTCGGTGCGCGGTGTTCCCAGCGTGATAACCCCGGCGAAGCTTTGTGCCGGGACGCCCAGAACCTTGCGCGGACGACGTCTCATGGCCGATGTTAGCACAGGCTCAGGAGGCTGTCAGGCCTTAAGTTGCGCACACACCCCGGAACGGCCGAAAAATCAAAAACCATCTTCCAGTTCGTATTCCGCATCGGGCACGGAGAGGATTTCCGGACCGTCCCGGGTGATCACGATGTCGTGCTCGAATTGCGCTGAGAGACCCCCGTCCCGGGTGCGCACGGTCCAGCCGTCCGCTTCCACCAGGCACTTGTGGCTGCCGATGTTCAGAATGGGCTCGATGGTGATGGTCATGCCAGGCTCCATGCGGAAGCCCGTGCCCGGCTTCTGGTCCGCGAAGAGCACCTGGGGATCCTCGTGCAGGTCCTTCCCGAGGCCATGGCCGATGTACTCGCGCACCACGGAGTAGCCGCGCTCCTCGGCGAATTTCTGCACCGCCGTGGCCATGTCGCCCATGCGCAGGCCGGGCCGGCAGTGCTCGATACCCAGGAACATGGCCAGCTGCGCCGTCTGGATCAGCATCCGGGCTTCCTCGGTGATCTTGCCGACGCCCACGGTGAGGCAGGTGTCGCCGTGGAAGCCGTCCAGCTTGGCCCCGCAATCGATGGCGATGATGTCGCCTTCCTGCAAGACGTATTTCGAGGGGATGCCGTGCACGACCCGGTCGTTCACCGAGGTGCAGAGGGTGGCCGGGAAGCCGTGGTAGCCCTTGAAGCTGGGGGTGGCCCCCTGCTGGCGGATGTAGGTCTCCGCAACCCGGTCCAGGTCCAGCAGGCTGACGCCCGGCCTGGCGGCCCGGGCGGCAATCCGGAGGGCGTTGGCGGCCACGCGGCCGGCCTCGCGCAGCTTGTCGATCTCCTTGCGGCTCTTGTAGCGGATCTGTTCGCGGATCAGGACCGGGCCCCCCTCAAGCCACCAGTCTAACGACAAGCGCGTGATTTAGCTTTCCCGCGGCCCGTGCGAATTCCCCGCCCCGCCCCTAGAATGGAGCCATGGCGCGACCTTCGGTGATCCTCCTTTCGACAGCCGCAGTGGTGGCCGGGCTGGTGGCCTGCGGAGGCGCGCCCGCCCGGCCGGCCTCGGTGCCCGCGGACGCGGCCTGGGGCGGCGAGGGGAAGAAGGGCGTCTTCCTGCAGGTGGGCGAGCACCAGGGCACCCTCTGGCAGGTGGGCGTCTGGGACCGGCAGGGCCGCGTGCTGGGCATCGGCAAGTTCCGGCTGCGCGGCTTCGCCAAGGCCCGGATCATTCCCGAGGAGGTCCTGGCCTGGGAGAACGGCGCCCTGCAGCTGAAAGACGGGACCTGGCTGGTGCCGGAACCCGCGGCGGCCCCCTGATGCCCTACACGAGCGAGGAGAAGGACTGGCTGGAGCGCGAGTGGGCCTTCCGGGCCTGGGGCCGCGCCGGCTTGCTGAGCACCGACGACTATCGGCAGGTGCTGGCCTGGGAGGCCGAGGCCGTGCCCATGGAGGTGGTGGTATCGGCCCTCAACGCCTTCTTCGACCGCCGCGAGAAGCGGGACAAGCCCCGCACCTTCGTGGCGCTCAAGCACCTGGAGCGGGACGTGGCCAAGGCCGTCAAGCTGCGCGAGGCCGTGCTGCGGGCGGGTCCGGCCCTGGATGCCGGGCGGGGCTGGGAGCAGGTGCGGGCCCCCCTGCGGGTGGATCCCGCCGCCAAGGCCGCCTTCGAGGGCTGGCAGCGGCTCCGGGCCGCCGCACCCTCGCCGGAGTCCGCGGGCTATCTGGCCCACCATGACCGGGAGCGCGAGGCCCGCGCCGCCCTACTGACCCTGGCCGAGGCCGCCCTGGGACCCGCCGCCGAATCCCTCCGCAGCGAGCTGCGCCAGCGCCTGGAGGCCGCCGACATGAAGGAAGGCAGCCTCGTCTGGAAGCGCGCCTGGAACCACCACTGGGCCCGCCAGCTCGCCACCGCCTGGAACCTGCCCCTGGGGGGGGCGTGATGGGACGGGGGGAAAGGCATCCACCGCCAAGACGCCAAGACGCCAAGGAAGATCGCCAGGGTTGTCCTTCTTGGCGTTCTTGGCGCCTTGGCGGTGATCTGTTGTCCTTCAGAGTGGTGTCCCATGTCTGCTGAGTCCCGCTGGTTGCAGGAGCTGGAGGCGCCTTCTTCGGCGTTCTTTGAGGCCTTCGCGTCGCGGGTGGCGGAGCCTGAGGGCCTGCGGGACGCGGTGCGGGAGGCGGTGAAGGCGCTGGTTCCCCGCATCGACTGGGAGGCCTACCTGCCGCATGTGCCCCACGGGATCCTGGGCCTGCGGGCCGTGCTGCGGCTGCGTCCGCTGCTGGGGGAGCCGAGCTTCCGGCGGGCCCTGGCCATCCAGGTGCACATGGCCGCCCATGAAGGCCGCCGGAGCCCCGCGGCCCTGGCCCAGGTCCTGGCCGCCAAGGGCAGCGGGTCCTGGCGCAACCTCGAGTCCTTCGTCGCGTCCCGCCGACCCGCCCTGGCCTACGCCGAGGCCCAGGGTTGCGAGCTGCCGCTGGCCGCGGACTTCCAGCGACTGGGGCGGCTCGCGGAGCTCGACATGGCCAACGTGGGCCACAAGGCCGTGCTGGCCGATCACCTGGGCGAGCTCCAGGAACGGCTGGAGCAGCCCAAGGCCACGGGGCGGCGCCTCCTGGGCCTGACCGCCTGGGTGGCCGCCACGGTGGAGGACACCTTCTGGGCCCGCCGGGCCGCCAAGCGCCTGGCCGACGTCGAGCTCACCGTGCCCTGGGGGGACCTCACCCTCACGGCAGACGCCCTGGCGGCGCAGGTCCGGGAGGTCTGCGACCTGGGCCTGGTGGCCCTGCTGGACAGCCTGGCCGCGCGGCTCAAGGCCGGGCAGGGGGCCGCGGACACGCTGGCGCTGCTGGTGCTGGCGGCCTCGGAGAAACAGCTGGACGCCCGCCGCGACCTCGAGGGCAAGACCGCCTGGACCTTCGCCTACCTGGCCACCCTCGCCCGCACCCGGCCCACGGATCCCCGCGTATGGTGCCAGGCCGCGGCCCTGGTGAACCTCTTCCCCACGGACGAGGAGGAGGGGCGCCTGCGCCCCGTGGTCGTGGCCGAGCCGACAGCGGCAGGACTCACGGACGCGGTGCTGGATGTGGAGCCGACCCTGGCCATGGGCCACGCCCGGGGCCTGGTCCGGGCGGGGCAGGGGGAAGCCACCCTGGCGGCGCTGGCCGAGGCCGCCACCCGCAACGACCCCACCTTCAACCACGCCCACCAGCTCCTCGCCCTGGCCGCCGCCGCGGACCTGCTGCCGCACCTGCCAGCCATCGCCGCCGAAGCCCTGCTCGTGGCCCTGGCCAAGAGCCTCGCCAACAGCCAGGGCAGCGGCGACCTGGGCCGCACCGCGGACCGGGCGCTGGGGCACTGACCGCGATCTGGACAGGGGTCATGAACCGGCTTGGCCGCCCGGCCGGTCTGCTATCCTGGCCTGTGTTGCTCTGGAGTCCTCCATGCGCCTGGTGCTCTGCGCGGCTATCTGCTGTCTGGTGCTGGCCCAGGCCCCGGCTCCGGCGGTGCTCAGTCCCACGGCGGCCCTCCTCGAGCGGAACCTACGGGACACCAAGACCGGCTTCCTGCTGGTGGTGGACGGCTCCAAGGGGGAGTGGAAGGCCGGCATCGACGCGCTGAACTCGGATCCCGACTGGATCGACCTGGATCTCCACGTGGCCTACTACGGCGCCAAGGCCCCGGAGCTGGAGACCCTGCTGCAGCAGAAGTACCTGACTGGCCCCCGCCCCCAGTGGGTGCTCTTCGGGGAGGGCGGTCGGCTGGTGGCTTCCGGGGGAGCCGTCCCCACCGGGGCCACCCTGGCCAAGGCCGCCCAGGACGGCGGGATCCAATCCACCGTCCAGCTGCTCTGGGACTTCGCCCGGCGCAATCCGGACCACCTGCAGGCCCGCCAGGCCTTGGGCGGCGAGCTGAAGCAGCAGGCCGCGAGGAAGACCACCCTGCGCCTCGGCGGCAAGACCGATCCCCTCCGGCCCGCTGACGAGCGCTTCGATTACGCCAAATACCAGAAGGAGCGGGACGCCAAGGAGGAGGCCAAGGAACGGGAGCAGCAGCAGAAGGAAGACAAGCCGCCGGTCCAGCTCAAGCCCGAGGAGGACCAGGCCATCTGGGGGGAGCTGGCCGACCTCATGGGTCGGTGCTTCCGCAGCGGGGACTGGATCGAGATGGATTCCTGGGGCGTGACGCCCGACGAGGAGGCGGTGCACAGCCCCCTCATCCAGGAGGTCTGCCGGGCGGCGGTCCCCGAGGTGGAGCGGGCCCTGGGCCGCAGTCCGGAGTCCTGGGATCGCTGGCGGCTGTGGCTGGCCCTCACCCGGACCTATGGCGGCAAGCCGATCCGCCCCCTGTTGGACAGCCTGCTGCCGCTGCCTACCCGTTCAGCCCGGGATTGGCCTCCCTATGCGGTCAAGGGCGCCTACGTGAAGGATGCCCGCAAGCGGAAGGACTGGACGGGCATCCGGGACCTGCTGCTGCCCGACATCGAGTCCAACCGGCTCTGGGAGAGCCTCCAGGGGAAGACCACCTACCAGATGCAGATCAAGACCGATGGCAAGGTCCAGGAGATCCCGGAAACCGGGGACTACTGGCGCGCTACCCTGGAGCCCCTGGCAGAAGCGCTGATCTGGCTGGGCGAGGGCAGCAAGGCCGACGAGTTGGTGCGCAGCCACTACGCCGACCACCCCTGGAGCGGCCTGCCCCAGCGGGCCCAGGCCCTGGCCCTCCGCTGCGGCCAGCCAGGCCTTGCCGCCCAGTGGGGGGCGCTGGGCGGGGCATCGGCGGCAGGGAAGTAGCGATCAAGTCCGCCGCGAAAAAAAGTTTTTTTACCACCGATGAACACCGATAAATGCTGATTAAAAAATGATAAAGAAAAATGTCAAATTGATGACTTTTAATGTTTTATCATATATTTATCGGTTTTTATCGGTGTTCATCGGTGGCTGAATTGCCTTTTGCTTTAGAAACCCCCGCCTCGCGGGCTTCAGCGCTCCACCAGGTAGTTCGGCATCACGCGGCCCTTGGCCCACTCGAAGATGAGGCTGGTCTGGATGTGGGCCACCTCGGGGCGGGTGGTGAAGGCGTCCAGGGCCAGGTCCCGCAGGTGGTGGGCATCGCGCACGGCCACGTGCACCTGGAAGTCGTGGGTCCCGGCCACGTGGAAGACTGCCAGAACCTCGGGTAGGCCCAGGGCGTGCTTCCAGAAGGCCTTCACCTTGGCCCGGCTGTGCTGGCTGAGCTGCACGGCGATAAGGGCCTGGAGGCCCACGCCCAGGGCCTCGGCATCCACCTCGGTGGTGGCGCCCCGGAGCACGCCCTCCGCCCGCAGGCGCTGCACCCGGGCCAGGCAGGACGAAGGAGCCAGGCCCACGGCCGCGGCGAGCTCCTTGTTGGACAGCCGAGCATACTTCTGTAGAAGATCGATAATAACGAAGTCAATACGGTCCATGTCCATGAAATCAATCTTTTCACGAAATGAATTCGGCTGAAAGCCGAATTCATCGAACCTACATTGAAGAGGACTGGAGTTCTGCCATGGCCCACCTGACCGCCTCGATGTCCCTGGAGACCCAGGCCGTGCACGCGGGCCGCGAGGTGCTGCACGAGCAGGGCATCCACGCGCTGCCCATCGACCTCAGCAGCACCTACCCCCTGCCGGACCTGGAGGCAGGCGGCCGCAGCCTGGAGGCCCTGGCCCTGGGTGGCCTGCCCGAGGGCAGCCCGGTCTATTCGCGGCTCTACAACCCCACCGTGGCCCGCTACGAGCAGGCCCTGGCGCAGCTGGAAGGCGCCGAGGAGGCCGTGGCCTTCGGCTCGGGCATGGCAGCGGTGACCGCCAGCCTCATGGCCGCGCGGCAGCGGGGCGGCCACATCGTCGCCGTGCGCCCCCTCTACGGAGGCACGGACCACCTGCTGGCTTCGGGGATGCTGGGCCTGGAGGTGACCTGGGCGGAGGCTGATGGCATCACGGCAGCCCTCCGTCCCGACACGGCCATGGTCCTGGTGGAGACCCCTGCCAATCCGACGATGGCGATGCTCGACCTCGACGATGTGGTCCGCCAGGCGGGCCGGGTGCCCGTGCTCGTGGACAACACCTTCGCCACGCCCATCCTGCAGAACCCCCTCAAGCACGGGGCGACCCTGGTCCTCCACAGCGCCACGAAGTTCCTGGGCGGCCACGGCGACGTGCTGGCGGGGCTGGTGGCCACCAATCACGACTGGGCCACGGAGCTGCGCAAGGTGCGCGTCATCACCGGCAACGTGCTGCACCCGCTGGCGGCCTACCTGCTGCACCGGGGCCTGCCCACACTGCCCCTGCGGGTTCGCGCCCAGCAGGCCGGGGCCCAGGTGCTGGCCGAGCTGCTGGCCCAGCATCCGGCCGTGACCGCGGTGCACTACCCGGGCCTGGCGGGCGGGGATCCCCTGGGCCTCCTGGGCCGCCAGCTGAAGGGTCCCGGCTCCCTCATGGCTTTCGAGCTGAAGGGCGGCTTCGAGGCCGCCGCCACGGTCATGGCCGAGGTAAGACTCATGACGCCCGCCGTGTCCCTCGGCAGTGTGGACACCCTCATCCAGCACCCCGCCGCCCTCACCCACCGCGTGGTGAATGCCGCTGCCCGGGAGCACAGCGGCGTGTCCCAGTCCCTCATGCGCCTGTCCGTGGGCCTCGAGAGCCCCGAGGACCTCTGGGCCGACCTCGACCAGGCCCTCGTGAAGGCCATGGCCCACTGCGCCAGCCACGTTTGAGGCCGAGAGTCGTTCTCCGGAACGCAGCTATTCCGATCCAGCGCTCGGGGCTCTAGGCTGAGGCATGTCTCTGGCTCCGCTCCCGCTGTCGTCGAAGGTCACGGTCCTCCCGGGCCTGGGCCCGAAGTGGGCGGCGGCGCTGCAAGACGCGGGCATCGACACCCTGCGGGACCTGCTGTGGAACCTGCCCTTCCGCTACGTGGACCGGGGCAGCCTGAAGTCCCTGGGCAGCCTGGAGCTGCGGGGGGTCGAGCCCCATGAGCCGGGCCTCGTGACTGTGCTGGGTACCCTCCAGGACCTGCGCCAGAGCACCACCCGGGTGCAGCACATGACCCTCACGGAGGCGCTGCTGGGCGACGGCACCGGCACCCTGCGCCTCATCTGGTTCAACCAGCCCTACCTGGGCCGGAGCCTGAAGGTGGGCGACCGCCTGCTGGTCTTCGGGTCCCTGGCCGCGGGTCGGCACGGGCTGGAGATGCGAGCCCCCCAGTTCGAGCTCATGGAGCGCACCGGCGACATCGGCTGGGTGCGGCGCTACCTGCCCCTCTACCGGCGCCTGGGAGACCTGCCCGGGCGGGCCCGGCAGAGGCTGGTGGCCGCGGCGCTGCCCCGGGTCCACGTCGCGGAGGAGTGGCTGCCCCTGGAGCTCTCCCGGGACCTGCCGGACACGCTGACGGCCCTGCGCCTGCTGCATGAGCCGCCGGACGAGAGCGATCCCCGGGCACTGGAAGAGGGCAGTACGCCCGCCCACAGCCGCCTGGCCTCGGAGGAGCTCTTCGCCTTCGCCCTGGGCGTGGCCCAGCGCCGGGACGGTCGCCTGAAGCGGCCGGGCCTGAAGGTGCCCACCTCGCCGGAGCTGCGGGAGCGGCTGCGCGGCTTCCTGCCCTTCCGCCTCACTGCCGCCCAGCGTCGGGCCTTCCGGGAGCTGGTGGTGGACCTCACCTCGGGCCGGGTCATGAACCGCCTGCTCCAGGGGGATGTGGGCAGCGGCAAGACCCTGGTGGCGCTGCTCGCCATGGCCATGGTGGCCGAGACCGGCGGGCAGGGGGCCCTGCTGGTGCCCACGGAGGTCCTGGCCCGCCAGCACGCGGACAGCTTCCGCCGGTATCTTGGCCCCCAGGCTGGGGCCCTGCAGCTGCTGCTGGGGGGCATGAAGGCGGCCGAGAAGCGGGCGGCCCTGGCCCGCATCGCAAGCGGCGAGGCCCGCTACGTGCTGGGCACCCACGCGCTCTTCCAGGAGGCCGTGGCCTTCCACCGGCTGCAGCTGGTGGTGGTGGACGAGCAGCACCGCTTCGGCGTGAAGCAGCGGGAAGCCCTCAAGGAGAAGGGCGGCGACCCGCACTGGCTGGTCATGAGCGCCACGCCCATCCCCCGCTCCCTGGCCCTGGCGGTGTTCGGCGACCTGGACCAGAGCGTCCTCGACGAGCTGCCCCCGGGCCGCCAGCCCATCACGACGAAGCTGCACAAGCCGGAGTTCGCGGAGCGGGCCTGGGAGCGGGTGCGCAAGGAGCTGGCCCAGGGTCGCCAGGCCTTCGTGGTGAGCCCGAGCATCGACCCCTCGGACGAAGCCAAGGTGCCCCTGCGCGACATCCAGGCCATGGAGGCCCTGCTGCGCGGCATCTTCCCGGATGAGGCCATCGAGGTGGTCCACGGCCGCCTCAAGGCCGACGAGATGGCAGCCCGCATGGGGCGCTTCCTGCGGGGCGAGGCCGGCATCCTGCTGGCGACCACGGTCATCGAGGTGGGCGTGGACGTGCCCAACGCCACGGTGATGGTGGTGGACCACGCCGAGCGCTTCGGCCTCAGCCAGCTGCATCAGCTGCGGGGCCGGGTGGGCCGCGGCGAGCACCCCAGCCACTTCCTCATGCTCAGCGGCTCGGAGACCGAGCGCCTCCAGACCCTGGTGGAGACCCAGGACGGCTTCCGCATCGCCCAGCGCGACCTGGAGCTGCGCGGCCCCGGCGAGTTCTTCGGGGTCCGGCAGGCGGGGCTGCCCAAGTTCCAGGTGGCGGACATCGTGCGGGACCGGGCCCTGCTCCTGCGCTGCCGCGATGCCGCGGACCGGGCCTTGGCCCTGGGCCTCAGCGAAGCTCAGTCTGAGTGGCTGCGGCGCGAGCAGGCGCGGCTGAAGCTGGCCGAGATCAGCTGAGGGCCTGGGCCAGCAGTGCCTGCGCTTCCTCCTGCGGACCGGGGGCGAGCAGGCCCTGCTCCGCAGCCCACTTCAGCAGCGGGCCGGTGCCGTCCGGGAGACCGGCCCGCTGATCCGCGAGGGTCGCCGCCAGGAGGGTGGGTAGGTCGAGCTCGCGCTGCCGGGGCGAGGGCAGGAGCTCCGCCAGCTCCGTCCGCAATGCCTGGAACGTGGTCTCCGACAGGCTGCGGCAGCGCTCGCTGGTGAGGGCCCGGGCGGCCACCTCCAGGGATCCCAGCTTCATCTGCCGCGGGAGCCGGACCGCGCCCAGCTCCTCGATCAGCAGGGCGAGCTGCCGCTCCAGCAGCAGCCGCGGCAGACCCCGCCGGGCCAGGATCCGCCCCAGCCAGAGCACCTGATCGATGGCGTCCGTGGCCGTCCGCTCGGCCAGGGTCGCCAGCCAGGCGGAGTCGCTGTCCGTGAACCGCAGCCCGCGCTCACCGTAGCGCGCGCCGAGATACGGAAACTCCAGCCAGCAGCGCTCGCCTGCCCGAAGAGCCGCCTGCAGGAGGTTCTGGTCCTGGGGCACAAGGTGATCGCCGGCTTCGGCGTTCAGGTCCATGGCCCGCAGGCTCCCGGCCCCGGCCGCAAGGGGCAGCAGCCGATCGTAGAGCTCCTCCAGTCCGTCGTAGATCTCCTCCGCCGCTTCGAGCATGGTGAGCGTGTCGATGCCCGCTGCGGCTTCGTTGAGGGCCTCGCTGAAGGCTGACCAGTGCGCGGCGGTCGCCTCTCCGTAGCCCTGGTAGAAGGCAACCCCGGCCTCGCCCGGGAGGTGGAAGCAGCGGCGCACATCCGGCAGGTGGACCTGGTTCCCCAGGGTGGTGCCCTCCAGGACGTAGAGGAAGCCCAGAAGCCGGTCCCGGTCGGCGGGCGCCGCGGCGCGGATCCGCCGGGCGAGGGCCAGCGCCTGGCCGAGTGCAGGTGGGTTCTCGGGGAGACCGGGGGTGACGAGGTGGTTCAGGTCGGCGCAGAGCTGGCTGAAGCGCGAGTCCAGCAGGGGCCGCAACCGGATCACCAGGGGATCCGGGCTGGCGGCCAGGGACCGCTCCAGGGCGCCCACGACGATGGCCATGGCGCGCAGCTGGGCCACGTAGGCCGCCAGCGGCAGCGTGCCTCGGCCCAGTGCCGCGATGAACGGGATGCGGTCGAAGCGCTGGTGGCGATGCCAGGTCGCGGCCTTCAGGGTGAGGAGGAGCGGCGCGCTGGGCGGCTGAGGCATCCCGGGATCCTTTGGCAGGGTTCTGGAGGCAACTTCCGGGGCCAGGCATCGGTCCGACCCGCTCTGACCATTGAACGGCGAAAGGCTCTGGCAGAAAATACGCTTGATTCACTAGTAATATTTTCGATTTATTACAAGCGCATTTCAGCGTAACAATCGATCCACTGGGGCTGGGTCGCCCTCGAGCTTCAGGATCTGCGCGGGCCGGAGGGACCGGGGCTAGGTCCTGAGCCGGGTCGCGATCCGCTCGCGGAGCACCTCGGGCACCAGCTCCGACAGGTTGCCGCCCATGCCGCCGATCTCCCGCACCAGGCGGCTGCTCACGGCGCTGTATTTCTCCTTGGGCATCAGGAAGACCGTCTCCAGTTCCGGGGCCAGCTTGCGGTTCATGAGGGCCATCTGGAACTCGTATTCGAAGTCGCTAAAGGCTCGCACGCCCCGGACGATCACCTGGGCGTTCTGGGCCTTGGCGAAGTCCACGAGCAGGCCGTGGAAGGACGTGATCTCCACCTGGGGCAGGGTGGTGGTCAGCTCCTTGAGCATGGCCACCCGCTCCTCCACGGTGAAGGCGGGGGACTTGGAGGGGTTGTGCAGCACTGCGACCACCAGGCGATCCACCAGCTTCGCGGCGCGCTGGATGAGGTCCCAGTGGCCGAGGGTGACGGGATCGAAGGAGCCTGGGTAGATGGCCGTACGCACATGAACTCCGGGGTGGGGCTCCAGCCTAACGCACTGGCCCGGGAACCGGTGGTCCAGTCTCGGCGTGCGCCGCGCCGCCGCGTTGGGTTACAGTGGCTGCATGGATCAGAAGCGGGGTGTCGGGCTGCTTTTTGGCGGGGAATCCCCCGAGCACGAGGTCTCCATCGTCACGGCCCGGGCCATCGCGGAGCACCTGGATCCCGGCTGTTTCGTGGTGCGGCCCATGGGCATCGCGCGCAACGGGGTGTGGGTGGTCACCGGGGACCCCTTCGCCCGGCTGGCGGCGGGAGAGCTTCCGGAGCGCGGCGTGCATCCCTTCCTGCCCCTGGAGAAGGGCGCCGAGGCCACGCCGCTGCCCGACATCTTCTTCAACGCCCTGCACGGCGCGGGCGGCGAGGATGGCCAGATCCAGGGCTACCTGGAGCTCCTGCACCGGCCCTACACCGGGGCGGGCCTGCTGGCCATGGCCGCGGGCATGGACAAGTGGATCACCAAGCGCCTCTGGGAGTCCGAGGGCCTGCCCGTGGTGCCCTACGTGGGGCTCACGGAGGAGCGCTGGAACCGCCAGCGCGCGGCCTGCCTGACCGAGTGCGCGCAGCTGGGCCTGCCGCTTTTCGTGAAGCCCGCCAACCTGGGCAGCAGCATCGGGGTGGAGAAGGTCAAATCCGACGGGGATCTGGCCGCTGCCTTGGACCGCGCCTTCACCTTCGACCGCCGGGTGCTGGTGGAGCAGGGGTTGGACGTTCGCGAGATCGAGGTGGCGGTCCTGGGCGGTGACGACCCGTTGATCTCGAAGCCCGGCGAGGTGATCGTCGCGGACGAGTTCTATACCTTCGAGGACAAGTACCTCCACGGTCGCAGCCGGACCGAGATTCCGGCCCAGCTCTCCGGGGAGCTGACCGACCTGGTGCGGAGCCTGGCGGCCAAGGCCTTCGCCGCCTCGGACGGCTACGGCATGGCGCGGGTGGACCTGTTCCTGGAGCGCCCCACGGGCCGGATCTACCTCAACGAGCTGAACTTCATCCCGGGCTTCACCAGCATCTCCATGTATCCCAAGATGATGGCCGCCAGCGGCGTGCCCTACGCCGAGCTGCTGACCCGGCTTATCGAGCTGGCCCTGGCCCGCCACGCCCAGATGGCGGCAAAGCAGAAGGGCTTCCAGTCCGGCAGCGATTGGTTCAGGACTCCTCAAGTCTGATTGGCCTGGTGCCGATAGCACCCCCATGGACGTGGTCGGCATCGCACTCTCCGGTCTCCGCGCCGCAAGCGCAGGACTGACCGTGCAGGCCGGCAACGTGGCCAACCAGCTGTCCGACGGATACAAGGCCAAGCGCGTCGACCTGGTGGCTGAAGCCTCGGGGGGGGTGCGGGTGTCGGGGGTTTCTGCAGACCCGACGCCCGCCGGCCCCGGCGGCTCGAACGTGGACCTGGCCACCGAAGCGGTGCAGGGCATGAGCCTGGAACTCCTCTACAAGGCCAACCTGAAGGTCCTCCGGACCCAGAGCGAGCTGGACAAGGCGACGCTGGACCTCAGGGGGTAGCTGTCGGCTGTCAGCTGTCAGCTATCGGTGAAAGAAGGCGCCGCGGGCTTGATGGGGTGGGTCGGACCGCGTCCTTTACTGACAGCTGACATCTGATAGCCAACAGCCAACAGAAGACGCCGTGGCCTCGATCGGGTGGGTCGGATCCGATCCCTTCCTGACAGCTGACAGCCGACAGCTGATAGCCAATAGAGGGCGCCGCGGGCCCGGTCGTGTGGGTCGGAGCCCATCCCTTACTGACAGCTGATAGCCGACAGCTATCAGCCCGCTTTCCCACTACACTATCCCCATGCACGCACGCACCTGGCTCTCGGTCCTGTCGCTTCCTCTGGTGGCGGCCTTTACCCTGCCGGTGGTGCAGCAGGGCAATCCACCCAAGCCTGCGGCGACCGCGGCGAAGGCCTTGCCTCAGGATCCTCTGGCTGGCCTGTCGGACATCCAGGACGTGCTCTCGCTGGTCCAGCAGAACTACGTGGATCCGCCGAACATGGAGAAGGTCCTCGCGGGCGGCATCCAGGCCGTGCTCGAGCGCTCCCATCCGCTGAACGCCTACCTCTCGGCCGAGGACCTGCGGCTGCCGGATCCGGGGCCCGCCTCGGTGGGGCTGGCGGTCCTGAAGCGCGGCATCTACGCCAGTGTCCTGGCCGTCACGCCCGGGGGGCCCGCCGCCAAGGCCGGCATCCAGCCCGGGGACGTGATCCGCAAGATGGACGGGGACTCCGTGGGCCAGCTCAGCGCCTGGGCCCTGGAGCGGCGGCTGCGCGGGCCGGTGGGTTCCTCGCTTGATCTCTATCGCTACAACGCCACCGGGGACCTGACCAAGACCACGGTGGTGAGGGCGCTGCCCGCCCACGCGGACCTGACCCTGAAGCCGGGCACCGAGGCCCTGTTGGTGGCGCTGCCGGACCTGCTACCGGGCCGGGCCGAGGAGCTGAAGAAGGCCCTGGCCACGGCTGATCGCGGGCAGACCCTGGTGCTGGACCTCCGCCTCTGCGAGCGCGGCGCCATGGACGAGGCCGCCCTCGTGGCGGGCCTGCTCGGCGCCAAGGGTCCCTTCGCCACGGTGCAGGAAGCCGGCAAGCCGGACCTCGCCATGCCTGTCGCCGGCAGCGGCGCGCCCTTCGCCCGCCTGGCCCTCCTGGTCGGCCGCTCCACCCTCGGCGCCCCGGAAGTCCTGGCCGCCTGCCTCAAGAAGGGGGGTGCCCGCACCTTCGGGGAGCGCACCCCGGGCCTCGGTGTCGAGCGGTCGCGCTTCCTGCTCAAGCAGGGCGGGGCCGTGGAGCTGGTGTCCCGGCGCTGGCTCGGCCTCGGCGGCGAGAAGCTGGACCGCCAGGGGGTGACCCCCGAGCAGGTGCTCCGCCTCGCGGAGACCGACGACGCCCTCGCCAAGGTGCTCACGGCCCTGGCCGCGCCGATTCCGCCGCCCAAGGTGGCGGCCCAGGCAGAGACTCCCGTTGGCTCCTCGGTGGTGGCGCCTCACCTCGCGCCGAAGAAGCCGAACCCCTGATGGCCAAGGGCCGGGGGCAGCGTACCTCCACCCTGGCGCTGCTCGGCTGGGCCGTGCTGGTGCTGGGCCTGGGACTGGTGACCGGGCTGGTGCTGGGGCAGCAGGGCTGCGGCCGGCGCCACTCGCCCGCGCCGCGCGAGGAGCCGAAGCCTGAGCCGAAGAAGGGCGACCGGAAAGCTCCCGAGCCGAAGGCCAAGCCCTCTGAACCTGTGCGACCCACGGAAACCGTGAAGCCCCCAGTCCCGGAACCCGGTCAGGGCCTGCCCCGCCTGGCCCTGGTCATCGACGACCTGGGCTACATCCAGCCGGAGCTGGTGACCCGCCTGTGCAGCCTGCCGGTGCCCCTGAGCGTGGCGGTGCTGCCCTACCTGGAATACACGCGAGAGAGCGCCGAGGTCGCCCACCGCCTGGGCAAGGAGGTGATGCTGCACCTGCCCATGGAGCCCCTCGGCTACCCCGGCCCCGGCCATGACCCGGGACCCAACGCGATCCTCTACAGCCTGGCCGAGCCCGAAGTCCGCCGACGCGTGCGTCTGGCCCTGGACGACATCCCGCACCGCACCGGTGTGAACAACCACATGGGCAGCCGCATCACGCCGGATCGCGAGCGCATGAAGTGGGTGCTGCAGGAGCTCAAGGCCCGGAAGCTCTTCTTCGTGGACAGCCGCACCGAGAAGGACAGCGCCGCCTTCGACGTGGCCCAGGAGCTGGGCATCCCGGCGGTGCAGCGGCGGGTCTTCCTGGATGACGACAAGGCCTTCCCGGAGATGGAGAAGCAGTGGGAGCGCGCCGTGAGGCTGGCCGAGAAGGAGGGCTTCGTGCTCGTCATCGGGCACATCTATCCGGAGACCGTCGCGGCCCTGGAGAAGTTGGTGCCGCGGGCCAAGGGTCAGGTGCGCTTCGTGACGGCGGGGCAGCTGGCCCGGTGATAGGCTGGCCAGCAGTGATGAGGAGCAGCGGTCCATGGGCTTTCTTCCGGTTCTCGCGGTAGGTGTCGGGGCGGCCCTGGGCGCCTGGCTGCGCTGGGGCCTGGGCCTCCTTATGAATCCGCTGCTGGCCGAGGTGCCCATGGGCACCCTGGCTGCGAACCTGCTGGGCGGCTACCTAGTGGGCCTGGCCGTGGCCATGTTCACCCAGCACCCCGGGCTGGCCCCCGAGGCCCGGCTGTTCATCATCACAGGCTTCCTGGGTGGGCTGACCACCTTCTCCACCTTCTCCGCCGAGGCCGTGCACCTGATCACCCGCGGCGAATACGGCTGGGCGGCGGCCCACATGGGATTGCATCTGGCAGGCTCGCTGGCAATGACCATGCTTGGGTTGTGGACGTTCAAGAGCTTCATCAAGGCCTGAGCGTCCGGGGGGTGGCGTCATGAATGGCACCTACCTGATCTTCTTCATGCAAGAGGACCGGACCCACCACGGGATCCTGGTCTACGAGTGGCTCCTGAAGCAGGCGCGCCACCTGGGCCTGGGCGGCGGCTCGGCCTTCAAGGCCATCGCGGGCTTCGGCCGCCACGGCCTGATCCACGCGGACCACTTCATCGAGCTGGCCGGGGATCTGCCCATCGAGGTCGCCTTCATGGTCACCGAGGAACAAGCCGACCGCCTCATGGCCGCCGTGGCGGCCGAGGGCCTGGAGATGGTCTACGTGAGGCTGCCCGGGGAGTGCGGGGTGATCGGCCCGCCTAAGCCCGGAGGCTAGGGGTGGTTCGCCGTTTAGGGCTGTCCTGAAAATTCATCCCACTCGAACAGAACGGATCACTACCAAGGCACCAAGGGCACCAAGAAGAGCATGGCCCCGCAGGTGGGGCCACCATGTGCGCAACAACTGGGGACTGCCGCTCCTTCAGCGCGGGTTCGATCCCCGGGGGCGTCGGGGCTGCGTTTCTTGGGGCGTGACCCCGGCGCCCCCGGGATCACTTCCGGCTATGCCGGAAGCCGCCTCTGGCGGACCCGTGCGGGGTGGGACGGCGCCACTTGGTGTCCTTGGTGCCTTGGTGGTGGCTTTTTCATCTCAACCCACGCGCTGGCGCCCACATGGGATCTTCGTGGTGGGTCAGTTTTCATTCCAACCCCGGCGTCAGTGTCCGCAGCCGCAGCCGCCGGTGAAGGCCGCGCTGCGGGCGGCGCGGACCATGCCCTGGCCTTCCCGGCCGATGAGCGCCGCCAGGGCCAGGGCCGAGACTGCATCCACCCACCAGAGGGCGGGGGAGAGCAGAAACAGCAGGCTGCCGGCCAGCAGGACACCTGAGAGCAGGATGCAGGCCAGGCTGCAGGCGGCGTCCGCGGCCAGGGTCGCGCTGTCCAGGGCCTGGGCCGCGCGCAGCTTCGCCCGCCAGAGGAAGGCCATGAAGGAGAGCGACAGCAGGGCGATGATCAGGCCCGGCACCGTGGTGGGCGGGTGGGTCCGGGCGGTCAGCTGCAGCACCGCGCCCCCGGCGATGCCCGCGGCCAGGGCCAGGAACAGCCAGCCGATGCGGCTCGTGGCCTTGCGCTCCCGGCTCAGGTCAGCGTGGTCCAGCAGCTTCCACAGCACCAGGAGGGCCGAGGCCACCTCGATGAAGCTGTCGGCGCCGAACCCGAAGAGGGCCACGGAGTCGTCGGCCCAGCCGAAGGCCATGGCGACGAGGCCCTCCAGCACGTTGTAGGCGATGGTCAGGCCGCAGAGCCAGAGAGCGCGTCGCCGCCAGTCAGCAGGGCTCATGCGTGGGCTTCGCGCACCTTGCGGGCCTTCACCAGCACCAGGGTGGAACCCGCGGGAGAGCGCTCCATGAAGACCTCGTCCATGACCTGGCGCATGAAGAACACGCCCCGGCCGCCGGGCTTCAGCAGGTTCTCGGGCAGGTTGGGATTGGGGAGCAGGTCCAGGTCCACACCGGGGCCCTTGTCCTCGATGCGGATCTCGAAGCGGTCCGCCCGGGGCGTGAAGGTCACCTTGAGGGGCTTGTCCTTGTCCAACTTGTTGCCATGGCGCATGGCGTTGGCGATGCCTTCCTGGATGGCCAGCCAGAGGCGCTCACCGTCCTCCTGGGTGAAGCTCAGGTGCTTGAGGAACTCCGCGCCCACCACCTGGATCAGGTCGATGAACCGCAGATCCGTATTGCAGGTGAGGACGACAGGCAGCAGCGCGGGATGGGCCATGGACGACATTACCCTTTCACAGACCAGAAGAACCAAGCTCAAGGTACTTGGAATCCGGCCACGGGAGCCAGTGGTTTTGCCGAAGAGGCCCCCGGGGAGGGCCGGGCGGGTGCCCTGGATCACAATTAAGAATAGTTGGTCCTAAATATGGAAAATTAGGGGATACTCCTCTCTGGCGTCGGTTGCGCCGGTTCGGAGGAAGTCATGAAAGCAAGGTGGTGGCTGGTTCTGCTGGTGCTGCTGGCAGGTTTCGGGGTGCTGGGACTGGGGGGGCGGCAGATCGCCCAGAATGCTCCGCCCATCCCGCAGCGGGTGGTGGCCGAGGACGGCACCCTGCTGGTGGGGCCCGGCCAGATCCTCGCGGGCCAGGTCAGCTACCTGGGCCACGGTGGCCAGCACATCGGCTCCATCCTGGGCCACGGCTCCTACCTGGCGCCGGACTGGACCGCGAAGGCCCTGCACCAGTGGGCGGCGGGCACCCTGGCTCGCGTGGAGGTCCGGGGCGTCTCTCCGGCGGAAGCCAAGGCCCAGACCACATTTTTATTTCGGAATAATAAGTATGAAATAGCCACGGACACCCTGAAGCTGGATGCCGCCCAGGCCCAGGCCTACCTCCAGACCCGCGCCGAGCTGGCGCGCATCGCCGTGGAAGGGGACAAGGAAGCCGCCATTCCCGCCCACTGGATTCCGACCCAGGCCGAGGGCGAGCGGGTAGCTGACTTCTGGCTGTGGACTGCCTGGACTGCCGCCGCGCGCCGGCCGGGTTCCGAGGCCAGCTACACGCAGAACTGGCCCCATGAGCCCCTGGTGGGCAACAGCATCACGCCCATCAGCCACCTCTGGAGCATCCTCTCGATCATCCTGCTGATCCTGGGCGTGGGCCTCATGGTCTGGCACCACGCCAGCCAGCCCGCCGAGGAGTTCCCCGCCCCCCAGGCCATCCCTGCGGCGCCCGCCACTCCCAGCCAGCGCTGGTCGGCGATCTACTTTGCGGTGGCCATGGCCCTCTTCCTGGTGCAGATCGGCATGGGTGTCCTGACGGCCCATGACGCCGTGGAAGGCAACGCGCTCTACGGTGTGGACCTGTCCCGCATCCTGCCCTACGCGGCCTCGCGCACCTGGCACCTGCAGCTGGCTGTCTTCTGGATCGCCACCTGCTGGCTGGCCACGGGCCTCTACCTGGGCCCCAAGCTCAGCGCCAAGGAGCCCAAGGGCCAGTGGATCGGCGTGGCCGGCCTGCTGGTGGCCCTGGTGGTGGTCGTGGTCGGGGCCCTCACGGGCGCCCACCAGGCCATCCTGGGCAAGCTGTCGGGCTCCTTCATGCTGGGCCATCAGGGCTATGAGTATGTGGAGCTGGGCCGCCTCTGGCAGATCCTCCTCACCGTGGGCATGGTCGGCTGGCTGGTCATGGTGGTGCGGGCCCTGCTGCCCGCCCTGCGCGGCGAGCAGGGGCGCCTGGGCCTGCTCAAGCTCTTTGTGCTGTCCGCCGTCGCCATCCCGCTGTTCTACTCCGCGGGCTTCATGTACACCCGTGAGACCCACATCGCCATGGCCGAGTACTGGCGCTGGTGGGTGGTCCACCTCTGGGTGGAGGGCTTCTTCGAGGTCTTCGCCACCGTGGCCATCGCGCTGCTCACCACCCGCATGGGCCTGCTGCGCGAGAGCACCGCGCTGCGCGCCGTGGGCCTCTCCGTGGGCCTCTTCCTCGGCAGCGGCATCATCGGAACCTTCCACCACCTCTACTACACGGGCTCCCCGGCCTCCATCGCGGCCCTGGGCTCCGTGTTCAGCGCCCTGGAGATCGTGCCCCTCACCATCGTGGGCTTCGAGATCGCGCAGAGCCTCAAGGCCGGCCGCGCCCTGGGCAGCGGCTACGAGTGGCCCTTCAAGTTCTTTGCCGCCGTCTGCTTCTGGAACCTGCTGGGCGCCGGCGTCTTCGGCATGCTCATCAACCCGCCCTCGATCCTCTACTTCAGCCAGGGGCTCAACACCACCCCCATCCACAGCCACGCCGCGCTCTTTGGGGTCTACGGCTTCCTGGCCATCTCCCTCATGCTGTTCGCCCTGCGCGGCATGACCCCGGACAAGGCCTGGGACGAGAAGTGGCTGCGTTACGGCTTCTGGGGCCTGAACCTGGGCCTGGTCCTCATGCTGGTCTTCTCGCTGATCCCCAGTGGCCTCTACCAGTTCGTGCAGAGCCTCGAGCACGGCACCTGGTATGCCCGCAGCGCGGCGGTGGTGCAGAGCCCCCTGATGCGCACCTTCACCTGGCTGCGCATGCCCGGCGACGTGCTCTTCGGCCTCGGCGCCCTCTCGGTGATCCTCTTCACCTTCAAGGCCGTCATCGGTGCCTGGGGCTGGCGGACTGGGGAAGAGAACGCACCCGCCAAGCCTGAAGTCGAAGGCGCACCCGCCTTCGCCGCCGGGAGAGATTGATCGGGGCGAGACTGTCAGAGTGAAGTTATTTTCACCACGAAGACCACGAAGACCACGAAGCACGGAACCGGCTTGGATGAGCGGGCCTTCTTCGTGGTCTTCCTGTTGCCCCTGTCGTTTCCCCTCCAACTCCAGGCACTCTAAGCTCAAAGCTGGAGCGGGCATGACCTTGGATTCAGAGGACAGAAACCGTGAGGTCAAAGCCGAAGCCCTGCCGAGGGACCCTGGCATCGACCTGCTGCGGGGCCTCTCCATCCTGCTGGTGGTCATGCACCACGTGGGTCTCCGCATCCCCCTCAAGGCGGGGGTTCTGGCCACCTTCCTGCCGCGCTGGTGCCTGGATGCCCTGATCTACAACGGCACCGAGGCCGTGTTCATCTTCTTCGTGATCTCGGGCTTCCTCATCGCCTCCCACAGCCTGGTGCGCTGGGGCAGCCTGGCGGCCCTGGATGTCCGGGCCTTCTACACCCGCCGCGCCGCCCGCATCCTGCCCTCCCTCTTGATCCTGGTGGCGGTGCTGAGCCTGCTGCACCTGGTCGGGGCGCGGGACTACACCATCACCAGGGCCTCCCAGTCGCTGCCCCGGGCCATCCTCGCGGCCCTGGGCCTGCACCTGAACTGGTACGAGGGCCTGACGGGCTACCTGCCGGGCAACTGGGATGTGCTGTGGTCCCTCTCCATCGAGGAGCTCTTCTACCTGGGCTTCCCTCTGCTGTGCCTGGGCCTGCGCCGCCGGCGCGTCCTGGTGCCGGTGCTGCTCCTGCTGGCCCTATCGCTGCCTGCCTCCCGGGCGGCCCTGGCGGGCAACCCGATCTGGCAGGAGAAGGCGACCCTGCCGGGCATGGCCGCCATCGCTACAGGAGTCCTGGGGGCCCTGCTGGCTGCCGCGGTGCGGCCAAGGTGGACCTGGCTGCCCGGTC
Source organism: uncultured Holophagaceae bacterium (assembly GCA_903863195.1). GTDB lineage: Bacteria > Acidobacteriota > Holophagae > Holophagales > Holophagaceae > Geothrix. The sequence goes on from CAIPAY010000038.1 coordinate 37,746, forward strand.
TGCTGCGCGGCCTGGGCTGGGCGGGCCTTGTGGCCGTGCTCTGCTTCGAGAGCTGGCTCTGGCCCCGCCTGGGCAACGTCAGCCTGCTGCTCCTGACCGTTGGCACGCTGCTGCTCCTGCTGGGTTTTCACTGGCGCCCGCCGGTCCAGCGCCCGGGGGCGGCCTTCGGCTGGCTACGCTCCTTCGGGCGGCTCAGCTACGAGGTCTATCTCACCCACATGTTCATCGTCTGGCCCGTGGTCCGGGCCTGCAAAGCCTACGGTGGCGGGTCCCGCTGGGGCATCCTCTGGTACCTGCCGGCCCTGGCCGCCTCCTGGGGGCTCGGCTGGGTGGTGGCGAGGCACCTCTCAACCCCCTGTGAGCGGTGGCTCCGGGGGCGGCTGGGAAGCCGCAACCCGCCTGTTTCAGCCACTGTTTCTTAGCCCGGCGGCGAGGCCGTTGATGGA
>CAIPAY010000039.1 GCA_903863195.1 uncultured Holophagaceae bacterium
ATTGCGCAGCTAAGCCCGTTGGGATCCCGTGGGGTGGGGGAGTGAGGTTTGCGCAATCCGATCCGCCGGCAGCATCCACCCCGGCGCTTGAGCAAGCTGCGGCACAACTCATTTCTTCTTCCCTATCGGGAAGATTTTGGGACCTGGCATGCCTCGATGATAAGAATATTCCCGATCGATTACTTTCTGCGGGTTCGGGGTTCAAATGTCCTACAATGTTCCCGAGGAGGAATTTTGTGGGCAGAGGGGTGACCTCAATCGAGATCGGAAAGGCCATCCGCAGCGCCCGGAAGGCCCAGGGTCTGCGCCAGGACGATCTGGCTGGTCTTGCGGGAGTCGGGACCCGTTTTGTGATTGAAGTGGAGCGAGGCAAGGAGACTGCACAGCTTGGCCGAGTCTTGCACCTCCTGGCGGTGCTCGGATGCGACCTGACCCTCAGCCTGCCTGGGGCCCGGAAATGAGCACTCTCAATGTTTTTCTCGGAGAGCAGCACGTCGGGATCCTCTCCCAAGATGCTGCTGGCGCACTGCGCTTTGCCTACTTGCCTGGGGCCACTTCCCTTTCTGTCTCCCTGCCGGTCCGCGAAGAACCCTTTGAGGACGGGGAGTGCTATCCCTTCTTTGAGGGGATCCTGCCGGAAGAAAATCAGCGGAGGGCCATCGAGAGGGCGGTCCATGTTTCGGGATCCAACATCCTGGGGATGCTGGAATTCCTTGGTGGCGAAGTCGCTGGCGCTGTGCGGCTGCTTCGAGAGGGGGAAGACCCTGCGGAGCCTGCGCCGACGGTGATCCCAGCGCCGCTCTCAGACTTGGATCTAGAGAGTGTCCTGCAACGCCTCCCAGGGCGCCCCATGCTCGTGGGGGAGGGCCAACTGCGCCTCTCCCTGGCAGGGGCCCAGACCAAGCTCCCTGTCTGTCTCACGACCGGCCACGTGCGCCTTCCAGCGCCAGGAGAGCCAACGACCCATATCATCAAGCCGCCCATCGTCGGCTACCCGGGCACGACGGAAAACGAGGCCTTCGTGATGCGCCTCGCCGCCGCCGTGGGGTTGCCAACCGCCAAGGTGGAAGCCTGTCGGCTGGAGGGTGAGAGTGGACCCAAGACCTATCTCCTGGTGGAGCGGTATGACCGTGAGCACCGAAACGGCAGGGTGGCGCGCCTTCATCAGGAAGACTTCTGTCAGGCCCTGGGGTATTCCTCTCGACAGAAATACGAGATCAACCTCGGCCCGGGGATCGCCCACTGCCGGAATCTGATCATGGATCGCTCTGAGCGACCCGGGTTGGACGCTCAGAACTTCCTGGACGCCATCGGATTAAACCTGCTTGTGGGCAACGGCGACGCCCATGCAAAGAACTTTTCCCTTCTCTATACCGCCGAAGGGATCCGACTGGCGCCCCTCTACGACCTCCTTTCCACGGCGCTCTACCCAGGCCTGTCGCTGACCATGGCCATGTCGATCGGTGGGACGTATCGCTTCTCCGAGGTGGACCGAAAGGTGCTGACCGAAGGTGCCAAAGCGCTAGGGCTTCGGGGAACCTACCTCGCCAAGCGAATGGACGTTCTGCGGGAGCGTATTCCAAAGGCTGCAGAGGAGGCCGCTGCTGGGCTCTTGGGGCGAGGGCTCGACGAGTCTGTGCTGGAGCGACTGGTCCACCTGGTTCGGGATCGGGCTGATCGGTTTAGCTTTACGTCATGAGGCCCCACTTGCCGTTGCGGCTGACCACGAGGCTGTCGGAGCCGGTGCCGCCGAACAGGTCGTAGGGGCTGGCGGTGAGGGGTGTGAGGACCCCGGTGACCAGGTCATAGGCGCAGGCAGCGTAGTCGTTGTTGGTGGTGGCCACGGTGAGGTACATGACCTGCTGGGTTGGCGGACATGCCGTGGTAGGCGCACGCCTGCATCAGGCCCGTGTCGGTGGGCGCCAGGGGGCTGAGGGCACCAGTCTGAACGTCCAGGACATAGCTATAGACGATGCACTCCTGGAGGCCGCCGCCGGCGGCGCCTTCGGTCTTGGTGAAGAGGAACTCGCCGGTGTTGCTGAGGGCCAGGAGAGCGGCCCGGCGGCGGGGATCAGGCTGGTACGGCCGTTCCGATGGTTCTTCGTTGGACAGTATGAGCACCCTCTGGAACCTTCACCACCTCCAGAAAAACAATGCGCCTGACAAGGTGGGGAGTATCTACCCCCCTTGCGCCGATCTTAAATCGTCTTACAATTTAATCCGAGGTTCAGATGGAAATCCGCTGGAACCGTAAGACGCGTGCCCATCTCGGCAAGCACCAAGCAGAGAGTCCTGAGATATGTCCAGAATTTGTAGAGAGGGTACTTAGCGAAGCCCATCCCACCAGGGTTTATTCCGACAAGACCCATCCCTGGCGGCATGTCTTCGAAGGGTATTTCCCAGCGGACGTTGGTCGACCTTACCGAGTGATCTTTGAAGTAGACGATGAAGGAACTGTCTGGCCGGTTGCAGCCTTCCGCATCCGTGACCGTGAGTACAAGAAATCGAGGTGAGTCATGACCAAGAAGCTGAGTGCTCTCGAAACAGCCCTCAAAGGCAAGAAGATCCATGCCCGATCCAAGGCCGAGATCGAGGCCGATCTTGATGAAACCATCCAGTGGGCTGAAACCGAAGGGCGGGCCTTGCCCATCAGGGTCAAACGGGGGAGGCCTACTGCGGGTGAACCTCCGAGGGAAACCAGGTCTGTGACTGTCCGCTTCCCCTTGGCTGCTGCACGTGAAGTTGAGGCCGCGGCAAAGCGCAACGGAGAGTCCTTGTCAGAATTCGTCCGGGCAGCTGCCTATGCGGCTAGCAGAACCGCCTCTCAGGCCCCAGCAAAGCCCAGGGCTACCGCAGTCCGGGGCAGATAAATACACGGCGTGATCCTTTTCGACATTAACGGGCTGATCACTTTGGCTTTACCTAGGTTTCTTCGCCCATCCCGTTGCTCACGGGCCCCAAGAAAGCCGCGCCCCACCGGAGTGGAGCGCGGCTTACCTGAGTTGTTCTACTGCACCGTCCCCACCACCGTCACAGAGACGGGCGAGATGCCGACAGGGACAAAGGTGGGATTGCTCAGGATGCCGGTGGTCAGGTTCACACTGCCAACGGCGATCTGGTCTTGGCTGAAGTTGGTGAGGAAACCCCACTTGCCATTACGGCTGACTACGAGGCTATCGGAGCCGGTGCCGCGGAACAGGTCGTAGGTGGTGCCATCGAGGGCCGAAAGCTGGCCGGTCAGGATGTTCATGGCGTAGGCGGCGTAGTCGTTGTTGGTGGTGGCAACAGTTGGCAATGGGGCCAACCGGGTAGCTTCTATTGGATTCCCAACACCTTGCCAATCATCCCCGCCAGATCACTGACTACTTTCTCGAGCTTCAAGTTGGGGTCCGCACCCGTCTTGCGGAGGAAGGCCTTCCACTGGACCTGTTTCTGGGGATCCGTTGCGAAGGTCCTGGATAGCCCGATGGGGAGGCTGGATGGGACTGCCGTCTTGCGCCGTTGGAAGGTCGCCTGGATGGCCTGTCCCAAGGTCTCTGGCGGGACTTCAAAGGCCTGCAGGATCGTCCAGATGTCGAGGTAGTCCTTCAGGCGGCTATTCACCAACCCTAGCTCGACCATGGCATGGAACTTCTCAGCCACCACCGTGGCCTGGGAGTAGGCCCGAAGCCTCGGGCAGGGGAATCCCAGGAGGCTGGGGTACTCAATTTCTTCTGGGGCGGGAAAGACGGCATCGCCGAACCCGATGTCTACCTGAAGGCTGATGCGGGCCACGCCAAGGCGCGCCAGCAGGGTGACTCGAACACCCTGATACAGGCTGTCCTCCCGGATCTCAGTGCCCTTCACACTTTCAGGGAAGAAGGCCAGCCCATCGGGATCAACGGGGAGCATGCAGAGTTCCCGGAAGATAGCTTCCAGGCGCGGGATGTCGGCGCTTCCGGAGCCGAGGAGATCCAGGTCCTTCGTGGTTCGGTGCGCACGCCCCATCCATAACTCAAAGAGCATGGCGCCCTTCAGGATGAAGGCGTCCCTATGGGCGGATTGGCTCACACGGTACAGGAGTCGCTCGATGCCGTACCGTTTCAGAACCAGGTCCAGATCTTCGCCCCGCAGCTTGGCCAAGTTCAGCAGGCGGGCTCTCACCGACGCCGAAAGGTCCTTCTTACTATCAGGCTTCAGAGAAGGACCTCCAGGTAGGGCCGCATGATATTCCAGGCTCTTTGCTTTCTGGCGACCAGGGCAATCTCGGCTGGGGTGCATAGACGCCGCTGGAGCGCTTCCCGGAGGGCAAGGATGGCCACATCCAGGCCGATGGCCCTTCGATGGCGGAAGCAGTCCGTGATGGTACGGGGCACATTGGTGATGCTTACCTCTATGCCCTCGATGCGGGACTGGAGGGTGTCGTCAAGGAGTCGATCCGGTTCACAGCGGAAGATGCGCAGCACCGGGTAATCAACCTTGGGCTTCCAGGCCTTCCTGCTAATGAAAATCCAGACTTGGTGGGGCATCTCGTTCGTCAGTTCGTGGAAGCGCAGCGCTGATGCCAGACCGATGACGCCTCCAGGAACCCTCTTGGCGGCTTCGGCGAAGCTATGGTGCTCTGTCCAATCCCCATCAACCAGCGTGTACAGCCCACGCCCCATTCGCACCAGGACACCCTGCTGATGGAGGTTTGATAGATTCCTAGGATGAATCCCCAGGCCCACAAGATCCCGAGGGCGAAGAACCCCCTTGGCCTTGAGCAGGGCCATGATCTGCGCAGTCTTGGAAGGTGGGTTGAGCACTCCGAAAGTATCGGCTTATTTCTAAATAAAGCCAATGTTTTCGGATCAAGACGGCTTCAGGTGTTTGGTCGCAACCACCTGAAAGAAGGGGATTCCCTGAGCATCCCTCACGCGACATGGGGAGCCTACTGCTTCAGGTTGGGTTTTCGCCTATCCCGTTGCTCGCAAGACCCAGATACGCCGCACCCCACCGGGGTGGCGCGCGGCTTCTCTTGGTTGTGCGTCTACTGCACCGTCCCCACCACTGTGACGCACACCGGGAACAGCCCGGTGCTGATGGTGGTAGGCGTGCCAAGCACCCCGGTGCCGGGATCGATGGCGCCAATGGCGACCTGGGCGCCGTAGTAGTTGGTCATGAGGCCCCACTTGCCGTTGCGGCTGACCACGAGGCTGTCGGAGCCGGTGCCGCCGAACAGGTCGTAGGGGCTGGCGGTGAGGGGTGTGAGGACCCCGGTGACCAGGTCATAGGCGTAGGCGGCGTAGTCGTTGTTGGTGGTGGCCAGGGTGAGGTAGATGACGGGCTGGGTGGGGTTGGCGGAGACGCCGTGGTAGGCATCCGCCTGCATCAGGCCCGTGTCGGTGGGCGCCAGCGGGCTGAGGGCGCCGGTCTGGAGGTCCAGGGCGTAGCCGTAGACGATGCACTCCTGGGCGCCGCCGCCAGCGGCCCCTTCGGTCTTGGTGAAGAGGAACTCGCCGGTGTTGCTGAGGGCCAGGGACAGCGGCCCGGCCCCGGGGATCAGGCTGGAGCTGCCGTTCAGGGTGAGCGCCCCGGTGGTGGCGTCGAGGTTGAAGGCCTGCAGCTGGTCGGAGGAGCGGCCCACCGTGAAGAGCAGCGTCCCCGAGGGGTGAATGATGACATCGCCGGTGCCGGCAGCAGCCGCCACGGACGTCATGGCGGTGAGGGTGCCGTCGCCATTCAGGCCGAAGACGGAGATCAGGCTCTCGCAGCGGACGTAGACGAACTTGCCACCGGGATCCACGGCAGTGGCCCAGGGGCTGGGGTCCGTAGGATAGGTGGCCACCTTGGTGGGGTTGCCATCAGCAGCGATGGTGTAGACCGTCAGGGTGTTCGGGAAGTCCGCCAGGCCGTCGCCGTTGACCACGAAGAGGTACTTTCCGGCGGGGTCGGAGGTGACATGGAGGGTGTCCACGGTACCGTCAAAGGGCGAGTTGGCCAGCTCGGTGAGGGCCCCGGTGGTGTCATCGAGAGCAAAGCCCGAGATGCCGCCGCCGGAGTTGGCCACGTAGGCGAACTTGCTGGTGAAGGCCTTGACGGTCACCGTGGCGGTGGCCGTGGCGGGGGACCCGGACGCAGCGGTGGCCGTCAGGGTGTAGGTCGTGTTGGCCGCCGGGGAGACGGCGAGCTGGGAGCCGGAGGTGACCGGGATGTTGCCGGGGGTGATCACGCCGGTGCCCGTGAAGGCGAAGGTCAGCAGGGTACCCTGCCCCAGGGTGATCGTGTCGCTGGTGGGCTTGAACAGGGTGATGGCCGCCGTGGCACCCACGGTGATGGTGACGGTGTCCGTGGTGGCGTCCCCGGCGGGGTTGGTGACCGTGAGGGTGTAGGTGTGACTGGTGAGGGGGTTGACCACGGTGCTGCCACCACTGGTGACCGCGCCCAGGCCGTCGCTGAGGGCGCCGGTGCCGCCCGTGAAGGTGTAGTGCAGGGTTGAGGGTCCGCTGGCGAGCACGTCCGCCGCGCTGGCGGTGAAGGCCTGGATGATGGCATAGGGTGCGATGGTGCTCTGGGCCGAGTTTGCCGCGGTGCCCCCGGCGCCGTCGGTGACGGTGCAGGTGAGCGTGACGGCGCCCGAGGCGCCCGCCGTGTAGGTGGCATTGATGGTGGTGGCGCCGGCGGTGAGGGTGCCGTTGCTGATGGTCCAGGCATAGGTGCAGCCGGGCTGGGCGGTGATGCTGGCGTGGTAGCCGGCCTTGCCCGTGGTGACGTTGGCGGGAGCGACCACCGTGGGCTGGGCGGCGCCCACGACCACCGTGGCGGTGGTGGTGCGGAAGGTGGCGGGATCCTCGCTGGCGGCGGCCTTGATGGTGTAGGTGCCGGTGGTGGCGGGTGCCAGCCACTCGCCGGTGGCGGGGTTCATGCTGCCGCCCGTGGCGGACCAGACCAGGGTGTTGGTGATACCGCCCGTGACGGTGGCGCTGAAGGTGGTGGAGCTGGAGGCCGTGACCGTGGGGTTGGCGGGACTGATGGGACTCACAGCCAGGTCATTTGGCAGCATGGTCAAAGTCGCCGTGGCGACGGTGCCGGCGGCGTTGGTGACGGTCAGGGTGAAGGTCTTGGGATCCGTGATGATGCCGCTGCTGAAGGGCGTGCCGCTGGTGACCACGCCCACGCGGTTGTCCACGCTGCCGGTGCCATTGCTGAAGGTGGGCGTGATCTGGGTCGAGGTCCCCAGGCGCACGGGATTCACAGCCGCCACCAGGGTGGGCGCGCCGGGCGCAGCCACGATGACGGGGCTGGCGGTGCCGGCGGCCGAGGCGGTGCCCGCGGCGTTGGTGGCCACGCAGCTCAGCCCCACCGCGCCTGATGTCCCGGGGGTGAAGGTGATGCTGGTCGTGCCCGCGCCGGCGGTGATGCTGCCGTTGGTGATGGACCAGGCCAGGGTCATGCCGGCCTGGGCGGTTACTGAGGCGACGTAGCCAGCCTGGCTCCCCGTGACGTTCGCGGGGGCCGTGACCGTGGGCACGCTTGGGGCCGGGACATAGGTGACCGAGGTGCTCGCGGACTTGCTGGTGTCCTCACTGGAAGTCGCCGTGATGGTGGCCGAGCCCGCCGTGGCGGGAGCGGTCCAGGCGCCGGTGGCGGGGTCGATGGTGCCCGCCGTGGCGGTCCAGGTCAGGGCGTTGGTGGTGCCGCCGGTGGCGGTGGCGCTGAAGGTGGTGGTGGTGGCGACGGTCTTGGTGGCATTGGCGGGGCTGAGGGCGCCCACGCTGACGACCTTGGGGGTCACAGTCAGGGTGGTGGTGGCGGTGCTGCCCAGGCTGTTGGTGACGGTCAGGGTGTAGGTCTTGGCGGCGGTGAGGGTGCCGCTGCTGAAGGCCGTGCCGCTGGTGACCGCGCCGATGCCGTTGTTCACACTGCCGGTGCCGTTGGTGAAGGTCGGCGTGATGGGGGTGCTGCCGCCGTAGGAGACGGGGTTGGTGGCGGCGGTCAGGCTGGTGGCCACGGGGGCGGCCACGATGGCCGGGCTGGCGGTGCCTGCGGCGGAGGGCGAGCCGAGACTGTTGGAAGCGACGCAGCTGAGGCCCACGGTGCCCGTGGCACCCGGGGTGAAGGTGATGCTGGTGGTGCCGGCTCCGGCGGTGATGGTGCCGTTGGTGATGGACCAGGCCAGGGTCATGCCGGTCTGGGCGGGTGCGGAGGCGACGTAGCCCCCCTGCCCGGCCGTGACCGAGGCTGGGGCCGTGACCACCGGGGTGACCGGGGCGGCGATGACGGTGACCGTGGTGGTCACCGACTTGGTGGGGTCATCGACCGAGGTCGCGGTGATGGTGACGGTGCCCGGCGTGGTGGGCGGCGTCCACACGCCCGTGGCGGCGATGATGCTGCCGGCGCTGGCGGTCCAGGTGACATTGCCGGAGGCGCTGCCGGTGACCGAGGCGTGGAAGGTGGTGGTGTTGGCGATCAGAGTGTTGCTGGTGGTTACCGTCGTGCTGGATGCTGCCGGGCTGATGAGCCCAATGCTCACGGTCTGCGGCATCAGGGTCAGCGGTAGGGTCGCGGTGCTGCCCGCCCCGTTGTCCACGGAAAGCGTATAGGTCTTGGGGGCCGAGATGGCGGCGCTGGTGAAGGCGGTCCCGCTGGTCACCTTGCCGATGCCGTTGTCCACGGTGCCGGACCCGTTGCTGAAGGTCGGCGTGATGGTCGTGGTCCCGCCGAAGGGCACGGGGTTGGTCACGGCCACCAGGCTCGTGGCCACGGGAGCCGGTACCGGCGGGTTGGAGTGGCTGCCCCCGCAGGCGAGCTGCAGGATCAGGCCGGCGATCCCCAGGACCGAGAGCACTCGGGTGGCGCGGCGGAGAAAACTCGGGACGAGCATGCAGGACTCCAGGCAAGGCTTTGGGGGATCGATGGCAGCGGGGCGGGTGCGGGTGCGGGCTTTACACGGCAAAGGGAGGGACATGTCCCTCCCCTCGACCGGTCATGTTCGTGGTGCGGTGTGCGGAGATACCAATGAAGGGCTCCCTCTTTCCCCGGGCGGATCGCTCCGCCCGGGGAGACATGGGCTTAGTTGCCGCTGAAGTTGTCCGTCAGGTTGGTGATGACGGGGGTGGCGACGCCGTAGGTGAAGGTGGGCGTCCAGGTGGTGGGTCCGCCCCCCGAAGCCTTCACGACACCCTGCCAGCCCGTGGGAACCGTGAAGCTGTAGTTCCCGTTGCCGCCGCTGGTGGCGGTGCCGCTGGCGAAGCCGGTGGCGCCGGTGTAGGTGATGGTGACGCCGCTGACGTTGTTGCCGTTGGACAGGCGGGTGGTCCTGCCGCTGATGGTCTGGATGGTAATGAAGTCCCGGGTCAGGGGGCCGGCAAGGGCCGTCGTCACACTGTAGGAGGCGGGGCTGAAGGTGGTGCCGCGCAGGGTGGGCGTGAGGGTACCCGTCCAGCCGGCAGTGGCGCTGAAGGTGTAGAACCCGGTCGCATCGGTGGTGGCAGTGCCGCCGCCGGTGCCGCTGAAGGCCACGGTGACGCCAATCAGAGGAGCGCCGTTGGAGGTGATGTGGCCAGAGATGGCGTAAGCCACACGGGCCGTAAAGTTCTGGGTGACGGCGTTATTGACGTTCTGCAGGTTCCGGGTCGCCGGGGTGAAGGCGTAGCCCGTGAGGGACGGGGTCATGGTGCCGGTGTAGCCCGTGTAGACGTAGTAGGTGTAGACCCCGGAGGCATTGGTGACTACGGTCCCAGCGCCGCCGAAGGCGACACGGACACCGGGCAGGGGCGCGGTGGCGGTACTGATGGTTCCGGAGACCCTGGCCCCGTTGGTGGCGGTGAAGTTCTGACCGGGCTGATCCAGCGTCGCCGCGGTGATGGTACGAAGGACGGGGGCGGTGTAGAAGCCCGTCGCGAAGACCGAGAAGGTGCCGGTATAGGGAGACGGAACCGTGAGGGTGTAGTTGCCCGAGGCATTGGTCGTGGCGACCTGGCCCGTGCTGAAGGTAACCGTGGCACCCGCGACGGCCGCGCCGGAGTTCCGGGCGACCCGGCCGGAGATGATGATGACCGGCGTGGCGTTGAAGTTCTGGGCGGTCATGTTCGCGGCAAGGGCAGTGTAGGAGTATGTGGGGGGCGTGTAGGCGTAGTGCGGGGAGGTGGGCCCGACGGCGCCGGTGAAGGGGCTCCGCAGGTTCAGGCTGTAGTTCCCGCTGGCATCCGTGAGCAGCGCCTGGCCATCACTGGCGGCGACGATGATGCCCGGGAGGGGCACGCCGCTGTTGGCGACAGTTCCGGAGACGGTGGCGATGGGGACACCGATGGCGACGATGTTGCTGGCCGCCGAATCGCCCGCCTGGTTATAGGCGCTGACGCGGTATTCGAACTTCGCGCCAGTCGGCACAGTCAGGTCACTGAAGCTCCGGACATTGGGAACCACGGTGGCGATGGTGGCGAAGGCGGTGGTGCCAAGGACCCGGCGCTGGATGGAGAAGCCGGTCTCGTCAGTCGAGTTGTCAAACCACTTGAGGTCGGCGCGGGTGGGCTGGCTGAGCAGGACCGTCAGCCCTGAGGGCGCGGCCGGCTTCGTGCTAGCCACATTGAGGACCATGGGCCGCATGAAGTCGTTCTCTTCGTGGCCGAGGATGTGGCAGTGCCACACGTATTCCCAGCCGTAGTCCGTGACGGCATTGCTGATGGTGAGGGCGTTGCCGTCCAGGGGGTTGGTGACATTGATCTGGGCACTGGCAGGGGCCAGGACGTTCGGGGACCGGCGGCTGGAAGGCAGCGGTAGCGCGAAGGGCAGCCGGGGAGACAGGGGCCGGAAGGCCACAATGATGTCTTCCAGCGGGTTCATCTTGACGGTTTCCTTCCAGCCGTATTCGTTGGCATCGGGGAAGCGCACGGCGCCGTCCCAGCCCACACGGTTGATGATCTGCACGTCGAAGAGGTGGAAGTGGACGGGGTGCGTGTCCACGCCGTTGTGAGTGATCTTCCAGTACTGGGTGGTGCCGTCCGTCAGGATCTCGGTGGCAGGATCGACGTAGCCCAGGGGGATGGTGGTCTGGATATTGAAGTTGGTGAAGGGCAACTCCACGCCGAGGGTGGCGTTCATGCGGCCGTAGTCCAGCTCGAAGAGCTCCTGGATGGCCTTGGGCTCCAGACTCGGCGAGATCCGGTCACCGTTCTCCGTGGCCGAGAACGTCCTGATCGCGTTGTCCTGGATACGGACATAGGGATCGTTGGCCTCGACCAGGGTGGTGTTGTAGGCGGTATTGAAGACGTGGCTCGGCACGATCGGCGGGTGCTGGGCTTCCGCGAAGGCGCCGTTGGAGGTCGACGTGGAGGCGAAAGCCGTGTTCAGGGCTACCAGGTCGAAGGCTGCCGGTGTGCCACCGGCCACCACGAACTGCATGATGGTGCGGGTGTTGGGGCCGTAGCCGGCCAGGGTGGTGTTGGCGCCGCCGGAGTCGCGCTGGTCGGGGTCGCCGGTGTAGTAGTCGAGGCGGGAGTCAAAGGCCGGCACGGGGGCGGGCGCGTCGTTGTAGAGGATGAGGGTCTTGCCGGCGTAGGCCGAGAAGTCCACGATCACATCGGCCCGCTCGGCGGGGCCGAGGAAGAGGCCCTTGTCAGCCACGTTCAGCACCACGATGTCGCGGCGGTTGTAGTTGTAGCTGATGGGCTGGGGATTGATGACGACAGGGTTGGGCAAAAAGCCCGACTCGTTGCCGATCTGGATGAAGGAAGGGCCTGCAGTGAGCGGATCTGGCACGCCGCCATCGCGGCCATCGGTGGGCCAGGTGGCGGGCCACGCCGTGTTAGGGGCCGAAGGCACCATGGCCACTTCGGTGCCGCTGCCATCCGCCTGGAAGAAGCTCAGGTTCCAGAAGCGGTCGTTGGCGGCGTTCAGGATGCGGAAGCGGTAGGCCTGGGGATTGACGGTGATCGTGGGATAGGCGGTGCCATTCACCAGGGGGGTGTCCATGAAGGCTTCGGGCACCAGCGAGGGGTTGGGCGTGCCGGGGATCTCGGCGCCCGTGGTGCTGCCAGGAACGGGCTCGGCGCCATGGACCAGGCCCGCGGCGGCGGTCAGCGGGGGCCAGAACCACGGGCCGTAGTCCCACCGGCCCATGGCATTGGCGCCGGAGAGGTCCGCG
>CAIPAY010000040.1 GCA_903863195.1 uncultured Holophagaceae bacterium
AGAACCATGTGGGCGAGCTCGGGGACGCCCCGATCCAGGACGATGGTCGCATGCTGCCGGGACCGCGGGCCGACATCCAGGAGCCTGGCGGCCTGCAGGTAGGTGATGCGGGGCGGGGAAGTCATTGGCGCATGGTGGAGGGGCTTCTTAGAGGGAGACCATCACCGCTTGGGCAGAGGCGACGCCTTAATTGTTATCAGCATTGTTGTGTCCAGCCTTCCCGACGCAATCACGGGTTAAAGCCTTCTTCACTGTGCCCGACACGACTCGTGTCCATTGATGAGCCCCGTATCGCCAGGGCTGCCCATGGTTGTATCTTGTTCCCAAGGCACCCCCCCCACAGACGCGCTCACTTGGAGGCACTCGCATGGACGGCTTGATGATGGCGTTCCCGCTCACGCTCCCGCACCTCTTCCAGCGGGCGGCGGACTACTATCCCGAGGTGGAAATCGTCTCGCGCCGCCCGGACAAGAGCCTCCACCGGACCAACTACGGGGAGTTCCACGGCCGCGCCCAGCAGCTGGCCAACGCCCTGAAGCGGCTGGGCCTGAAGCCCGGTGAGCGGGTGGCCACCCTGGCCTGGAACCACTCCCGCCACCTGGAAGCCTACTTCGGCATCCCGCTGGCCGAGGGCGTCTTCCACACCCTGAACCCGCGCCTCTCGCCGACGGACCTCTCCTACATCATGAACGACGCCGAGGACGTCATCCTCCTCGTGGACGATGTACTACTGCCGGTCTGGGAGAAGCTCAAGGCCGACGTGAAGGTCCGCCAGGTGGTGGTCTGGGCCCATGGCCAGGCCCTGCCCGAAGGCACCCTGGACTACGAGCAGCTCATCGCCGCCGAGCCTAAGGCCTACGAGATCCCGGCCATCGACGAGAACCAGGCCGCGGGCCTCTGCTACACCTCCGGCACCACCGGCCGTCCCAAGGGCGTCCTCTACTCGCACCGGGCGCTGGTGCTCCACTCCCTGGTCAGTGCCCTGCCCGATGCGCTCGGCGCGTCCTTCTCCGACGTGGTGCTGCCCGTGGTGCCCATGTTCCACGTGAACGCCTGGGGCCTGCCCTTCACCTGCACCATGATCGGCGCCAAGCAGGTCTTCCCCGGCCCGCACCTGGACGCCGTGAGCTTGCTGGACCTGATGGCCGGCGAGGGCGTCACCAAGACCGCCGGGGTGCCCACCATCTGGCTGAGCCTGTTGGATGCGCTGGACAAGGCGCCGGCCGGAACCTGGGATCTGTCCCGCCTGAGGGAGATCATCTCCGGCGGCGCCGCGGCCCCGCCCTCGATGATCGAGCGCTTCGAGCGGGACCACGGCCTCCACGTGGTCCAGGCCTGGGGCATGACCGAGATGACCCCCCTGGGCACCGTGAGCCGCATCAAACCCAGCCTCGCGGGTCTGCCCGCGGTGGAGAAGCTGCAGCTGCGCGCCACCCAGGGTCTGCCGGTGCCCCTTGTGGAGGTGCGCGTCGAGGCCCTGGATGGCCCCGCGCCCTGGGATGGCAAGGCCATGGGCGAGCTGATGGTGCGCGGCCCCTTCATCGCCAGCAGCTACTTCAAGAACCCTGCCGAAGCGAGCAAGTTCACCGAGGACGGCTGGTTCCGGACCGGGGACATCGTCACCACCAGCCCCCAGGGCTATGTCCGCATCACGGACCGCAGCAAGGACCTGATCAAGTCCGGCGGGGAGTGGATCAGCAGCGTGGACCTGGAGAACGCCCTCATCGGCCACCCGGCCGTGGCTGAGGCCGCAGTCGTGGCCGTGGCGCACCCCAAGTGGGACGAGCGGCCCGTGGCCTGCGTGGTGCTGCGCCCCGGCGCCACGGCAACGCCCGATGAGCTGCGGGACTACCTGGCCCCCAAGTTCGCCAAGTTCTGGCTGCCCGACGCCTACCTCTTCCTGGAAGCCATCCCCCGCACCGCCACCGGCAAGTTCATGAAGATGGCCCTGCGCAAACAGCTCAAGGACTTCCGCTGGTCCGGCAACGAGTGAGGCCGGCTCGCATTCAAAGAAACTGATCACCACCGATGAACACCGATAAGTGCTGATAAACACCGATAAAAAATGATAAAAACAGGAACAGATGTTTTTTTATCTCTTTCTTTATCAGCTTTTAATCGGTGTTTATCGGTGTTCATCGGTGGTTAATAAGCTTTTTTTCTTTCAGTGGCCAATGGCGCTGAAGCCGCGCCACTCCCGCCCGCTCACACCCAGTCCTGGAGGACGCGGCGCAGGTCGGTCATGTCGCAGGGCTTGTGGAGCACCCGGACGCCCGGGTACTGCTCCAGGAGCCCCTGCGCCCGATCGTCCACGTGGCCGGAGAGCATCAGCACCGGGAGTCCGGGCCAGCGGGAGCGCAGGTGGCCCAGGGTCTCCAGTCCGTCCATGTCGGGCATGTTGATGTCCATGATCACGAGGTCCGGCAGGGGCCCCTCCGCCAAATGCCGCAGGGCCTCCCGCCCGCCAGAAACGCCCTGGGGGTGGTGACCCACCACCTCGAGCATGTTGAGGAAGGTCTCCCGCACCAGATCGTCATCATCCACCAGGAGCACCCGCAGGGTCCGCTGGGAGGAGGCCGGGGCGGCCTCGGCATCGGCTCTGGCAGGCGGCTGAGCCGGCGCCAGGGGGAAGGTGAGGGCGACCCGGGTGCCGCGGCCCGGCTGGCTCTGGATGTCCATGGCGCCCCCATGGGCCCGCATGGTCCCGAAGACCTGCGAGAGGCCCAGGCCCGTGCCCTTGCCCGTGGGCTTGGTGGTGAAGAAGGGCTCCATCGCCCGGGCCAGGACCTCCGGCGGCATGCCTTCGCCATCATCCTGAACCGTGAGCACCAGGGCCCCCGGCTTCTGGAAGCGGGTGCTCAGCGTGATCCGGCCGCCGCCCGGCATGGCGTCGCAGGCATTCATGCAGAGGTTCATGAGGGCATTGGCCAGGGCGCTGGCCTCGCCGAAGAAGTCCGGGAGGCCCTCCTCCAGGTCCAGGTCGATGGCCATCTTCTTCAGCGTCGTCCGCTCCAGCAGATCCGCCTCTCTGCGAACCAGCTCGTTGAGGTCGAGCCGTACGGCGGAGTCCAGGTCCTTGCGGCTGAAGTCCCGCAGGCCCTTCACGAGGTCCCTGCCGCGGATGGCGGCCTGCAGCAGGGCCTCCGCATCCCTGACAATGGCGGGTGTATCCGGGTGGCGCGCCTTCAGCAGGCTGGCCACAGCCATGATGGCGCCCAGCACGTTGTTCATGTCGTGGGAGACCCCGCTCGCCAGCCGTCCGAGGCTCTCCAGCCGCTGCAGGTGGTTCAGCTCCTTTTCCATGCGGCCGCGCTCGGCTTCGGCCCGGACCTCCTCGGTCCGGTCGACCAGGGACACCAGCACCCGCGAGAGGTCCCGCTCATGCCCAGGCACCACGGAGAGGCGCCGCTGCAGCTCGAGTGCGCGCCCCGTGAGGTCGACGATCGGCAGCTCGAGCTCCACCTCGGTGCGCCCCTCGAAGAGCTGGGCCAGCTCCTCCCGGATGACAGCCAGCGAGTCCTCGGTGAAGTAGTCGGCGCGCTTCCGGGCCAGCTCCATCTGGCTAGAAGTCCCCAGAAGTCGCAGGCCAGCCGTGTTGACCTCCAGCACCCGCACCCGGGAGAAGAGCTCCCGCAGCACCGCCGGGTGGGCCACCAGGTGGGCGCGCAGATCCGTGACACCCTGCTGCCGCAGCTCCTCCAGGCGCTGGGCCACCAGGGAGAAGTCCTCCTCCAGCACGGCCACCGGGGTGTGGTCGAAGAGGCTGCGGAAGCGCTCCTCGCTCTCCCGCAGGAAGTGCTCGGCCTGCCGCCGCTCGGTCACGTCCCGGTCCACGCCCCGGTAGCCCAGGAACTCGCCGGCGGGTCCCAGGATCGGCAGACCGGTGGTCTCCAGGAGCACCTCCCGCCCGTCCTTGTGGAGGACGGTGTTGGGGAAATCCTGGATGGCCTCGCGGCGTGCAAAGGTCTTGAAGACCTCGTCAACCAGGGCCTCCCGCTCGGCTTCGGGGAACAGGTCGTAGAAGTGGACCTTGCCCACCAGCTCCTCGGGGGTGTAGCCCAGGAGGGCCTCCACCACGGGGCTGGCATGGGTGTAGAGACCCTGGGGGTCCAGCTCCCAGATCCACTCCTCCGCAGCCGCGCTGATCTGCCGGAAGCGCTCCATGCTCTTTTCGAGGGCGGCCTCGGACTGCTGACGCGCCATGCGGGTGCGCAGGGCCGCGACCCCGAAGGCCAGGGTGTTGGCCAGCTCCGTCAGGAGGTGGGCCTCCTTGGCGTCGAAGGCATCGGGCCGAACCGAGTAGATGTTCAGGGCCCCGAACACCTCGGCGCCCATGAACATCGGCAGCACCAGGGAGGACGCATAGCCGCGCCGAGTGGCTTCGGCCCGCCAGGGCGTGAAGCGGGAGTCGGTCAGGATGTTCTGGGCCGAGGAGGCGCACCCGGTGCGGATGGCGGTCCCCGTGGGGCCCCGGCCCCGCTCGGTGTCCGCCCAGGTGAGGCCCAGCGTCTGCAGGTAGCCCACCTCGAAGCCTGCCTGGGCGACGGGCCGCACGGTCTTGGCGGCGTCCTGCTCCGCAAGGCCCACCCAGGCCAGACGGTAGCCGCCGACCTCCACGATGATCCGGCAGACCTCGTTCAGCAGCACCTCTTCGTCCGTGGCATGGATGATCGCCAGGTTGCAGTCGCTGAGGGCGCGGAGGTCGCGGTTGACGCGCAGCAGCTCGTCCTTGGTGTTCTCCCAGCCCGTGACATCCGTGCCGACACCCAGCAGGGCGAAGGGGCGACCCTCCGGGTCCCGGACCAGGCTGGTACACAGATCCACGTGGAGGGCCGAACCATCCTTCGCGCCGTTGATCACCTTGCCGTGCCAGTGCCCCTTGGCCAGGGTCTCCTGGACGAGGGAGCGCTGCTGCTCAGCCTGGAGAGCATCCATCGCATAGAGCTCCGTGGTCCGGCCGAGGAGCTCTTCCCGAGGCTTGCCGAAGGCCCGACACTGGGCCTCGTTCACGTAGATGATCTGCCCGAACAGGTCCGTCACGGTCACCATGTCCAGGGCCTGATCCAGGGCCAGGGCCTGCAGGCGCTGGCTGGCCTCGGTGGTCCGGCGCTCGGTGATGTCCTGGTAGCTCAGGAGCAGGGCGCCCTCCTCCTGGGGAATCGCGGTGACCTCCAGCCAGAGGGGCACCCCGTCGCCCCAGTCCAGGCGGACCCGAGCGGGCAGCGTCCCGCCCCCGAACCAGGCCTGCTCGTTCAGAGGCAGGGGCGAGCCGTCCTCCGCCGACACCTGGCACCCGGGATCGAGCCGTTCCAGCGAACCGACCACCTGCCTGCCCCGCCTCAGCAGCCGGAGCGCCGCCGGGTTGGCCTCGAGCGTGCGTCCCTCCGCATCCAGCAGCACGAGCCCCTGGGGCAGTCCTTCCAGGAGCCCGCTCCAGCCCAGGCGGGAGGATGCTGCCTCGCCATGGGAAGGTTTGGGCATGGAGGCTCCGGGATCGTCTCAGGATCGCTGTATCGGCCTACCCCTGGATCTCCTGATTTCGAGCCTCGGGCCAGCCAGGGCGCAGGGAATGGGTAGATCTTGCCATTGTTGCCAATGCAGACCCGGTTAGCGGCCAGACTCCGCAGAAAAGGCCCTCCACGAAGTTCACGAAGTAGCCCTGCGGGCGCAGGAAGCACACGAATGCGCCATGGCGCACCCCGGGCATCCCCAAGGGGGCGGCGGCTGGCTGCGGCCCCAAAAAGCCGTTCCAGCCGCCGCCCCCTTGGCCGGTCGCAAGCGACCGGGGGCCGCAGGCCCGGATGCCCTCTCGGCGCGATGACTGCGCCTTCGTGTCTCTTTGAATCAGTTCTTCGTGTCCTTCGTGGAGATCATCGAAGGCCCAAATTAGCAAAGCGCGGCAGATGACCGGCAACGCCGATGACGTCCCAGCCCCTCAGTGGCGCAGCAGCTCCCGGATGGTCTCGATGGCGTCGGGGTTCTCCAGGGCGCTCAGGTCCCCGTGCACGGTGCCTTCCCGGGCCAGGTCCCGCAGCAGGCGGCGCATGATCTTGCCGCTGCGGGTGCGGGGCAGGGTCGGGGTGAAGACCACCCGCGAGGGCTTGGCGAAGGAGCCCAGCTCCGCGGCGATGCGATTGATCAGGCCCTGGGCCAGCTCCGGCGTGGCCTCGGCCCCGGCCCGCAGGATCACGAAGGCCACGGGGACCTCGCCCTTGACGGGATCCGGCACGCCGATGATGGCGGCCTCGCTGACGTCCGGGTGGCCGATCATGGTCGCTTCCAGCTCCATGGTGCCGATGCGGTGCGCGGCCACGTTGATGACGTCATCCACCCGGCCCGTCACCCACACCTGGCCGTCGGGGTCGATGACCGTGGCGTCGTAGCTGTTGTAGCGGCCGGGATAGCGGGCGAAGTAGGTGGAGACGTAGCGCTGGGGGTCGCCCCAGACGCCCCGCACCAGGCTGGGGAAGGGCGCCGCCAGGGTCAGCACGCCCAGGGTGCCATCGGGCACGGGAACCCCCTCGAGGTCCACCACCTCGGCCTTGTAGCCGGGCAGCGGGTGGCCGCAGGAGCCGGGCTTGGTGGGGGTCATGCCCACCATGCTGGAGGTCCAGCCGGTGCCGGTCTCGGTCTGCCCGTAGGTGTTGTTGAAGAAGATGCGCCCGCCGCCGAGCACGTCCCGGCTCCAGTACCAGGTGTCCGGGTCCAGGGGCTCGCCCACACAGCTGATCAGCGTGAGGCGGCTCAGGTCCCGCCCGTCCATCCAGGCGTCGCCCGCCCGCCGCAGCATCCGGAGGGCCGTGGGCGCCGTGAAGAGCTTGGTGACCCGCAGGCGCTCCATCACCTCGTAGAAGTGGCTGGGCTCCGGCCAGTCCAGGGCGCCTTCGTAGGCCACGAGGGTGGCCCCGTTGGCCAGGCCACCGACCAGGGCCCAGATGGGGAAGGTGAGCCAGCCCACGTCCGCGGTGCACCACAGCACATCGTCGGGCTGGGGCAGCAGGGACCACTTGGTGTTGGCGTAGACGCCCACCAGGAAGCCCAGGCCCGCGTGGATGAGACCCTTGGGTTTGGCGGAGGTGCCCGAGGTGTGGATCAGGAAGCCGGGCTCGTTGGCCTCCATGGGCTCCGGTGGGCAGTCGGCGCTGGCGGTGGCCATGAGGTCCGCGTACCAGAGGTCCCGGCCCGGCACCATGGGGACCTCGCCGCCCATGCGCTGGACGACCACCACGTGCTCGATGGCGGCGATGCCTTCCATGGCCGTGTCGAGGGTCTCCTTCAGGATGACCCGCTTGCCGCGGCGCACGCTGGCATCCGCCGCCACGACCACCTTGGGTTGGGCGTCCTCCAGGCGCTCCCGCACGGCCTGGGCGGAGAACCCCGCGAAGATCACCGCGTAGATCGCCCCAAGGCGGTAGCAGGCGTGGCAGGCCACGAAGGCCTCCGGGAGGTTGCTCATGTAGATGGCGACCCGGTCGCCCTTCTTGACGCCCAGGCCCTTCAGCACCGAGGCGAAGCGGGCCACGGCGTCCAGCAGCTGCGCGTAGGTCCAGGCCTCGCGGGCGCCGTCCTCACGCTCCCAGTAGAGGGCCACCTTGTCGGGCTGGGTGCGGGCATGCCGGTCCACGCAGTTGAGCGAGACGTTGCTGCGCCCGCCCTTGAACCAGGTGAAGTCGGGAAAGCCGCCCTCCAGCGTCTTCTGCCAGGGCGTGTACCACTCCAGCTCCCCGGCGATGTCGGCCCAGTAGCCCTCGGGATCCTGCCGGGCCCGCTCCAGGTAGGCCAGGGTCTCTTCGGGGCTCATGGGCGCCTGGGCCTTGAGGGCCGCCGTGGGCGGGATCAGGGGCTTCCCGAGGTAGATGGGGGGATCTTGTTCGCTCATGGGGCTCTCGGTCGCGGAAAAGGGAGGGTGAATACCGCAAGGTTAGCGCAAGGAAGGGTGGTATTAACTCCCCCAAAAGGTAGACAGGGATGATCCAAATCACATGTCCGCACAGGTTAAAAGAGCCATCGGTAAACTGACATCGAGGTCAAGTCTGACTTGCCCGTGCCGATGCGGGGAACCAAAGGACAAAGGCATGTCGAAGGGCCGTACGGGAGCCATCCTCGCCAGCGCCGGAGCCCTGCTCCTGGCGGGCGCGGTGCCCGCCTTCGGCCAGGTTCGGGGCGCCGTGGCCACGGCCTCGGCCGAGATCTGCCAGCCCGTCTCCATCCAGAAGCCCGCGGACCTGAACTTCGGGGGCATGATCGCCACCCGCAGCGCGGGCCAGGTGGTGCTGGGCCAGGACGGCGCGCGCCGGGCCTCGGGCGGGGTGGTCCTGGGCAGCGCCGAGGCCGTGTCCTCCGCAGCCTTCCAGGTGGCCGGGGAACCCCACGCCACCTTCACCGTGAGCCTGCCCGCCAGCATCGAGATCATGTCGGGCCTAAACCGGATGACCGTGGCGGGCTTCAGCACCGGCGGCAGCACGCAGGTCCTGGACGCCCGGGGTCGGCTGGCCCTGAGCGTGGGCGCGACCCTGGGCGTCGAGGCCAACCAGCCTTCGGGCAGCTATGCCGGCAGCTTCACCGTGACCGTGGCCTACAACTAGGCCGGGACAACTACGTAAAATTACGTATCTATTTGATTATCTTGAAGTTCAAACAACTGATCATGATATTTTGAGCTCTGCTCATCAGCTTGACGGCGCCCCGGCCAGGCCTGCGGGGCTCTTCTTCCGAGGACAACCAGAACCCGGGGTGCGACCGGCTGGTTGGGCCTGTTCCTGCGTTTCTTCCGAACCCACGGCACCCGAACCCTCGCCGGGCGCCAGCAGCCATCCAGGAGCGCGCGATGCCCGGCACCAGGCTCCAAGCCCTCCGCTCCTGGCGGCCCTGGCTGGGACTGCTGGTGGGTCTGGTCCTGTCCCTCCTCACCTTCGTCTGGACGAGGAATGTGGACCGCACCCACGCCCGGGAGCGCTTCGACACGGACGCCACCTTGCTCCGGGAGCGCATCGTCCGGCGGTTGGCCTTCCACGAGCAAGTCCTCCGGGCCACGGCCGAGCACATCTCCCAGCGGGAGGCCATGCCCAGCCAGGAGGCCTGGAGCCACTACGTCACCAGCCTGGACCTGACCTCCCTCAACAGCGGCTACCGGGGCTTCGGCATCGCGACCTGGCACCCCGCCCCGCCCGCACCTGGGGCCAGTGCCGACCGGAGCGTCCCACTCCCGGCCACGGGCAGCAGCGCCGTGCTCACGGTGGAACCCCTGGACGACGAGAGCCGGGGCGTGCTGGGCCGCAACTTCTACATCGAGCCCCTCCGGAGGGCCGCCATGGCGCGGGCCTGCGATACCGGCAAGGCCACGCTCACGATGCCCGTCCGCCTCGTCCAGGAGAGTCCCGCGGTCAATCCGACCGGGGTTCTGTTCTTCGCTCCCATCTATCGGCACGGGATGTCCCTGGACAGCGTATCCCAGCGGCGGGAGGCCCTCCTCGGCTGGATCTTCCAGGCCTACCGGATGGAACCCCTGCTGGCGAGCATCCTGGAGCGTTCGCCCAAGGGCACCGGGCTGGAGGCCTACATCGGCTCGGGCATGCAGGAAACGGCCCTGCTCTGTCGGCTGGCACCTGATGGGCCAGCCGAGGCGGCGCCCTACCGCACGTCCGCAACCGTGGAGGTCTATGGGCAAGTCTGGTTCGTCCGCCTCTGGCCCGGGGTCCACTCCGACTTCCTCCCGCCAAAAATGGGGCAGTGGTTCCTCCTTCTGTTCGGTCTGCTGACCAGCACGGGCGCCTTCTACCTGCTCTACATCCTGGAGCGGAACCGCTACCGGTTACTCAACCTCGCCGAAGACCGGCTGGAGCGGATCCAGCTGCTCTCTGACACCACGGTCGAGGCCCTCTTCCTCATGGACCGCCAGGGCCAGTGCACCTTCATCAATGCCGCCTGTGTGCGGATCCTGGGCTATGACAGCGCCGAGCAGCTGCTGGGCCAGAACTTGCAGCAGCTCACCGGCCTTCGCCTGCGGGGCCGCTGCGAGGCCTGCGAGCAGCCCTGCACCGAGGTGACGGGCCGGGTCGGCCGGATGCTCCCGGCAGGCTCCCCCGGCACCAAGATCCCGCCCTGCGAGATCTTTCAGGCCCTCAGACGGGGCACGGGGACGCACGTGGAGGGGGAGCGACTGCGGCGGGCCGACGGATCGACCATCCCGGTGGAGTACTGGGCCTACCCCTACCGCAGCCAGGGCAAGGTGGTGGGCATGGTGGTCACGTTCGTGGACACCACGGCGCTGCAGGTGGCCAACGAGGCCCGCAAGAGCGTCGAGCAGAGCCTGGCTTTCGCTCTGGATGCCACCGGGGACGGCATCTGGGACTGGGATATCTCGCACAACTGGGTCAAGCACAACGCCCGCTGGTGCGAGCTCCTGGGCCTGGAAGACCAATACCTCGAGCACCCGATCGATTTTCTCGAGGCCGTCCTGTACCCCGAGGACCACGCCCTGGTCTGGGCGGGCATCCAGGTGGCCATGGACACTGGGAAGCCCTTCGACTACCGCCACCGGATGCGCCGCGCCGATGGCAGCCTGATCTGGGTGCATGACCGCGGCAAGGTGGTGGCGTGGGACGAAGCCGGCAAGCCCCTGCGGCTGGTGGGCAGCATCACGGACATCACCGAGCTGGTCGCCGCCAACGAGTTGCTGCGCGACGGGATCGACCGGGCCAACGCGCTGGCCCTGGAGGCCCAGGCGGCCAGCCGGGTCAAGTCGGAGTTCCTGGCCAACATGAGCCACGAGATCCGGACCCCCATGAACGGCATGATCGGCATGGTCGGCCTGCTCCTCAAGACGCCCCTGGAGCCCAAGCAGCGTCGCTACGCCGAGTCCGCCCGCATCTGTGGCGAGGGCCTGCTGGAGATCATCAACGACGTGCTGGACCTCGCCAAGATCGAGTCCGGAAAGCTGGAGCTGGAGGAGGTGGACTTCAGCCTCGAGGTGCTCCTGGAGGAGCTGCAGCTGCTTCTGGCCCCGGCCGCCGAGGAAAAGGGACTGGCCTTCACCTGCACCCTGGCTCCCGATGTCCCGGATCGCCTGCGGGGGGATCAGGTGCGCCTGAAGCAGGTGCTGCTCAACCTGGTGAGCAACGCCATCAAGTTCACCGCCTCGGGGGGCCTGAGTGTCGCCGTCCAGGCCAGCGAGGCCGAGGGCCGGGAGGTCCTCCTGCGCTTCCAGGTGAAGGACACGGGCATCGGCATTCCCGCAGGCAAGCTCGAGGAGATCTTCGAGAGCTTCACCCAGGTGGACACCTCCACCACCCGGAAGTTCGGTGGCACGGGGCTCGGCCTGACCATCTGCCGACAGCTCGCGGCCCTGCTGGGGGGCGAGGTCGGGGCCACCAGCGAGGAGGGCGTCGGCTCCGAGTTCTGGTTCACGGCCCGCCTGCGCCTGCAGCCGCCGGACACCGGCCTGCGCACCGCCGCTCAGGTCCAGGCCTCCGGCCCCGTGCAGACCTTCAGGCGGGGCCGGATCCTGCTGGTCGAGGACAACGAGGTGAACCAGGAGCTGGCCCTCGCGCTGCTCGAGGGCTGGGGCCTGGCGCCGGACCTGGCCAGGGATGGCCTGGAGGCCCTGGAGGCCCTGCGGAAGCGCCGCTACGACCTGGTCCTCATGGACATCCAGATGCCCAACCTGGATGGACTGCAGACCACGGCCGCCCTTCGGAGCCCTGAATCAGAAGTCCTGGACTGCCAGGTGCCGGTGGTGGCCATGACGGCCCACGCCCTGCGCGAGAACCGCCAGCGCTGCCTGGATGCGGGCATGGACGGCTACCTGTCCAAGCCCATCGAGCCCGCGGCGCTCCTGGAGGTCCTGAACCGCTACCTGCCCAAGGCTGGCGCGGCAGCGGCGCCGCCTGACCTGCCGGCAGTCTTCGACCCGGAGGCCTTCCTCCAGCGGCTCATGGGCAGCCGCAAGGCCGCGGGCCGGATCCTGGAGATCTTCCTCACCACGACCCCCTCGGTCCTGGAGGCCGTCCAGAGCGCTGCGGCTGCCGGGGACTGGGAGCTGACCGGGCGGAAGCTCCACCTCCTGGCGGGCTCCTGCGCCACCGTCAGCGCGACCCGGCTCTATGGCCAGGCCCGGGCTCTGGAAGAGCTGGTGAAGCAGGGCGAGGTCGCCGAGGGGGCCTCAAGTCTGCTGCACCTGCCGCTGGCCTTCGAGCAGTTTCGCGCCGTGGCCACCGCCTTCCTGGCCGAATCGCCGACCGCGGTCCCTGCGCCCGTGACACCTGCCCCAGGCCTGAGCGATGATGGGGGGATGGAGGCCTGATGGAACGGAGCCGGGTGCTGATCGTCGAGGACGACGCGGTCCAGCGGGAGTTCCTGTCGGTGATCTTCGAGGAAGGCCCCTATCAGGTGGCCTGCGCCGGTTCCCTGGCCGAGGCCCGCCAGCTCCTCCTGCGCTTCCATCCCGAGGTCATCTTCCTGGACTACCAGCTGCCGGACGGCAACGCCTCGGAGCTGCTGCGCACCCTCTCCCAGGATGATTCAGCGCCCCCCGTGGTGGTCATCACCGCCCTCTCCTCCGTGGAGCTGGCGGTGGAGCTGATCAAGGAAGGCGCGGCCCAGTTCCTGGTGAAGCCCGTGGAGCCCGGCGCCCTGCTGGCCCTCTGCCGGAGGCTGCTGGAACAGCTACGCGAGAAGCAGCTCAACCTCGCCCACACCCGCGTCGAAGGCCAGCACACCCTGAATCCCTTCTTCGGGGTGAGCCCGGCCATCAAGGCCCTGGAGACCCGGGTCAAGAAGATGCTCACGGTGGATGTCCCGCTCCTGCTGCACGGAGAGACCGGCACCGGCAAGAGCGCTCTGGCCCGCTGGATCCACAAGCACAGCCCCCGGAACGCCCACCCCTTCGTGGAGCTGAACTGCGCGGGCCTGAGCAAGGAGCTGCTGGAGAGCGAGCTCTTCGGGCACGAGAAGGGCGCCTTCACCGGGGCCGCCACGGCCAAGGCCGGCCTCATGGAGCTGGCCCACCGGGGCACCCTCTTCCTGGACGAGATCGCCGAGATGGACCTGCAGGTCCAGGCCAAGATCCTCAAGGCCATCGAGGAGCACACCTTCCGGCGCCTGGGGGAGAACCGCGACCGCAGCGCGGACTTCGGCCTCATCGGGGCCACCCACCACAACCTGGAGCAGATGCTGGGCAGCGGCCAGTTCCGGGAGGACCTCTACTACCGCATCAGCACCCTGCAGATCACCATCCCGGCCCTGCGGGAGCGCCGGGAGGACATCCCCATGCTGGCGCGGCTCTTCCTGGCCCGCATCGCGCACCAGTGGGGCATCGGCAGCCTCGAGTTCTCCACTGAGGCCGAGGCCTGGCTCCGCGAGCAGACCTGGCCCGGCAACATCCGCGAGCTGAAGAACACCCTGGAGCGGGCCGTGCTCACCCGCCAGGGCCATGTCATCGACGTGGGGGACCTGAGCCTGGGCGCCAGCCCCCGGCGGGAAGCTCCGGTGGCGGTAGGCTCTCCCGAAGCGGCCCTGCCCCGGGCCTCGAGCATGACTCTCCTTGAAGTGGAGCGGCGGCACATCCTCCGGGTGATGGAGGAAGTGGGCTTCCAGGTGGAGACCGCGGCCCCTCTGCTGGGGATTCCCCGCAGCACCCTCTATGTAAAGCTGAAGACGCATGGCATTTCGACGTCCAGAATCCAGAAATAAAATCTGGTTTCTAGATTCTAGATAGAATCGACGCGAACTCAACAATCGTAACCCTTTAATTTAAGGGTTGTTAGCGATTATTAAAAAATTGGCACGCAGCTTGATATGGAGTCTGTGTGAACAACAACCCTCCAGCGAGGATCGCCCTCCTGGAGCACCCAACACCCTTCCGCACCTGACCGGTGCACCCTGATTCTGGAGTTTCCCATGCGCGTTTCCCGCACCCTCTTCCCCGCCCTGCTCGTCGTCGCCGGCCTCCCTGCCTTCTCGCAGGCCGTTGTGGGCGCCCCCACTGCCAGCGCCACCGCCCTGGCTTCCGCCAAGATCTACCAGCCCATCTCCATCAAGAAGGCTGCGGACCTGAACTTCGGCGCGATGATCGCCACCCCCACGGCCGGCACCGTCAAGCTCGATGTCACCGGTGTGCGCACCG
>CAIPAY010000041.1 GCA_903863195.1 uncultured Holophagaceae bacterium
GCCCAGCACGGGTACGTGCTTGCGGATGAGCTCGTGCTCGAAGATCCGGGTGAAGGGCGCCATGGCGCCGACGGAGATCGTGCCGTCCGGCAGCATCTCAATCTCGTCCAGGTGCGGGATGTTCCGCAGGCTGAGCAGGCCCGCGCCGGCCAGGCTCCCGTGCTGCATCCGGATGAGCACGTCCGTGCCGCCGGCGATGACCTTGAGCTCGGGGTTGGCCCGGAAGAGGGCCTTGGCCTCCGCGAGGGTCTCGGGTTCGCAGAGTTCGCAGATGTCAAACATGCTGCACGCTCCTTTCGGCCAGGAGCCCGGCTTCCCGGAACTTCTCGAACACCACCTGCGGGTAGAGGGGGATCTTGTGGAAGGCCACGCCGGTGGCATCCATGACCGCGTTGCGCACCGCCGGGGCCGGGGAGATCGTCGGGCACTCGCCCAGGGACTTGGACCCGAAGGTGCCGGCCGCGTCGAAGGTCTCCACGAAGGCCGCGTTGATCCTGGGCGTGTCGAGGACCGTGGGCAGCTTGTAGTCGAGCAGGTTCGGGTTCAGGGGCTTGCCGGTAATGGGATCGAAGAGCATCTGCTCCAGCAGCGCGGCCCCCAGGGACATGCTGACGCCGCCGTGGACCTGGCCCTCGGCCAGCTTGGGGTTGATGATGGTGCCCGAGTCGTGGATGTTCCAGAGCTCCACGACTTCCACCCGGCCCGTCTGGATGTCCACCTCCACTTCCACGAAGGTGGCGCCGTAGGACATGGCGTTGATGCGGACGTTGGCGGAGGTGTCGCTGGTGATGGGGGCGGCGAGGAGCCGGTCGTAGAAGGAGTCCATGGCCACGTCCCCCAGGCTGCAGACGGTGCGGCCCAGGCTGGTCTCGACGATCATCCGGTCCCGGAGGTCCATCTCGGCGGGGGCCAGGCCCGTGCGGCGGGCGGCCACCTCCAGTACCTTCTGCCGGACCTCCAGGGCGGCCTTGCGCACGGCGATGCCCGTGACGAAGGTCTGCCGCGAGGCGTAGGCGCCGGAGTCGAAGGGGGTGATGTCCGTGTCCTGGGTGGTGACCACATGGACCATGTCCACGGGCAGCCCCAGGGTCTCGGCGGTGATCTGGGCGCAGACCGTGTCGCTGCCCTGGCCGATCTCCGTGGCGCCCACCTGCAGGGTGACGGAGCCGTCCTGGTTCATGACGATGCGGGCGCCCGCCAGCTCGAGGGCCACCGGATGGGTGCCCGAGGCGTAGGCGAAGCAGGCCATGCCCAGGCCCCGGCGCAGGTGGCCGGTCTGGCCCTGGTGCGCCTGCTTCTTCTCCTCCCAGTGGATGAGCTCCTTGCCCTTGGCAATACACTCGGGGATGCCGAAGGAGCGGACTACATTCTTGGTGAGGGGGTCCTGGTGACCCAGCTTGATGAGGTTCTTCCGGCGCAGCTCGATGGGATCCATCTGTAGCTTCCGGGCGATGTCATCCAGGTGGCTCTCCAGCGCGAAGAAGATCTGAGGCGTGCCGTAGCCGCGCATGGCGCCCGCCACGGGCAGGTTGGTGTAGACCGTCTTGGGCTCGTACTTGATGGCCCGGAAGTCATACAGGGGCCGGAACTTCCCGCCGGCGGACATGGCGATGGAGTGGCCGTGGGAGGCGTAGGCGCCGGTGTTGCTCAGCACCTGCATGTGGATGCCCTGGAGCTTCCCCTCCCGGCTGAGGGCGGTCTTGAGGTGGAGCTTCATGCCATGCCGAGTGCGGGTGTCGATGAAGACCTCCTCGCGGGTCATGCAGTAGCGCACGGGCCGCCCGCCCGCCGCCAGACTCATGGCGGCCGTCAGGGGCTCCACCACCACGTCCTGCTTGTTGCCGAAGCCGCCGCCGATGTAGGGCTTGATGACCTTCACCCGGCCCCAGGACAGGCCCAGGGCCTGGGCCACGATGCGCCGGACGATGTGGGGGATCTGGGTGGAGGAGTTCACCACCACGCGGCCATCGGAGTCCACGAAGGCGTAGGCGCTCATGGACTCGATGTGGCAGTGCTGGACGATGCTGGTCTCGTAGTCGCCCTCGAAGACGAGGTCCGCGTTCTGGAACTCGGCCTCCACGTCTCCGAATTGAACCCCGAAGGAGCTGACGATGTTGCCCGGCCGGTTCTCGTGGAGGAGGGGGGCGCCCTCCTGCATGGCGTCCTCGGCGTTGAGCACGTGGGGCAGCACCTCGTACTCGACTTCGATCAGGTGGAGGGCCTTCTCCGCCGTGAGCAGGTCCTCAGCGACCACCGCCGCGACGGCATCGCCCACGAAGCGGGCCTTGTCGGTGAGGATCAGCCGGTCCTCGACATCCCGGTGCCCGGGATCCAGGGACCAGGGGTGCCCCGCCGTGGCGAACTTGATCTTCGGCAGGTCCGCGGGGGTCAGTACCGCCACCACGCCGGGCAGGGCCTTGGCCTTGGAGGCATCGATGCGCGTAACCCGGGCGTGGGCATGGGGGCTGCGGAGGACCTTGCCCACCAGCATGTCCCGCTCGAAGAAGTCGTCCGTGTACATGGCGCGGCCGGTGACCTTGGCGACGGCATCGAGCCTCTGGGTGTTTTTTCCCACGATCTTGTGGTCCATGTGGCACCTCAGTGGGGGAGCGGAGTCCCGGATTCACCCGCTCCGCAAGTATGGAATGGGACGTAGGGAACAGTAAAAAATTTTCAGCAAGAGGTCACAATTTTCAGTTTTCCCCGGGGCTAGCCCAGGCTCAAGGTCGGTCCTTCCATGAGATGCCCGGCGATCTCATACATGTTCGTGCTTCCGCCCACGGCGAGGCGGCTGGTCAGGCCGAAGAACTCCAGGCAGGTACCGCAGGCCAGCACCTCCACCCCCCGGGCCTCGAGCTTCTGGAGGTTGGCCAGGGACTCGGAGCCCTCCACCGCCAGCTTCACGCCGCTGTTCATGAGCAGGAGCCGCCGGGGCACCCGCTCGGCCTCCGTCAGGGTGTAGACGAAGCCGCGCATCAGCAGGCGGGCCAGCTCGGGATCGCCCTGGCCGATGCCGTCGGCGGACAGGAGCACCACCTCCACCGGACCGCCGCCGGAGCTCCCCTCGGGCAGCGGGCACGCCTCGGTCAGCGCCGATGCCGGAGTGAAACCCTGAGGGCTCAGGCGGATGCGGGTCAGGCCGCCCTCGTCCACAGCCTCGACCTGGCACTTTGCGTAGGCGCCGAACTTCAGCAGGTTCTCCCGGGAGGCCGCGTCATCCACGGTGATCTCCAGGGTGTCGAAGCCCCCCTCGGCCAGGGCCTTCCGCGCCAGGATCACGGGCTGGGGACAGGGCAGCCCCCGGGCGTCCAGGCTTCTACAGGTAGGGCTCATAGGTCCTCCGCCAGCGCCCCGCTTCGGGCTCTCTAACTTGCCATAGATTCTCGGCGCCGCTCTCCTGCAGTAAGGCGCCGTCCAACACCTCGGCCAGCAGCCCGAAGCCGCAGCGGCTCTGGACCTGGCGGGGCACCGGGATCAGCTCGACCGGGACGCCCGCGGCCTTGAGGGCCTTTTCCGCCCGCAGGGCCGCGTGGCTGGAGGCATAGGTGGCGAGCAGAAGCATGGCTAGACGACCTGCACGAAGCCCGGAGCGCCCCCGGTCTCGCCGATGATCCAGGCGGGCACGCCCGCCGCGTGGAGGGCGGCCAGGGCCGCGTCGGCCTCGGCGGCGGGGAGGGCCGCCAGCAGGCCACCCGAGGTCTGGGGGTCGAAGAGCAGGTCCAGGTTCGCGGGGCTGAGGTCGCCGCGCAGGAACTTGAGGCGCCCCTCGCGGTTCCGGTAGGTGCCCTCGGGGATCAGGCCCATGGCGGCATAGTCCTGGACCTCCGGCAGCAGGGGGACCTGGGCCATGCAGAGGCTCAGGCCACAGCGGTCGCCCAGGGCCATCTCGGCGGCGTGGCCCGCCAGGCCGAAGCCCGTGACGTCCGTGCAGGCCTGTACCCGGAAGCCCGCCAGCACCTGGGCGGCGGCCTTGTTGAGGGTGGCCATGGCGGTCTCGGCGGCGGCCTGGGCCGCGGGCGAGGCGCACTCGGCGCGAAGGGCCATGTTCACGAGGCCGGTGCCGATGGGCTTGGTCAGGAGCAGCTTCCCGCCCGGCTCCAGGGTGTTGTTCCGCCAGGCCCGGTCCGGATCCACCAGGCCCGTGACGGCGTAGCCCAGCTTGGGCTCCGGGTCCTCGATGCTGTGTCCGCCCAGCAGGGCGCAGCCAGCCTCGGTCAGGGCCGCGAGCCCCCCCTCCAGCATGGCCTTGAGGGGTTCCATGCCCAGGGCCTTGAGGGGGTGGCAGACCAGGGCCAGGGCCGTGATGGGCCGGGCGCCCATGGCGTAGAGGTCCGACAGGGCGTTGGCCGCGGCGATGCGGCCAAAGAGATAGGGGTCATCCACGATGGGCGGGAAGAAGTCCACGGTCTGCACCAGGGCCTGGTGGGGCCCCAGGCGGAACAGGCCCGCGTCCTCGCTGCCCGAGAAGTCCGCCAGCAGCTCCGGATAAGCGGGCTGCGCCAGCCCGCAGAGGGCCTGCTCGAGCACGCCGGGGCCCAGCTTGGCGCCGCAACCCGAGAACCGTGTGTAGGCCGTGAGCTTCACGTGAGGATCGCCTCCAGGGCTTCCAGGGTGTCGCGGATCTCCTGGTCCGTGGTGAAGAATCCCAGCGAGAGGCGCAGGGTGCCGCCCCCGGCGAAGGTGCCGAGGCTGCGGTGCGCGGCGGGGGCGCAGTGGAGGCCCACCCGGGTGCAGATCCCGCGCCGGTCCAGCGCCAGGGCGACCTCGCCCAGGTCCCGGTCGGGCAGCGTGAGCGAGATGACGGGCACCCGGGGCTGGCCGGGATCCGGGCCGTGGATGACCACCCCCGGCAGCGCGAGCAGGCCCCGGAGGAGCTCGTCGCAGAGGGCCGCTTCCCGGGCCTGAACAGCCGGCAGTCCGGTGCTCGCGAGGAACTGCAGGGCGACCCGGAGGCCGGCCAGTCCCGGCAGGTTGGGGGTGCCCGGCTCGAAGCGGTCCGGCAGGATGTTTGGCTGGACCTCCAGCTCGGAGGCGCTGCCGGTGCCACCGAAGAGCAGCGGCTGGGGCTGCGCCTCGGCTCCCAGCAGCAGGCCCCCGGTGCCAGTGGGTCCCAGCAGGCCCTTGTGACCCGAGAAGCAGGTGAACTGGCCCAGGGCCGGCAGGGGGTGGTGCCCCAGGGACTGGCTGGCGTCGAGGCAGAGCGGGATGCCGCGCCGGGCGCACTGCTCCGCGATCTCAGCCACCGGGGTGAGGGCTCCAGTCACGTTGCTGGCCGTGGTCAGGACGAAGAGGTCCGGGCGCTGGTCCAGGGCCTCCTGGAGGCTCCCAGGATCGGGGCGGCCACAGCCGTCGAAGGGGATCACCCGGAGGCGCACGCCCTGGGTGGCCTCCAGGTGGCGGAGGGGCCGCATGACCGCGTTGTGCTCCAGGCTGCTGAGCGCCACCAGCCCCCCGGGGGGAACGCTGCCCAGGAGGGCCAGGTTCAGGGCCGCAGTGGCGTTCGGCGTGAAGATCAGGCGCTCGGAGTGGGGCGCCCCCAGGAACCCCGCCGTGGCCTCGCGGGCCTCGAAGAGCAGGCGGCTCGCCGCCAGGGCCAGGGGATGGCTGCCGCGCCCAGGGCTGCAGGCCCCTTCGTCGAGGCAGCCCGCTACCGCCGCCGCGACTCCGGGGGCCTTGGGATGGCTGGTGGCCGCGTTGTCCAGGTAGATCATCGGGCCTCCCCGGCCCCCAGCATCAGGATGGCCTCCAGGACCCCGCCGGCGATGGCCCGGGCCTTGTCGGACACCGTGAAGCAGTGCTCCCGCAGGCCCCGGGGATCCACATCCGCCACCTTGAGGCCGGCCTTGGCGACAAACCCGGGGCGGATGAGGCCCCGCACCACGCCATCGATGGCAGCGGTAGCCGTCACGCCCTGGATCCTCAACACCGGGTCCCCAGTCTTCACGAAGTCGCTGATGGCGCAGCAGGGCTCCACCGGGCCCGCCACGGGCGCGTGGATCACGCGCTCTCCGCCGCGCCCCGCGATGAGGCCGGGCACGCCGGTGTTGGGCTCGGCACAACCAGCCAGCAGCACCCGGCCCAGGTCGTGACCCCGGTTGGTCTCCACCACCGCGTGGGCGTCGCGCCCAGCCTCGAAGCCCGGGCCCAGGGCCACCACCACCGGGGCCATGTCCAGCCGGGTACCCAGGTTGCGCTTGGCGAGGATGGCGTCCACCAGGGCCACGGGCCGCAGGTGTTCGAGGCACCGGCCCTCGGGGTCCAGCAGGATCGGCACGGGGTCGCCGGGCGCCCAGGTCGCGGGCAGCGCCTCGCAGCGCCAAGCCTCGAGGCCCTCCACACAGGCGCGGCCTTCGTACATCGCCTCGGAGAGGCTGACCGTGCGGCGGATGGCGCTGGGCTCCGCGACCTCCAGGGCCACCACGCGGAAGCCCGCGCGGACCAGCCGCAGGATGCAGCCCGTGGCCAGGTCCCCCGCGCCCCGCACCACGACGAGCTCCCCGTGCAGCAGGCTCATGGGCGCCTCCCGGGGACGCAGGCGAGGACCCGGACGTCCGGCGCCAAGGTGGTCAGGAGCACCCGGTCCGCGGGCAGCTCCGCGAGCTGGCTCCCGGTGGGCAGGGTCGTGGCCTGGTCGGCCTGGTTGAGCAGCATGACTCGGGGTCCCGGGGCATCCTTGAAGAGGCCCTGGGGATGGCGGGCCAGGGCGACCACATGGTCCCACGTGAGGGGCTCGCCCAGGACGCAGCCGGTGAGGTCCCGAAAGCGCTCGGGCCGGTGGACGGTCCGGCCGTCCAGGGGCCGGCCCAGCACCGCTAGGCCCACGACGCCCACCACCAGGTCGGTGCCGGGAGGCAGGACCGGCTCGTGGTCCGCGGGCGCCTTGAGCGGCAGGCGGCGGGAGCCGTCAGCCTCCACCAGGACGAAGTCCCAGGAGGCTTTCAGGCCCGGGATCCAGCCCGGGTGCACACCCTTGAGCTTGCCTAGCTCTGCGGCTGGTCGCGCCATCAGCACCGTGAGTCCCAGCACAGCCTCGGGCAGCTCGCAGGCCCCTGGCGGCGCCTCCAGCTCCGGCCGCAGCACCAGGGTCAGCGGGGGCCGGGCGGCTTCGCCCCGGGGGTCCATCAGGTGGGTGGTGCTGGTGAGCAGCACGCGGCGCCCTTCCGCCGCCAGCTCCCCGGCCAGGCGAAAAAGGGCGCTGGTCTTGCCGCCCGCGCCGACGAAGGCGATGACGCCGGCGCCCCCGGGCAGCAGGGGCAGCAGGGCGGCAGCCAGGGTCATGGGGTCTGGCGCCGGGCCTGGCGGGCCGCGTGGGTGGCTGCGTAGGCGGGGCTCTTGCGGCGAGCGGCGATGAGCTCTGCGGCCAGGGCCACGGCCAGCTCCTCGGGAGTCTCGGCGCCGATCTCCAGGCCGATGGGCGCCCGCAGGGCCGCCACCTTGGCGGGGTCGAAGCCCTCGGTGGCCACCTGGTCCAGCACCAGCCGGGTCTTGCGGAGGCTGCCCATGAATCCGGCGTAGCGGTAGGGCTTGGAGAGGATCAGCCGGACGCACTCCAGGTCACTGAGGTGCCCCCGGGTGACGATCACCACCGAGGTGGACGCGTCGAAGGGGAAGGCCGCGACGATGTCGGCGTAGGAGCCGCCCAGGGTGTAGACCCCGCCGGGGAAGCGCCGGGGCTCCAGGAACGAGGGCCGGTCATCACCCACGGTCACTTCGAAGCCAAGGCTCGGCACCAGGGCGGCCAGGGCCGTGCCCACGTGGCCGGCACCCAGGATCAGGAGTTTCTCCTTTGGCAGCAGGGGGTCGTAGAGGAGCTGCCCCGCCTCGTCCAGCACCGGCAGACCGTGCTCCAGGGCCTGGGCCGCATGGCTGGCGGCGGTGCCCGGCAGGGTGCCTTCCACCCAGGCGCCCGCCGCATCCTGCAGGGCCGTCTGTCCCGTATCCAGCCGCTTCACCAGCAGGGCGGGCACGCCCTGCTCCAGCAGGCCAAGGGCGGACCGGTAGGGGGTCCGCTCGCCCAGGGGCTCCACGAAGAGGCGGCTGGTGCCGCCGCATACCATGGCGGGCCCTTCCGCATCCATGCCCTGCATGTCGATCTCCAGGATGGCGGGCTGCGCGCCGCCGAGCCGGGCGGCGGACTCCGCCAGGGCCAGGGCCTCGCCGCGGCCGCCGCCCACGGAACCCAGCAGCCGACCCTCGCGGCCCACGAGCATCTTGGAGCCTGCGTGGCGGGGCGCCGAGCCCCGAACCCGGAGGACCGTGCACAACACGAGGTCCTGGGGGTGGGCCACGATCGCCCGGAGGAGCTCGAGGTTCATGCCTTCTTCCGGCTGTAGGGTGTGCCCTGCAGCGGCAGGCTGGTGCGGAACTGGCCATCCCGGTAGAAGTAGGCGCCCGCCACGGCCGGGGCCGTGGGGATGCTGACGATCTCGCCGATGCCCTTGGCGCCGTAGGCCAGGGGATCCAGGTTCTTCTCGATGATGAGGGGCACGATGGGCGGTACCTGGGTGGCCTTGAAGAGGCCGAGGGTGCCGTACTTGGCGAGGGGCTCGCCGTCCTTGAGCGGGAAGTCCTCGGTGAGGGCATAGCCCAGCGCCATCACCACGCCCCCTTCGATCTGGGCCTCCACCTGGTTGGGATTCACGGCCCGGCCCACGTCGTGGGCGGCCACGACCCGCTCCAGCCGCCCCTCGGCATTCAGCAGCACCACCTGGGTGGCGTAGGAATAGGACACGTGGCTCACGGGGTTGGGCTTGTCGGAGCCCATGGGATCCGTCACCCCCGAGTATTCGCGGTAGTACTCGCGGCCCTCGAGCTCCGCCAGGCTGTGGCTCTTGAGGTCCGCGCCCAGGTCCGTGGCGGCCAGGCGCGCGGCCTCGCCGTTGAACACGGTCTGCCGGGAGGCCGTCGTGGTGCCGCCGTTGGGGGAGGTGGAGGTGTCCGGCACGGCCACGTCGAGCTCGGCCCAGGCCAGCCCCGAGGCATCGGCCACGAACTGCAGGAGCACCGAGGCCAGGCCCTGGCCAATGCAGGCGGCGCTGGTGTAGATGACCGCCTTGCCGCCCTGGATGCGGATCCGCACGCGGCCCACATCCGAGAGGCCGACGCCGATGCCCGCGTTCTTCATGGCGCAGGCGATGCCCGCGTCGGGTCGCGCTTCGCAGAGCTCCTTCACGGCCAGGAGGGTCTCCTTGAGGGCCGTGCCGGCATCGGTGATCTGGCCGTTGGGCAGCACGTCGCCGGGCTCCACGGCATTGAGGTAGCGGATCTGCCAGGGGGTGAGGCCCACCTCCTTGGCCAGCAGCGTCAGGCAGGACTCCATGGCGAAGCAGGACTGGGTGACGCCGAAGCCGCGGTAGGCGCCGCCGGGCGGGTTGTTGGTGTAGACGGCCTCGCCCACGATGTCGACGTTGGCGATCTTGTAGGGACCGGCGGCGTGGGTGCAGGCGCGCTGCAGCACGGGGCCGCCCAGGGAGGCGTAGGCGCCGGTGTCTTCCAGCAGGTAGGCCTTCATGGCCGTCACGCGGCCCGCCGCGTCCGCGGCGACTTCATATTCCATCTCGAAGGCGTGGCGCTTGGGGTGCACGCGCAGGCTCTCCTGCCGGCCCAGGGTGAGCTTCACGGGCAGGCCCGTGGCGTTGGCGAGGAGCGCGGCGTGGTGCTGGACGATGAGGTCCTCCTTGCCGCCGAAGCCGCCGCCCACGTAGGCGCTCACCACCTTGACCTGCTCGGGGCCCACGCCCAGCACGCCGATGATGCCCTTGTGGTCGTCGTAGATGCTCTGGGTGCCGGTGTAGACCGTCAGGGTGCCGTCGGCCTCGGGCACCGCCAGGGCGCTCTCGGGCTCCATGAAGGCGTGCTCGGTCTCCGGGGTAGTGAAGGTCTGGCGGATGATGTGCGTGGCCTCGGCAAAGGCCGCCTCCACGTCGCCGCGCTTGAGCACGGTCCGGGCCAGCAGGTTGCCCTTGGGATGCAGCCGGGGCGCGCCTTCGTCCTGGGCGCGGTGGGGGTCGACCTGGGGCGGCAGCACCTCGTAGTCGAGCTTGATCTTGGCCAGGGCCGCCTTGGCCTCAGCGCGGGTGGCAGCCGCCACCAGGGCGAGGGCGTCGCCCACGTAGCGGGTCTCTTCGCCCACAGCGATCATGGCGGGCCAGTCATGGATGATGTGGCCCTGGTGCCGCTCGCCCGGCACGTCCGCGGCGGTGAGGATGAGCCTCACGCCCGGCATGGCCAGAGCCTCGGTGGTGTCGATGCCC
The DNA here is from genome assembly GCA_903863195.1 of uncultured Holophagaceae bacterium. Classification (GTDB taxonomy): domain Bacteria; phylum Acidobacteriota; class Holophagae; order Holophagales; family Holophagaceae; genus Geothrix. Next base: position 10,254 of record CAIPAY010000041.1, read on the forward strand.
AGCACCTTCACCCGGGGCTTGGGGGCGCGCAGCACGGCGCCGTGCAGCATGCCCGGACGCTTCATGTCGTCCACGTAGAGGCCCGTGCCCAGGACCTTCTCCCGGGCGTCGGTCCGGCAGATGCGGGCGCCCACACTGAGCGGGGTGGCGGCTTCCCCGGGCACCGGGAGGTTCTCCCGCAGGAGCCGCGCGGACTCCAGCACCGCCTTTTCGATCTTCACATAGCCCGTGCACCGGCACATGTTCAGGGCCAGGGCCTTGGTCACGTCCTCGGGACGGGGATCCGGGTTGGCATCCAGCAGACCCTTGGCGCTGATCACCATGCCCGGGATGCAGAACCCGCACTGGACCGCGCCGGCCTGGGCGAACGACCAGGCATAGACATCCTTCTCCCGCGGCGAGAGCCCTTCCAGCGTGAGGACGCGCTTGCCCTCCAGCTTGGCCGTGTTGAACAGGCAGGCCCTGGAGGCCTTGCCGTCCACCAGCACCATGCAGGCGCCGCAGGCTCCTTCCGAGCAACCGTTCTTCACCGAGGTGAGGTTCAGTTCGTCCCGGAGGAAGTCCAGGAGGTTCCCTTCCTTCGACGTGACAACTTCGCGGCCGTTGATCTGAAGCGTGGCCATCTTTGGTGCCTTTCAAACATGCAGGAAACCCCGTGGCGGGCGGGAAGGAACCGGGGTCCCCTCCCGCCACCGCGGTCCGTGCGCTAGTTCTTGGGGAAGGCCGAAGCCACGCCCTGCACGTAGTAGTTCATGGCGTTCATGTCGCTGTCGGACATATTCTTGCCCTTGGCGACGCGCTCCTTGCCCTCCTGGTCCACGACGGGGCCAGCGAAGGGATGCAGCTTGCCGGTCTTGATCTCGCCTTCAAGCTTCACGATCTGCTTCTGGAGGTCGGCGGGCACGGACTTGCTCATGGGAGCGAGTTGGATCATGCCTTCCTTCATGCCGCCCCAGACATTGGTGCCCTTCCACTTCTTGTCGAGCACTTCCTTGATGGTCCGGATGTAGAACTCGCCCCAGACGTGGGTGGTGCCGGACAGCTGGGCGGTGGGGCCGTATTTGGCCATGTCGGAGTGGTAGGAGAAGGCCCAGGTGCCCTTTTCCTTGTGCTTCTCCTCGGCGGCCTGCACCACGGCGGTGGAGTCGGTGTGGTGGGTGATCATGTCGGCGCCCTGGGCGATCAGGGTCATGGCGGCTTCCCGCTCCTTGCCCGGATCGAACCAGCTGTTCACCCAGATGACGCGCACTTCGGCCTTGGGATTCACGCTCTTCATGCCGCGCGCGAAGGCGTTGATGCCCATCACCACTTCGGGGATCGGGAACGCGGCCACATAGCCGGCCACGTTGGTCTTACTCATCTTGCCGGCGATGACGCCGTTCAGGTAGCGGCCTTCGTAGAAGCGGGCGTTGTAGATGCCCATGTTCGCGCCGGACTTGTAGCCCGTGGCGTGGAAGAAGGTCACCTTCGGGAAGGTCTTGGAGACCTTTTCGGTAGGGTTCATGTAGCCGAAGGAGGTGGTGAAGATGATCTGATTGCCGTCCTGGGCCAGCTGGCGGATGATGCGCTCGGCGTCGGCACCCTCGGGCACGTTCTCGATGAACTTGGTGGTGACCTGGCCCTTGAGGGCGGCCTCCATCTGCTTGCGGCCGAGGTCGTGCTGGTAGGTCCAGCCGGCGTCCCCGACGGGGCTCACGTAGACGAAGCCGACCTTGACGGGCTCGGCGGCGGTGAGGGCGGTGCTGCACAGCACGGCCCCTGCCAGGGTTGCGAGGGCGAGGTTGCGGGTTTTCATTCGGTGTTCCTCCAAGGTGGATGGGGGGGCCGCCCATGGGGGCGGAGGGTTGGGGGGGGTCAGGCGTCGGGCAGGAAAGTCTGTCCGAGGGAAGCGGGTGAGTTGAGGCGGATGGTGCTGCGGTTCCTGGAGATCAGGACGAGGACCAGGACGGTGGCCGCATAGGGCATGGCCGACAGGGCCTGGGCGGGGATGTTGATCCGCACGCCGGAACCCTGTACGAACATCTGAGCGATCATGCACCCGCCGAAGAGATACGCCCCTATCATGACCCGGGCTGGACGCCAGGTGGCGAATACCACGAGGGAGAGCGCGATCCAGCCGCGACCCGCCACCATGCCCTCCACCCACATGGGCGTGTAGAAGACCGACATGAAAGCCCCGCCGATGCCCGCCATGGCGCCCCCGAAGAGGACCGCCTGGTACCTGATTTTGACCACCCCGTAGCCGATGGAGTGCGCCGAAACCGGGGACTCGCCCACGGCCCGCAGCACCAGTCCCGCCTTGGTCCGGTAGAGAAACCAGGCCACGAGGACGATCAGGACCCAGGAGAAATAGACCAGGCCCTGCTGCTCGAAGAGGGCTGGCCCGAACAGCGGGATCTTGTGGAGCAGGGGGATGCGGATGGGTTCGACGCTGGCCAGCGCCACAGACTCGTAGGGCTTCCCGATGAAGGCGGACAGGCCCACGCCGAAGATCGACAGCGCCAGTCCCGAGGCCACCTGGTTGGCCATGAGGGTAAGGGCCGAGATGCCGAAGAGCAGGGACATCAGGATGCCGGCGCCCATGCCCGCCAGGATGCCCAGGAAGGGGTTCCCGGTGTGGTGGGCCACGGCGAAGGCCGCCACGGCCCCCACGGACATGGTGCCCTCGGCGCCGAGGTTGAGGACGCCTGCCTTCTCGGTCACCAGCTCACCGAGGGCCACGATGATGAGGGGCGTGCCAGCCACCACGGTGGCGAAGAGGATCGAGCTGATGAAGTTCAGTCCCATGGGGGGTCCCTACTTCCTGCGCCGGACCAGCCGCAGCCGGAAATTGATGAAAACGTCGGATCCAAGGAGGAAGAACAGCAACATGCCCTGGAAGACCTTGGAGATCGACGAGGGCAGGTTGAGATACTGCTGGGCCTGCTCGCCGCCCATGTAGAGGAGGGCCATCAGGAGGCTGGAGAAGAAGATGCCGATGGGACTCAGGCGGCCCACGAAGGCCACGATCATGGCCGCGAAGCCGTAGCCCGGGCTGATATGCTCCGTGATCTGGCCGATGGGACCCGAGACCTCGGAGATGCCCGCGATGCCCGCCATGGCGCCACCCGCCAGCATGCCGATCCAGACCGAGCGCTTGGCGGAGAAGCCCGCGTAGCGGCCCGCGTGCTCCGCCTGGCCAGCCACCTTCATCTGATAGCCGAGGAAGCTCTTGTTCATGAAGATCCAGCCGACCAGCAGCGCGCCGATGCCCAGGAGCAGGGCGGCGTTCACCCGGGTGCCCTCCAGCAGGATGGGCAGGGTGGCCTTGGCGCTCAGCAGCTTGGTCTGGGGGAAGTTGAAGCCGTCCGGGTCCTTCCAGGGGCCGTGCACCAGCCAGGACACCACCAGCTCGGCGATGTAGACCAGCATCAGGCTCGTGAGGATCTCGTTGGCGTTGAACCGCGTCCGCAGGAAGGCGGGGATCGCGGCCCAGGCCATGCCTCCCAGGGCTCCCGCCACGATCATGCCCGGCAGCAGGAAGGGGCTGGTGCTGCCATCAAAGTGCAGGGCCAGGCCGCCTCCCACCAGGGCGCCGATGAGCAGCTGGCCTTCGGCGCCGATGTTCCAGACGTTGGCCTTGAAGCCCACGGACAGGCCCACGGCGCAAAGCATCAGGGGGGTGGCCTTGAGGAACAGCTCGGCAATCCCGTAGGAGTCCTTGATGGGATTCAGGAAGAAGACCTTGAAGCCTTCGACGGGGCTCTTGCCCAGGACCAGAAAGAGAATCAGCCCGCTCAGGAACATCAGCGCCACCGCGAGCAGCGGTGACAGGTAGCTCATGGTTTTAGAGGGCTCGGGCCGCTGCTCGAATTTAAGCCACATGGGGCGCGTCTCCCGGTTTCTCGGCGTCCGGCCACATGCCGCTCATCCAGATGCCGATCTCCTCGACCCCGGTCTCCGACGTGACCTTGCTGGGAGAGAGGGTGCCCTTGGCGATCACCACGATGCGGTCGCAGATCTCGAACAGCTCTTCGAGCTCCTCGGAGATGACCAGAATCGCCGTGCCCGAATTGCGCAGGTCGAGCAGGGTCCGCCGGATGAAGGAGGAGGCGCCCACGTCCACACCCCAGGTGGGCTGGGCCAGCACCAACAGGCGGGGCTCCTGCATGATCTCGCGGCCCACGATGAACTTCTGGAGGTTGCCGCCGGAGAGCGACTTGGCTTCCGAGCCGGCGCCCCCGCACTTCACGTCGAAGCGGGCGATGCAGTCCTCGGCGAACTTCTTGGCCACGCCCCACCGGATGAGGCCGCTGAACAGCATGCCCTTGCGGTAGGCCGTGAGGAGGATGTTCTCCGTGAGGCTCAGGCGCGGCACGGCCCCCCGCCCCAGGCGCTCTTCAGGCACAAAGCACATGCCCAGGCCCCGGCGTCGGGCGGGATTGAAGTGACCTACGGGCAAGCCGCACATCTGGACGGCCTGGTGGTCGGCCAGGGGTTCTTCGCCTGAGATGGCGCGCAACAGCTCCTGCTGGCCGTTGCCCGAGACCCCGGCGATGCCGACGATCTCGCCCGCCCGCACCTCGAGGTTGATGTTGTGCAGGTGGGTGCCGAAGGGGTCCTCGGTGGGCTGGGTGAGGCGCTCGATGCGCAGCCGCACCTCGCCGCCGTCGCCGGGCTCGCCGTGGTGGCAGACCGGCAGGTCCTCGCCGATCATCATGCGCGCCATGGTCTTGGGCGTCTCCTGCGAGGGCGTGCAGGTGCCCGTCACCTTGCCGTTCCGGAGCACCGTGGCCTTGTGGCAGAGCTCCTGGATCTCGTCGAGCTTGTGACTGATGTAGAGGATGCTGACGCCCTCGGAGGCCAGCTGCCGCAGGGTCTCGAAGAGCTTCCGCACCGCCTGGGGCGTGAGCACCGAGGTGGGCTCATCCAGGATCAGCAGGCGGGGACTCTGCAGCAGGCAGCGGATGATCTCCACGCGCTGCCGCTCGCCCACAGAGAGGGCGTGGACCAGCCGGCGGGGATCCACGGGCAGGCCGTAGCGGGTGGAGACCTCCTCGATGCGCTTGGACAGGGTCGGCAGGTCGAACTCGCCCGGCAGGGCCAGCGCCACGTTCTGCACCACGGATAGGGTCTCGAACAGGGAGAAGTGCTGGAACACCATGCCGATGCCCAGCTCCCGCGCCTGGCCCGGGCTGGAGATGGTGACTGGCTGCCCTTCCCAGCGGAGCTCGCCCTCATCGGGCCGGATGACCCCGTAGATCACCTTCATGAGTGTGGACTTCCCGGCGCCGTTCTCCCCCAGCACCGCGTGGATCTCGCCTGGCATCACGGTCAGATCGATGCCGTCGTTGGCAATCACGGAGGGATAGACCTTCCGGATTCCCTTGATTTCGAGCCTGGGTGTTGCGGGTGTCTCTGTTTGCATCGGGCATTCCCGGCGAATCTTCAGATGGTGACACGGAGGTCTTCAGACGCCTGAGCCAATAATCGGCCTGGATCCTGGACGGGGGGGCTTCGACGGGAAATATTCGGAATAAGACTGGTGCCAGAATGGGTTTGATCATAAAATTTTTCTCTAGGTAAGTCAATTTTTTTCACAAAATATGCCCATCGGGCTGGCACCATAGAAATCCGTTTAAGTTAATTGGCTGTTTCAGGGACGGATGTTGCTTGGTTTTCCCCGCCCGCTGACCCCCAAGGACAGCCACTCCCAGCCACCGAGCCCTGAGGTCGTCTGAAATACGTAAATGGCACCAAATTTTGTGGATGCCTCTGCTTTTCGCTAGACTTCACCCGACCCCCCTGGAGGACCGCCTTCCCATGACCCTGGACCTGGATCCAAAGGCCTTCATGCGCCGCGCCATCGAGCTCTCCCGCATCCACATGGAGGCCGGCGAGGGCGGCCCTTTCGGTGCCGTGGTGGTCCGGGATGGGTTGATCGTCGCCGAGGGCTGGAACCGTGTCACCTCCACCCAGGACCCCACCGCCCACGCCGAAGTGGTGGCCATCCGCGAGGCGTGCGCCCGCCTGGGCACCTTCGAGCTGAAAGGCTGCGAGATCTACACCAGCTGCGAGCCCTGCCCCATGTGCCTCTCGGCCATCTACTGGGCCCGGGTGGACCGCATCTGGTACGCCAACAACCAGGCGGACGCCGCCGCCATCCAGTTCGATGACCAGTGGCTCTACCGGGAAGTGGCCCTGCCCATCACCGAACGCAGCCTGCCCACCCGGAACCTCCTGCGGGACGAGGCCCTGACCGTCTTCCAGGCCTGGGACGCAAAGCTGGACAAGATCCGCTACTAGTCCATCAGGCCGGGCTAAGCCCGGCCTGATGGTGTCAGTGCGCCAGCCGGAGGATGGTCCCGACCTCTTCGGGCGGACGGCCCACGATGGCCTGGTAGTTGCCTCGGTCCGTGGCGCCCTCGGTGACGATGAGCAGCAGGGTCTTGTCGGGACCGAGCAGGCCACGCTCCCGGAACTCGGCCGTGGACGCGTCTTCATGCAGGGCGGCCAGAGCACCCAGGGCCGCGGCCCCGGTCTCGCCGGCGACCACGCCGGCGCCAGCCAGCTCCCGCATGCCCTGCCGGGCGCGGTGGTCCCCTATGGAGATCATCCAGTCCACGCCCGTGGACACCCGGGGCCACGCCACAGGGGAGGGCAGACCGCAGTTGAGGCCGACCATGATGGAGGCGTGGGGGCCGGGCACGGCCGTCATCTCGCCCTTGGCGGCGGAGGCCTGGACACAGTTGGCGTCCGCGGGCTCCACGCCCACGAGGGCTCCGTGCCAGGGACGGCTGCGGAAGTAGCTCACGGTGGCGCTCATGAACGCACCGACGCCCACGGGCACGACGACCACGTCCGGGTCCGGGAGGCCAGCCGAGCGGAGGGCCTGCTCGATCTCCATGTAGATGGTGGTGTAGCCCTCCACCACCCGGCGCGGCGTGACGTCATAGCCGGGCCAGGAGGTGTCGGAGATGACCAGGCAGCGGTCGCTCGCCTCTTCGGCGGAGCGCGCCACGGCGGCGTCGTAGTCCCCGTCCACCACGGTGACCGCGGCGCCCTCGTTCTGGATGGCGTGGATGCGCGCCGGCACTGTGCCCGCGGGCACGAAGATGTGGCACTGGAAGCCCAGCAGCCGGGCCATGAAGGCCACGGCCCGGCCGTGGTTGCCGTCCGTGGCGGCGGCCAGGGCGAAGGGCTTCAGGTAGCTGATGCGCCGGGCCAGGTCGTTGATGTTCAGCCAGGGCTCCGGCTCGAAGCCGAGGTGGTCGCAGAGCGCCCGGTAGGTGGCCCAGGAGGCCCCGAGGATCTTGAAGCTGGGCAGGCCCAGCCGCTGGGTCTCTGCCTTGACCAGCACCCGCGCCACCCCGTACTGCCGGGCCAGGTCCGGGCAGTCGAAGAGCGTGGTCGCCAGGTAGGCGGGCATTCGGCGGTGGAAGGACCAGACCACGGGATCCGGCGCAGGCCACCGCTTCTCGGCGTCGAAGAGCGGGTTGTGCAGCAGCAGGGATTCCTTGGTGACCGTGGTGTTCATCTTCAATCTCCTGGCAACGAGGCGAACCGAGGGGTGGTGCCGTTCCGGACTACGGGATGATGTGCGTGCCGCCCCGGTTGGCCAGCGCCACTCCGAGGTGCGACGGGTCGGTGATGATGGCTTCCTTGCCGCCGTTCTCCAGGAAGTCGACGACCGCCTGGACCTTTGGCAGCATGCTGCCCGGCTTGAAGTGGCCTTCCCCGATGTAGCGCTTGGCCTCGGCCAGGGTGATCGTGTCCAGGCTGCGCTGGGTGGGCTTGCCGAAGTCCAGGCAGACCTTCTCCACCGCCGTGGAGATGACCAGCAGGTCGGCGCCCAGCTGCTGGGCGAGCAGGCTGCTGGCCAGGTCCTTGTCGATGACGGCGGCGGCGCCGTGGATCTTCCCCCCCGGGTCCTCCACGACCGCAATGCCGCCGCCGCCGCAGGCCACCACCACGATGCCCGCGTCGAGCAGGGTCTTCACGACCTCCATCTCCAGCACCCGCTGGGGCGCGGGGGAGGCCACGACGCGGCGCCAGCCACGCCCCGAATCCTCCACCAGCTCCCAGCCGTCCTTCTCCCGGTGCCCTTGAGCCTGCTCGGCACTCATGAAAGAGCCGATGGGCTTGTTGGGCTGGGCGAAGGCAGGATCCTTCGCGTCCACCAACACCTGGGTCACCACGGTGGCCGCAGTGCGCCCGATGCCCCGCGTCTTGAACTCGTTGTAGAGGGCGCACTGCAGGTGGTAGCCCAGGGCGCCCTGGGTGTCGGCGACGCAGCTGTCGAGCGGAACCATGTGCAGCTCCGGAGCGGCCAGCTCTGAGCGCCGCAGGATGAAGCCCACCTGGGGCCCGTTGCCGTGCGTCACCACCAGCCGCAGGTCCGACTCCTGGAACATGTCGGCAATGTGCCCACAGGTCTCAGCGGCGGCGCTGTACTGATCTGACACGCTGCGATGGTCATTGTCGGAAATCAGGGAATTACCACCAATGGCGATGACGACGGTACGGGACATCTGGACTCCTGTCGTGCGGGTGTTGGTTCAGAGTGCTTTACAGGCTGAGGCTCTGGGCGCGCTGGATGATCTGCTCGAGCTTGGCGCCCGGGTCCTTCAGCCGCGTGAGGAACATGAGGGCGCTGATCACGAAGGGCTTGTAGCTCGCCTCGTGGTAGGTCGGAATCCGGTACTGCTCGAACACATCCGCCGAGACTTCCCCGGCCTTGCAGCTCACGTCCGTGATGTCCGCCGGCAGGCAGTGCATGTACAGCGCCTTGCCCCCCGCCGTCCGGTCCATCTTTGCCCGCGTGCACTCCCAGTCTGTGTGCTTCGCGTTGTTCGCCAGGCACTCCTTCTCCAGGTCCTTCAAACCCGCGTTGTCCGACGTCTTCAGCAGCTCGGTACGGCGCTCCATCACGTGGTAGGGCGCCCAGGACTTCGGATACACGATGTCGGCGCCCTCGAAGGCCGCGTCCATGCTGTTCGACACCGAGAACTTGCCCCCCGACGCCGCCGCCTGCTTCCCGGCCAGCTCCACCACCTCGGGGATCAGGTCGTAGCCCTCGGGGTGCGCCAGCCGCACGTCCATCCCGAACCGCGTCATCAGCCCGATGATGCCCTGGGGCACCGACAGCGGCTTGCCGTAGCTCGGGCTGTACGCCCAGGTCATCGCCAGCTTCTTGCCCTTCAGGGCCTCCAGGCTGCCGAAGTGCTCCTTCAGCCACGCCAGGTCCGCCATGGACTGCGTCGGGTGATCGATGTCGCACTGCAGGTTGATGATGCTCGGGCGCCGGTGCAGCACCCCGTGCTGCGCCCCGTCACTCAGCGCGTCGCCCACTTCCTTCATGTAGGTGTGGCCCTCGCCCAGGAACATGTCGTCCCGGATCCCGATCACTTCCGTCAGGAAGCTGATCATGTTCGCCGTCTCCCGCACCGTCTCCCCGTGCGCCACCTGGCTCTTCTGCTCATCCAGGTCCGACAGACCCAGGCCCATCGCATTCGCCGCGCTCGCGAAGCTGAACCGCGTCCGCGTGCTGTTGTCACGGAAGATCGAGATCGCCAGCCCCGTGTCGAAGGCCTTGAAGCTCTTCCCGGCCTTGTGCAGGCCCTTCAGGGTGTCCGCCAGCGTCACGATCGCCCGCAGCTCCTCCTCCGGGTGCTGCCATGTCAGCAGGAAATCCTTCTGGTAGAGGTCGGTCTTGAGGGCCTGGAAGGCTTTCAGGTTCTCGGCGAGGGTCGGCATGAGTGGCTCCTTGAGGAAAGGTCAGGACAGGGCAAGCGAGGCTGGAGAAGGTTGCAGGAGGCGGCCGCCAGGGGTCTGGGGTTGGGTGAGCTGGCCCTCCCGCACGCGGGACTCGCCGCGCAGCAGCACCTCGCGGAAGGCCAGGGTGGAGGTGAAGCCGGGGAAGGATTCAAAGGCGTCCGAGGCGGAGGAGCGTAGGGGCCGGGCGGGGCCATTCGGATCCAGCACCACGAGGTCCGCGTCGAGGCCCGGCCGCAGGGCGCCCTTGCGGTCGCCGACACCGGCCCGGCGGGCGGGGTTCAGGGAGAGCTGCGTGGCCAAGCCCAGGGCGGCGCGATCGGGATCGCCCTCCCAGAGCTTCCAGGCGGTGTGCGGGAGGGAGCCCAGACCGGGCATGCCGTTGGGCACCTGGCGCAGGTCCGTGCCATCCCAGGCGTCCTTGTGGGCGGCGCAGAAGGGACAGTGGTCCGTGGCGAGGACGTCGGCGGCGCCCTGGCGCATGAGCTCCAGGAAGGGGGCCCGGTTCCCGCGCAGGGGCGGGGAGCAGAGCCAGCGGTGGCCATCCGGGCGGGCCAACCAGGACTCGTCCAGGAACAGGTACTGGGGGCAGGTCTCGAAGCTGAGGTCGCCCTTCGCGCGGTTCGCCTGCAGGTACTGGGCGCCGGCCAGGGTGGAGACGTGCACCACGTGCAGCGAGGCCCTGTGCTTCAGGGCCAGGTCCACCACCCGCTGGATGGCCACCACCTCGGCGGCCTCGGGCCGCAGCAGGGTGTGGGTGAAGGCCTTGCTCAGGTCCAGGCCGCGGGCATCCACGGCGGCGATGAGCTCGTCGTCCTCGCAGTGCACCAGGAAGCAGCCGCCCAGGTCGCCGAGGCTCTGGAAGAGCTGCTCGATGAGGTCGTAGCTGGCGAAGATGCCCGCGGCCTTGTAGGTGGTGTAGAGCTTCAGGGTGCAGTAGCCGCCGGCCTGGAGGACCCGCAGGGTCGCGAGGTCGCCGGGGCTGAAGGTGGTGGGGGTCAGGTGCCAGAGCACGTCGGCGTGGGTGCGGCCCTCGGCCTTGGCCCGGGCCCGCTCCAGGCCGCGCAGCAGGGTGTCGCCAGGCTCCTGGGTGACGAAGGTGCAGAGGGTGGTGATGCCGTTCTCGAGGCCCACCCGGGTGGCGGACTCGTAGGTGTCGGCCAGGTAGTAGGGGCCGATCTGGTCGTCCACGTGGGTGTGGAAGTCGATGAAGCCCGGCAGGACGTAGCAGCCCTGGGCGTCCACCACCCGGTCCGCAGAGGCCGCACCCAGGGAGCCCACGGCGGCAATGCGCTCGCCTTCGACCAGCACATCCAGCGCCTGGAGCTTCCCGTCGAGGGCCACCCGGCCGTTGCGGACGAGGGTCTTCACAGGCTCAGCGAGGCCAGCACGGGCGCGACGGCGGCGGGAATGCTGATGCGGGAGAGGGGCGCTTCCACGTCCTTGAGGCCGTGGCCCGTGGCGAGGATGACCACCGGCCCCGAGCCGGTGAGTCGGTTCGGGCCCGCCTGGAGCTTGACCAGGCCGGCCAGGGCCGTGGCGCCGGCGGGCTCCGTGAAGATGCCGCTGCGGCCCGCGAGCAGGGCCTGGGCCTCGAGGATCTCGTCGTCGGTGACCGTGAGGGTCAGCCCCTGGCTGTCCAGCACTGCGCGCCGGGCGCCGTGGGCGTTGCTCGGGCAGGTAACGGAGATCGAGTCGGCCCGGGTGGTGGGGTTGGCTGCGTCGCTGTAGACGCCGGTCTCCACGTAGCGGTGGATGGCATCGGAGGTCTCGGCCTGCACCCCGATGAGGCGCGGCAGGCGGTCGATGAGGCCGGCCCGCTGCAGGTCCACGAAGGCCTTGTGCACGCCGCCGAGGATGACGCCATCGCCCACGGAGATGAGGATCGCCTCGGGCACCTGGTAGCCCAGCTGGGCCCAGATCTCCAGGCCCGCGGTCTTCTTGCCCTCGATGGTCAGCGGATGATAGGCGGTGTTGCGGTTAAGGCCGCCGCGCTGGGCGGTGTACTCGAGCGAGAGGGCGAAGGCGTCGTCGTAGGTGCCCTTCACGGGGACCACCTTCGCGCCGTACAGCACCATCTGCACCAGCTTGGCCTTGGGGGCCTTCTCGGGCACGAAGATCAGCGCCTTGGTGTCCGTGGTCGCGCACACCGCGGCCAGGGCCGAGGCGGCGTTGCCCGTGGAGGCGGCCACCACCAGGTCGATGCCCAGGCGGCGCGCTTCGGCCACCACCAGGAAGGAGGCGCGGTCCTTGAGGCTGCCGCTGGGGTTGAGTCCGTCGTTCTTCACCCACAGGCTCGAGAGGCCCAGCTCCGCGCCCAGGCGATCCACACGACCTAGGGGC
>CAIPAY010000042.1 GCA_903863195.1 uncultured Holophagaceae bacterium
CGGCGGCGGCGACCTTGGTGCAGACCGGGGCCTTCACGGCCAGCCTCACGGGCCTTGCCCCGGGCACCCTCTACTACATCCGGTCCTACGCCACCAACGCGGCGGGCACGGCCTACGGCGCCCAGAGCAGCTTCACCACCCTGGTGGTGGGGCCCACGGTCACGGCCACCACGGCGGTCAGCAGCATCACAGCCACCACGGCCAGCTCCGGCGGCACCCTGGGGACCAACGGGGGCGGCACCATTACGGCCAACGGCGTCTGCTGGGGTACCACCAGCGGACCCACGGTGGCCCTCTCCACCAAGACCACGAACACCGTGGGCGCCACCTGGACCAGCAGCCTCACAGGTCTGCTGCCCGGCACGACTTACTATGTGCGCGCCTACGCCACCAACAGCAACAGCACGGGCTACGGGGCTGAAGTCAGCTTCACCACGCCCACCACCGTCCCGACCCTGACCACCACGGCCTATAGCGGCCTCACCGGAACGGCGGTCACCAGCGGTGGCAGCATCACCGCCACCGGCGGCGCCACCATCACCGCCACCGGCGTGTGCTGGAGCACCACCAGCGGCGCGGAGTCGGTCAATGGCAATCACACCACCGACACCGTGGTGCAGTCCGGGGCCTTTACCAGCAACCTCACGGGCCTGACGACCAGCACGACCTACTACCTGAAGGCCTATGCCACCAACAGCGCCGGCACGGCCTATGGCAGTGAGATCAGCTTCACACCCACCAACGTGCTCACCCTCTACTATACCGGTGGGGCTCAGACCTGGACCGTGCCCGCGGGTATCACCTCCGTGACCGTCAAGGTCTGGGGCGCCGGTGGCATGTATGGCTGCCCGGGCGGTACCTACGGCTACATCGGCGGTGGCAGTGGCGGCTACGCCAGGGGCACCCTGGCGGTGACCCCTGGCCAGGTCCTCACCATCGTCGTGGGCGGCGCGGGTAACCGGGGGGTCACGGCGAACACCTACATCGCCGGCGGCTACAATGGGGGCGGCGATTCCTACTGCAATGCCCTCGCCGCCGCCTATGGCCCAGGCGTCGGCTCGGGCGGTGGTGGCACCCACATCATGAACTCGGGAGGCGCCTGGCTCATCGCCGCCGGTGGCGGCGGGGGTGGCGCAGGCAATGTGTCCGGCTGGCTGAGCTGGGCGTACAATCAATCTCCGGTGTCCATCAGTGGCATGAACGCTGCAGGACCTGGCGGCAGCGGAGGAGGCACCTCGGGTGGCAACTCCTCAGCTGGCGGCTCAGGCTCCTATCAGAGCTATAGCGTCAACCCCACCCCTGGCAACGGGGGCTCTCAGAGTTCTGGTGGTGCAACCAGTTCCTGGGGCTTCAACGTGGGGGCCGGAGGCCGTGGTTATGGGGGTAGCGCCTGGGCCGGGCTCGGGCAGTACGATTTCTTCGTGTGCGGTGGCGGCGGCGGCTACTACGGTGGCAGCATCGGCGCTGACTGCAGCGGCGGCGGCGGCTCCGGCTACCTCGGCGGCGTAACCAATGGCACCTGGACGCCCCTCGCGGGAGAGTCCGTCATGGGCTCCTCCAATTACGGCAAAGCTGAGATCAGCTTCTAGTCGAGAAAGATTCCAAGGTAGGCTTCCCCACGGCTGCGCTCCCCCCGGAGCGCAGCCCCTCCGCCCGGAAAGTGATCCAAGGCTGCCCATGTCCTTCCAGATGGAAGTGAGTGCCGACCAGATCCACCTCTGGGTCCACGGGCCCCTGGGCCCCCCGGAGGTGGCGCTGCTGCGGGACGCCCTGGCCCCCCTGCTGCTGGGTCGCCCCCGGGATCTGCAGCTGGAGCTGGTGGACCTGCCCGAGCTGGACCGCGCCACGCGCACCGCCCTGCGGGAACTGCAGGCCTTCGCCCACCGGCTGGACCGCCGCCTGAGCATCGTCCACACCGGCGCCCTGGTGGCTGAAGCCAACTCCGAAAGCATCGGCTGAGGCTTGCAAAAGACAAACCAAACCAGCCACCGATGAACACCGATAACTGCTGGTATCTCGGCAAGGGCGGCAACGCGACACCCAAGCGGATCGACGCTTAACCCGTATCAATCGGTAGCACAACCGGGAGAAGGGTATGACCAGCTTCAAGTGCCGCGAGTGCGACAGCCATTGGATGGACGGACCGACGCGGGACCACAACGCGACCCAGCTCTGCCGGGAGTGCTTGGTCCACAAACTGAAAGTCTGCCACGCGGATGCCAAGCGAGGGCTCAATGCAGAGTCCCACGATGGTCGCGTGACGGCTCTCCAGTGTGTCGAGAGCCTGACCCGCGAAGCCCTTGCCCACCACAACTAACAATCGGTGTACACCGCCCCTTGACGGCGAGTATGTAGATACTAATATCTACGCAGGAGGTCGCCATGTCGGTGGCAAAGAAACTCACAGAGTTCCCGGTTAAGCTATTCAAGCATGGCGGCAGCCAGGCTGCGCGACTCCCCAAGGAACTGCGGATCGAGGCCCTGGAGGCGGTGGGCCACCGGGAAGGTGATCTGATCGTCCTCCGGGCGGCTCCTGTGGCTGCTTGGCCCAAGGGTTACTGGGAGAGCTTCGGGCCCGTGGGGGATGACTTCACCGCGCCGGAGCCTTTGCCCAGGTCCGCCCATCGTGATCGCGTTCTGGAGGGGATGTGAGGTTCCTGCTGGACACGGATACCTGCATTTTTGCCCTCAAGCACAACCCTGGAGTGCTGTCCCAGATGCAGAGGTTCTCGCCTGGGGACTTGGCCATCAGCGCCATGAACGAGGCCGAGTTACGCTTCGGGGCCTTGAACAGCCAGAACCCTGCCAGGAGTCTCAAGGAAGTCGAAGCCTTCCTGGTTCCCATCCAGGTCATCCCGTTCGACGGCGATGCGGCTCGGGACCACGCCAAGTTGAGGCTGGCCCTGAAATCCAAACCCATTGGGGAGCGGGACCTGGTGGTCGCCAGTGTGGCCGCGTCGCACCGGATGACAGTGGTGACCCACAACCTGAAAGAGTTCGGCCGGGTGCCTGGCCTGAAGACTGTGGACTGGTTCGTAGCCATGACTCCCCCGCCCAAGCGCAAGGGCGGGAAATGATCCAAAGCCCCCCGCACCGCCCTGCGGGAGCTGCAGGCCTTCGCCCACCGGCTGGACCGCCGCCTGAGCATCGTCCACACTGGCGCCCTGGTGGCTGAAGCCAACTCCGAAAGCATCGGCTGATGCTTTCAAAAGACAAACCAAAGCAGCCACCGATGAACACCGGTAACTGCTGATAAAAGAATGATAAATACACCTACAGCTTTTTCAGTTCAGTCTTTATCAGCTTTTGATCGGTGTTCATCGGTGGCCAAAGATCCTTTTGCTTTTATCCCCTTCATCCCCTGCATCCCTGTTTCAAAAGCTTTTTTTGACGGGGATGGCGGGGATGGACGGGGATAAGAGAACGCGGTGGCCGCCGGGGCCGCTTGCGGGCGGAGGCCAGGCCGATCAGCCTTGCGCGAGTCCCTCCCAGTGGGCCTTCGGTGACAACACCTGCATGCCATCCCGGATGGCCTCGGGATAGTCGGCCAGGTTGCCGGTGACCAGGACGGCGCCCGAGAGCTTCGCCAGGGCCAGAAACACCAGGTCATCGGCATCGGGGCCGGGCATGGGCCAAGGGGGTGGATCCGGCAGCTGCAGGCTCTGGTCCACCAGGAAGTCCAGCCACTCGGGCGGCAGACCCTTCTTGGCCAGGCGGGGCCGCTGGACCACCTCGCGGTATTCGGCGATCACGAGAGGGCAGGTCACCAGCTTGATCCGGCCCTCCAGGGCTTCCCACACGATCTGGCCTGAAGGCCCCAGGCGCTGGACGGCGGCGGACACGACCACGTTGGTGTCAAGGACGACCAGCCTCATCGCAGCTTCGCGGCCTTCTTGCGCGCCTCACGGGCCTGTCTCGCAAGAGCCTGAATGGCCTCGTCGCTCAGCTGATCAAGCCCGGAGGCTTCGGCGATCCGCCAGCTCTCGCGCAGGCTGGCCTTGGCCATGGCCCGGCGCAGCTCGAGATCCTCGGTGACCACATCCCCCTGCACGGGAACCAGGAAGTAGGCCGGGCCCTTCTGGCCAGACAGCAAGACCGTCTCGCCCGCCGGCAGACCCTTGAGGGCACTGGTGCCCCGGGTGCGGAAATCCCTCAGCGACAGATGGCGCATGGCTTGGCCCTCAAGCCTAGTGTAGCCAAAACGGCTACGTGTGCAAGGAGGCGTCCTGTCCTTCGCAGGGCAGCACCAGTCGGGCCGTGGTGCCCTGGCCTTCGACGCTGTCCTGCTCGTCGGATCCTTGTGCTGCATGGCTTTATACCAAATAAAAATTGAATCTTGAATCGGTAGAGACGCGTCCTATACTTGGGTCATGATCCGGCGCGACCTCCAGTCCACGCTCCTCCGCTGGGCCGGGGTCTATCCCGTGGTGACCCTCACCGGGCCGAGGCAATCGGGGAAGACGACGCTCTGCAAGGCGGCATTTCCCGACAAGCCCTACATCAGCCTGGAGCCCCTGGAGACCCGGGCCTTCGCCCGGGAGGACCCACGGGGATTCCTGGGGCAGTTCCCCCAGGGGGCCATCCTCGACGAGGTCCACCATGCCGCCGGCCTGCTGAGCTACATCCAGGATCGGGTGGATGCGGACCCAGAGCCCGGCCGCTTTGTGCTCACGGGCTCCCAGCATTTCGGGCTCACCGATGCGGTCAGCCAGACCCTGGCGGGCCGGACGGCCATCCTCCACCTGCTGCCGCCCAGCCTGGGTGAGCTGCGGCGGTTCTCGAAGGCCCCTGGGGACCTGTTCAGCACGCTGTTCGCAGGCGCCTATCCGCGCATCCACGACCAGGGCATTCCTCCCGAGCGCTGGCTCGCAGACTATGTGGCCACCTATGTCCAGCGCGATGTCCGCCAGGTGCTCAACGTGGGCGATCTGCTCAGCTTCAACACCTTCCTGCGGCTCTGTGCTGGCAGCACGGGGCAGGAGCTCAACCTCAGCCGCCTTGGGGCGGATGCGGGCATCTCCCAGCCCACGGCCAAGGCCTGGCTGTCCGTGCTGGAGAGCAGCTTTCTCTGCTTCCGCCTGGGGCCCTGGCACCGCAACCAGCGCAAGCGCCTGGTGAAGACCCCCAAGCTGCACTTCTACGATGCGGGCCTGGTCTGCCACCTGCTGGGCATCCGCACCCCTCAGCAGCTGGAGACTCACCCTCTCCGGGGTGCAATCTTCGAGAGCTGGGTGGCCTCGGAGGTGATGAAGCTGCACCTCCACCAGGGCCTGGAGGCTGCGGCCTGCCACTACCGGGAGGTTGCTGGTCTGGAGGTGGATCTGGTCCTGCAGGAACCCGACCGCACCCGCCTCGTGGAGATCAAGTCAGGGCAGACCCTGGATGGCTCCTGGCTGAAGCCGGTTCTGGCTGCGAAGGAGGTTCTGGAGGCCCGGTCCATCGGCCAGGCCATCGACCCCTTCCTGGTCTATGGTGGCGACCAGCAGCAGGTCCGCAGCGGGGTCCAGGTGCTTCCCTGGGACTGCCTCGAAGCCTTAGGCCCAACGACCACCGTGGGTCGCTGAGGGCCAGCATCAAGGCTGGGGCTCAGAGGGGTGGGGGGGGGCCCCGACCGGCAGCACCAGCCTTGCCGTGGTGCCCTGGCCTTCGACGCTGGCCAGCTCGAAGCGGCCGCCGTGAAGCTCGGCGATGGTGCGCACCAGGTGCAGGCCCAGGCCCAGGCCGGGGATCTGGCCCACGTTGCGACCGCGGAAGTAGCGGGTGGTGAGGTGCTGGAGCTGGTCCGCGGGGATGCCCTGGCCCTGGTCCGTGACCTCGAGGTGGAGCCAGCCCTCCCGGACCTGGGCCCGCAGGTGCACGGGGGTGTCCGCCGGGGAATACTTGAGGGCGTTGTCCAGGAGGTTCAGCAGGGCGGCGCCCAGCAGGTCGCGGTCGCAGAGGGTGGTTGCGGTCAGCTCGTTCAGGTCCGCCCGCAGCTCGCGCCGGGAGGCATCCGCGGCCCGCTTCACCACGTCGGTCAGCAGCTCGGGCAGGGCCACGGGCTCGGGCTTGAGGGCTCGTAGGCCGGAAGCGATGCGGTCCGTGGTGAGCCAGGTGTCCAGCAGGTGGACGAGGCTGTCCACTCCCTTCTGGATGGCATGGGTGCTGCGGACCAGCTCCTTGGGGGGCGCCTCCACGGAGAGACGGGCCATCTGGGCGGCGCCGTCCATGACCGCCAGGGGGGTCCGGAACTCGTGGGACACCAGGGACAGGAACTGGCGCTGCTCGGCCACCACCTCGCGCTCGCGGTCCAGGGCCTCGGCGGTGCGGGCCTGTTCCTGCTGGAGCTCCCGGGTGCGGGCCGTCACCTGGCCCTCCAGCTCCCGCTGGTGCCGGGCCGTGGTCTCCAGGGTCTCGCGCAGGGCGGCGTCCCGCTCTTCCTTGATGCGGCCCATGCGGTCGGCCAGGGGCAGGCTCATGAGGACCAGGTGGACCATGGCGCCGAGGTGCATGCCGTATTCGGCCAGGAAGTCGGTGTTGTGCAGGGAGAGGTTGCTGGCGACCCGGAACAGGCCGCCGAGCAGCTGGGGCGAGAAGGCCAGCAGGTAGAAGCTGGCGGTCCGGTTGCCCCGCAGGGCCATGACCAGGGCCCCGCCCAGGTTGATGACGATGATCGGCAGGAAGACCACTTGGGTCAGGGGGGCCACCCGGTAGTAGCCGCCCAGGGCCGTGGCAAGCAGGAAGAAGGCGGTCAGGGCCAAGCCCGTGGTCCGGTAGGCGCGGTCCAGGCGGGGGAAGGCGGTACCGAAGTCGGTAAGGACGGAAAAAATGGCCACCGCCAGCCAGGGCTGCACGACCACGGAGAGGGGTACGCCCCAGCGGATGGACAGGTCGGACCCGGGCCACAGGTAGCGCTCCGCATGGCCGTTGAGGGTCGCGAACATCAACAAGACGGCCGCCAGGTAGGCGGCGTAGTAGAAGTGGATGGGCTCCCGCAGCTTGATCAGGTAGATCAGGTTGGTGACCAGGATGATCAGCCCCACCCCGAAGAAGAGCCCGTAGAGCAGGGCCTCGGTGCTGACCGCTTGCTGGAAGGTGGCCGGGTCCCAGAGGACCGGCCGCATGAGGCGGGCGCCCGGCGTCTCGGCCCGCAGGTAGTAGGTGGCCTCGGTGCCGGGCTGGGCCGGGGCCTCCAGGCGGAAGACGGGCGCCAGGTAGGGGATCTGGCGAACCGCGAAGGGCAGTCCCGCGCCAGAGGTGGCGGTCTCGAAGCTGCCGTCGGCCCGGGGCGTGAAGAGGGTGACCTCGCGGAGGTAGGCTGGCTTCACCTCCAGCCACGAGATCGGGCGCTGCCGTCCGGACAGGCGCAGGGTGAAGCGGACCCACATGGGATCCTGGCCGTAGCCCTTGGTGACATTCCCGGCCAGCGGTACGAAGCGGCCTTCGGCGGCGCCCTGCAGGGCCTGTTCCAGGGTGGCCGCCGGGGCGCCCGTGAGGATCTCCATGTGGCCGGCCAGGGGCAGATGGTCGTCTTGGCCCAGCTCCACCGGCGGGGCGGCCCAGAGGCTCAGGCCCAGCAGCAGGAAAACCAGGCCGCGGAGCAGGCCGTTCATGGCTGCGGGTCCTCGTCCAAGCGGAAGGCGTAGCCGGTGCCGTGCAGGGTGCGGAGGGGGAAGGCGTCCTCGGGCGCGGCCCCGGCCACCTTGGCCCGCAGGCGGCTGACGGCGCTGGCCAGGCGCATGTAGACCTTCTCGCTGCCCTCCCAGTGGAGGGCCCGGATGAGCTCCTCCCGGTCCACGGAGGTGCCGGGATCCGCCAGCAGGCATGCCAGGATGAGGCGCTCGTTCTCGGTGAGGTCGATGGCGGTGCCGTCCGGGGCCTCCAGCACACCCCGGCCCCGGAGCAGCTTCCAGGGCTGCCGCAGCGGGGGCTTGGCCTGGGCCAGGCGCCGGTGGAGGCTGGTGAGGGCGGCGGCCAGCTCGGCCATGTCCACGGGCTTGACGAAGTAGAGGTCCGCCCCCTGCTGCATGCCGCGGATGCGGTCGTCCAGCAGGGCCCGGGCCGTCAGCATGACGATGCCCAGGTGAGGCCGCTCGCGGCGCAGGCGGGCCGCGGCGGACAGGCCGTCCTCGCCGGGCAGGCCGATGTCCAGGACCACGATGTCCACGGGCCGCTCCTGCAGGAGCCGGTCCAGGGCCTCCGAGGAGCCCACGCCGAAGACCCGGAGGCCGAAGCGGGGCAGCACGGAGACCAGGATGTCCCGCAGGGCATCGTTGTCCTCGCAGACGGCCACCTGGATCGGAGTAGAAGGGTCGGTCATGCCCCTAGTCTGCCAGGAAGGTGGGGGTTCCGCTCTCCTGGCGGCGGTCTCAGAACTGCTCGAAGGCGCTGAAGAAGTAGCTGACCTCGAACCTGGCGCTCTCGGGCTTGTCGCTGCCGTGGGTGGCGTTGCGGCCGATGCTGGCGCCAAAGCGCTGCCGGAGGGTGCCCGCGGCGGCCTGGGCGGGGTTGGTGGCGCCCATGAGCTCGCGCCAGCGGAGGATGGCGTTCTCGCCTTCCAGCACCATGAGGGTGACGGGGCCCTCGCACATGAAGGCCTCCAGGTCCGCATAGAAGCCCTTGCCCACGTGCTCGTGGTAGAAGCCCTGGCAGAGGGCGGGGGTCAGGCGGGTCAGCTTCAGGCCCACGACCTTCAGGCCGCTCTGCTCGATGGCGGTGACGATCTCGCCGATGTGGCCGTCCTTGACGGCGTCGGGCTTGACGATGGCGAAGGTGCGTTCGATGGCCATGGTTCCTCCAGATTCCAAATGATCAGTGTGTCCTGGGCAGGTAAATTCGGCAACCAGGAAGGCTTGCCCGACAGGCCTGAGGCTGGGAAAAGAGGCGGTCTCGCGCTACAATCGGTGGTTTACGCGACTGGACGACAGCATGATCGAGACCCTCCTGAAGAAACTGATCGGCTCCAAGAATGACCGGGAGCTCAAGCGCCTGTGGGCCAAGGTCCAGTCGATCAACGACTTCGAGCCCGAGATGGCGGCGCTCAGCGACGAGGCCCTCAAGGCCAAGACGCCCTATCTCAAGGAAAAGCTGGCCAACGGCGCCACCCTGGACGACATCCTGCCCGAGGCCTTCGCCGTGGCCCGGGAGGGCAGCAAGCGCGTGCTCAAGATGCGGCATTTCGATGTGCAGCTCGTGGGCGGCATGGCCCTGCACGAGGGGAACGTGGCCGAGATGCGCACTGGTGAAGGCAAGACCCTCACCGCCACGCTGCCGCTCTACCTCCACGCCCTGGCGGGCAAGGGCGCCCACCTGGTCACCGTGAACGACTACCTGGCCCGCCGCGACGCCGAGTGGATGGGCCGCCTTTACTCCTGGCTCGGCCTCACCATCGGGGTCGTCCAGCACGGCCTGGACGACCAGCAGCGCCGCGATGCCTACGCCTGCGACATCACCTACGCCACCAACAACGAGCTGGGCTTCGACTACCTCCGCGACAACATGAAGTGGGAGCTGGAGGAGTTCACCCAGCGCGGCTTCAACTACGCGATCGTGGATGAGGTGGACTCGATCCTCATCGACGAGGCCCGCACGCCCCTCATCATCGCGGGCAGCAGCGAGGAGGACACCTCCAAGTACTTCCGCATCGATGCCATCGTGCCGAAGCTGAAGCCCGAGGTGCACTACAAGGTGGACGAGAAGGACCGCCAGGTGATGCTCACCGACGACGGCATCCACCACGCCGAGCACCTGCTGGGCGTGACCAACCTCTACGACCCCACCAGCATCGAGACCCTGCACGGCCTCAACCAGGCCCTGCTGGCTCACAACCTCTACCGCCTGGACGTGGACTACATGGTCCGCGCCAAGGAGGACGGCAAGGGCATGGAAGTGGTCATCGTGGACGAGTTCACGGGCCGCCTCATGCCGGGCCGCCGCTGGTCCAACGGCCTGCACCAGGCCATTGAGGCCAAGGAGGGCGTGGAGGTCAACGCCGAGAACCAGACCCTCGCCACCGTGACCTTCCAGAACTTCTTCCGCATGTACAAGCGGCTGGCGGGCATGACCGGCACCGCCGAGACCGAGGCCACGGAGCTGCACTCCATCTACAAGCTGAACGTGATCGTGGTGCCCACGAACATGCCCATGGTCCGCAAGGACTTCGCCGACACCGTCTACTCCACGCGGAACGGCAAGAAGAAGGCCATCGTCGAGGAGATCCGCGAGCTGCACGCCAAGGGCCAGCCCATGCTGGTGGGCACGGCGAGCATCGAGAGCAGCGAGGACCTGTCCGACGCGCTCAAGGCCGCCCGCATCCCCCACGTCGTGCTGAACGCCAAGCACCACGAGCGCGAGGCGGAGATCGTCGCCCAGGCCGGCCGCAAGGGCGCGGTCACCATCGCCACCAACATGGCGGGCCGCGGCACGGACATCATCCTCGGCGGCAACCCCGAGGGGCTGGCCCGGCTCGAGGCCAAGAAGAAGGACATCACCCTCTACGACGCCGAAGGCTTCGAGACCCCGGAGTTCTCGGCCCTGGTGGAGAAGATGCGCGAGCAGACCGCCGCCGAGCACGAGGAAGTGGTCGGTCTGGGAGGCCTGCACATCCTGGGCACCGAGCGCCACGAGAGCCGCCGCATCGACAATCAGCTCCGCGGCCGCGCCGGCCGCCAGGGCGACCCCGGCAGCAGCCGCTTCTACCTGTCCCTCGAGGACGACCTGATGCGGATCTTCGGCGGGGACCGCATCAAGAACCTCATGGGCGCCATGGGCATGAACGATGACGAGCCCATCGAGGCCGGCATGGTCACCCGCGCCATCGAGCGCAGCCAGAAGCGCGTGGAGACCCACCACTTCGAGATCCGCAAGCACCTGCTCGAATACGACGATGTCATGAACAAGCAGCGCATCTTCTTCTACGGGCTGCGCACCGAGATCCTCAAGGGCAACACCCGGGACTACGTGCTGCAGGTGGCTGGGGAGATCGCCGAGGGCATCGCCAACGACTTCCTCCAGGACAAGGGCGAGCGCGACCAGCCCGGCTTCCGCGAGCGCGTGGAGCAGCTGTTCACCCTCACCGGGCCCGAAGTGGACGCCATCGGCCAGCAGCCCCAGGCCCAGGCCTCCGTGGCCCTCTCGGCCCTGGTTCGGAGCTACTACGAAGGCAAGGACGAGCGACTGGGCGGCGAGGGCATGCGCAGCTACGAGCGCTGGTCCATCCTGCAGATCATCGACGCCGCCTGGAAGCGCCACCTGCTGGTCATGGACCACCTGAAGGAAGCCATCGGCTTCCGCGGCTACGGCCAGAAGGACCCGCTCGTGGAGTACAAGCGGGAGTCCTACGAGTACTTCGAGCAGATGCGCTTCGGCTACGAGGACGAGATCATCTCCTACCTCTACCGGGTCGAGCCCCAGGCGGCCTACACCCCGGACGAGGATGCCTTCCGCGGCCCCTCCGAGACCTTCGAGCTGGGTCCCGACGAGCAGGGCAACCTCCCCGAGGGCATCCAGCGCGTGCTCCGCTTCACGGCGGGCGGGCTGGAGGACTGATTGGGGCTGTCAGCTGTCAGCTGTCAGCTATCAACTGCAGGGCTCGGCACGGGTCGCCAGGGGCAGCCGTACCCTGCCAATACTGCCAGCTGATCGCCATCAACGGCCAGGTCCGGAGCGGCGGGTGAATCCATCCAGGCCCCTCTTTCACCGAGAGCTGATAGCTGACAGCTGATAGCATTCACCCTATGGAACTCATCATCGTCACAGGCTTATCAGGAGCCGGGCGGCACTCTGTGCTGGGGGCCCTGGAGGATACGGGCTGCACGGCCCTGGACAACGTGTCCCCGCGCCTGCTGGAGCCCCTGCTGGCCCTGCTGGAGCTGGAGAAACACCTGCAGCCAGGCATGAACCGCCTGGTGGTGGGCATGGACTGTCGGCAGCTGGAGTTCGCCCAGGAGTTCCCGCCGCTGCTGGAGCGCCTCCGCCTCAACGGCACCTCGGTGCAGGTGGTCTTCGTGGAGGCCGAGGATTCGGTGCTCGTGCGCCGCTTCTCCGAGACCCGGCGCCCGCACCACCTGAACCTGGGCACCCCCGCCGAGAGCATCAAGCGGGAACGCGAGATGCTCGCCCCCACCCGGGCCCTGGCCACCACCCTCCTGGACACCAGCCACCTGACCCTCTCGGACCTGCGCAATCGCATTGCGGCGCTGGTGCCCCAGCTGCCCACGCGCCACACCGCGGTCCGGCTGCTCAGCTTCGGGTTCAAGCGGGGGATTCCGGCGGATGCCGATGTGGTCCTGGACGCCCGGTTCCTACCCAACCCCTTCTACGTGGAAGCCCTCAAGCCCCTCACGGGCCGCGACTGGCCCGTGCAGGAATACCTGCTGGAGTCCAACGACTTCCGCGAGTTCCTGGAGCGGGTCGAGAGCTGGCTGCGCTGGTCCCTGCCGCTGGTGCAGCAGGAGGGGCGCGCCTACCACACCCTCGCCATCGGCTGCACCGGCGGCCAGCACCGCTCCGTGGCCCTGGTCGAGATGCTGGCCAGCCGCCTGAGCAACGACGTCGCCGCCCTCACCGTGAGGCACCGCGAGCTCGACGGCTGATCCCGC
>CAIPAY010000043.1 GCA_903863195.1 uncultured Holophagaceae bacterium
ACGCTTCCTCCTTTCCGATGGGGCTGACTACGCCTGGTGCTCCAGGTTCACGCCCTTGTCTCGTCGGTGTTGAGTTCCCTCCGTTAGGGCCTCAGGTCTGGATTTTCACCTCCTATCTGTGGATCGTGCCGATCGCACCCGGTCGCCTACGGCTCCCTCCGCGAATCCCAGCGAGACAACCCTTAACCCAGGACTCTCACCATCCTTGGTATAGAAGTGGGGAGGACGTCACGCACCCACCCTTTGTCCCTGGTTTTCAGGGAATGTTCCCATAGCCGTGGCTGGGCCATTTTTAGTTTCCTAGCTAGAGCCAATGTGGCCATTACATCTGCAAGGGCTGTATGTGCCCCCTCATGAGGAATGCCGTTCGCTGCCGTAAGGCGTTCCAGCTTAAAGGTCGGTTGACCTTCCTCATCTATGGGCCATTCCAGGCCTTCAGGCCTAAAGCTTCGGGCCAGGCGCAGCACATCCAGTAGATCCCAACGACTATTGCCATTCGCATATTCCCTGGCATAGGGATCCAGTAGGTTTCTGAATAGGGTCGACCTGGTCATCTCGTCGTCAAATCGAATGCTGTTGAACCCGACGGTGCATGTGCATGACACGTAGAGCTCTTGGTGGATTCGCTTGATGAATTCTGACTCGCAAACGCCAAGAGATTGGGATTTGCTCGGCCATATACCTGTGATGCAGCAGGCCTCAGGGTTTGGCAGATAATCGGGTGACAGACGGCAATAGAGTTCTAATGGTTCACCAACAGGGTTCAGGTCAGCATCAGTTCGTATTCCAGCAAATTCAGCCGGCCGATCTACCCGGGGATCGACCCCAAATGTTTCATAGTCATGCCAGTAAAAGGTGTTCGCCATGAACGCCTCCCATTCTGTGATTGAACCATCCTGACCTTGTGGTGAAGATTTCACTCGATATATTTTTCTCGATCGATTCCTTGCCTCGGCTGGGAGACTTCCACTGCAACCTGACCCCAACTCTGTTCGTCAGCCATAACATCACAGCTCTGCTGGCCGCAGGTTATGAACCAACCGTCACAATGGTGCCTCCCAGCCCCCCACACCCTGTAGTGCCGCAGGCTAGAACATCGGGGGGATTCTTCAGCTGACATTCCGTGTCAATTCCCAGGGAGTATTCTTCCTTCATGCCAAACACCCCTTCCCAAACTCCATCTCTCCTGGTCCAGGACTTCAATCTGCCAAAGAATATCCATCCTTCCTGGGGACGCCTTGCGGCACTGCTGCCCTGGGAGGAATCCTGGGATCCGCGAGATGAGGGTTCTAATGCCTGCCTTGCGAATCTCCTAATGGGCCTTTCAGGCAAACAGCTACTACATGGCGACAATGGCAACGGTCCTGGAGCCCTGGTCTGGGATGGCTGGGCGCTTCTGCTGATCGGGGACCCTCTTCCAGAGTCTTCCTGCTGGAAGGAATTGCTCTCTATGGTGGGCCCGAGCTCAGAGCGTGAAGTGCTGTTGGTCGGATCAGAAACGATGCGGGATCCCAAACGCCTCGAACCACTCTTGCAAAAGATTGGAGCCCTTCTAGCGGGGGGGCACCACGTGATGACCTTCGGTGAATACAACCCCATGGCTCCGTCTCTACTCCCGGGTCTCGCGATCATGGCTTCAGCCTACCCAATGACCCCGGATGAAGCCTTGAGTCTATGGAAAGGCTTGCCAGAGGAAACAACCGGTCTTTTCGACCTCCTGCAAGCGGACCAGAAGGAGTGTTTGAGCTGCCTCCCCTTCGCCACGCTCAAGGTGAGCTGGGATAAGGACCCGGAGCGCCTCTACGCTGATTCAACACCCAGGGGCGGTGATTATCTCTACACAGAACGATACCGGGATTCTTTTCTGGATGAGGGTAATGCCCCCGACCAGAAGGACTGTGAAACGATGCCCAAAGACCCCATGCAGCTGGTCTTGAATGATGTGGGCGTGTCAGGGGCCATTAATAGGCTCAAGGAGATCATAGATGGCAAAGGCGATTCCTTCTCCCCTGAGGACAACGGGAGATGGGAGATTGAGGCCTTGGTCGGTCAAGTGGTGAAGGCTGCCTTGGTCCACTCCCAGGCACTTTGTGGTGGAGGCGAGTGCTGGCCAGATTAGCCAGAGGAAATGACAACTTTTGTCTAATGGGAGGGCTCAAACTTCAGGCCTGGAGGCTCCATGACCAAGCCCAAGAAGCGATCCACCAATATCTACGGTGAAGAAGAGGCCCCGGCACGCCCCTCCATTGAAGTGAAGCGGTTCAAGACCGAGGATGGGCGGGAGGGGAGCTACGCCTCACTCGGGAATGGGCTCACCAAGTTGCTGTTCGATGATGGCAATATGGCCATTATTCGTGAGATGGGAGAGGATAGATCCAGTGACCCTGCCGAGGATATCCCTTTCTGAGTTCATGATGAATGGGCCACCTAGGGCATCACCCAAGTTGTCGGTTCGAGGCATCATGCCCAGAAAAGCCATGGCGACTGGAGGGCCAGCAAGGTTTCGGCATTCAAATGGGCGAATACCGCCCTCGGCAACCTGAAAGGAAACATTCGTGGCGTCTGCCACTGGATCGGCAACCAGCACCCTCCCGGTCCACAGTGAAGAAATCGAAAATCGATTGGGGGGTCCCCTCCACACCTGTCGCAAGTGGCGGACCGGGGTTAGTGTTGGCGGGTCATCACGCTGCCATATCTCCGAGTAGCGCATCTTGCTACTCTCTTTCGGCGTCCTCGTATTGCCAGCGGGGGACTGGGTATGGGATGAACTGCCTGCGAGGAGGGAGAAATGACCCGCGCAATCGAAATTCCCGGATTGCTCGAGGCCCGTGAAGCGATTAGGGCTTTGGTCCGCGCAATGCTCGCCCGGAAATCATCGATCTGTGGGCACCTGAAGGACTTTCCTGAATTAAGCCTCCTCCTCAGTAAATTAGCCAAGTTGGATCCACTTGATTATCCATCTTTTTCGACTGGTAAATTTTTGGCTATGGATTTCGGAGAATCTATAAGCTTAAAACTTGAGGATAAACCTGGTAAAAAAGCAATTTTTGTAAATATTTCATTAAGTATAAAATCAAATAAAACCTCTAAAATTACAAATGCCAAAATCATTACCCCATTAGGACGAGAGCTCGATTTGAACCGAATCGCCAGTTATGGCTACGCACGTAAAACATCACATGCAGACCACGAAAGAGCATATGTTGTTTCATTAGCGCTCTCTCTATACAAAGAAGGGATGTTGATAGGAACTATAAAATACAACAGAATCACGAATAAAATAAATCAATTTTCATTAAAGCCTGGAGGGTTGCGGGCAAATGCGAAGTCATATTTGATAACTGATGATGGACCCATCATGAGTCCGAAACTGGAGAGGCGATTATCTGGTTTACTCAATAGCGCAACTGCTCATCAAATATTGGTAAAAATGGAAAACCTAAAAAAAGGCGCTCAAATTTCAGAATCTGATTTTATTAATCTTTTAAAGTATTTAAAAATTCCCGTAAAGGCTGTAATATTTTATCCTGTCAATAAAAAATATAAATTATTGCCAGAGTAATAGTTCAGTCTGTACTTCCTCTGGTCCACTTTGGATTATTCTTCCGCAAAAAAGAAGCTCCCTTCCATTAGCTATGAAGGCTTTGTTGTTTTTTGGCGGTTCGAGCATAGAGCGCCACCCACGGCCCCTGGCCTCGATCAATCCCCCACCCTTACCCACTCCCCGCTCTTGATGGCCACCAACCACGCCTCCACAGGCTTGCCCTCTTGGGCGCGGATGGCCTGGGCGTAGCGAGTGAGCTGGGCCTGGTAGCTGGCCAGTTCTTCAGCACCGAATGCCTTCGAGTTCTTGAAGTCCAGGAGGTGGAGGCGGTCGTCTTCCCACACCACCAAGTCGGCGCGGCCCAGAGCGCCGCTGGCGGCAGCTCCCGCCAAGGGCAGCTCGGTGCGGCGACGCAGGTGCCGCCAGCCCCGGGTCTCGAACTGCTCCAGGAAGCGCTCGGCATGTTCCTGCACACCGGCCACCGCAGGGGCCGCCGCCAGGCAGGCTGCGAACCCTTCGGGGTCCTCCCAGCGAACCAGCAGGTCCCGCAGGAAGGCATGGACCAGCTCTCCTTCCTGGCGAGCCTTGGCACGGGCCTCCGTCGGCAGGGCTGCGTGAACATCGCGGGTGGCATCCTCCGGGGCTAGGGTCGGCCGGAGTGCGGGCGCCGCCCAGGCAGGGGCCTCCACCGTCGGGAGCGGCGCAGGTGCGGGCGGCTCGTCCAGCTGCAGCAGTTCGGGGTGGGCCGCCACCAGGTGCTGGCCCCAGTGGGCCCAGGTCTTGGCCTCCGCTGCATCCTTGGGCTCCTTCGGCTCCTGCAGCAGCAGGCAGAGGCGGCCCTTGGCCCGGGTGAGGGCCACGTAGAGCAGATTGAGATCGTCCCGGCGCTGGCGCGCCTCGATGAGCGGCTTCAGGTCCCGGTAGGCCCGGCCGGGATGTTTGCCAAGCCTCCAGGCCAGTAGGAGGGCGCCCCCCGCCGGGCTGGTGCGTAGCTCACCCTTGCTGAAGGGCCTCGGGTGGGCGTGCAGCAGCGGCAGGATGACGTCGTCGTATTCCAGGCCCTTGCTGGCATGGACCGTCTGGATGAGGAGGTCCGCATCGTCGGCGGAGGCCGGCAGGTCGCCACGCTCCATCCCGCTGCGCTCGTCCTCCAGGGCCGCATAGGCTACGGAGGAACTGGCGGGTAGGTCCAGCAGCATGCCCAGGAGGGCCGCCAGATTGCGCCGGGCCCGCAGGGGTTCCATGGTCCCGTGGGTGTGCAGGGCGGCGATGCCGCGCAACAGAGAGCCCTCGTTCAGCAGGCGCCCGACCAGCTCCTGGGCGGACACCTCGCGGAGGCCCCGCAGCCACCGCACCGCATCGCGCTGCGCCTCGGGGAAGGCCTCGGGATCCAGCTGGCCCAGGCCGGGCAGGCCGGGTCGGCCCTCCCGGGACAGGGCCAGGCGGGTGAGATCGCCATCGGTCAGGCCCACAATCTGGCGCAGCAGGGCCACGCAGGGCCGCGGCCGCTCGGGGTGGGCCACAGCCTCCAGGGCCGCCAGCACCAGGCGCACGCCGGGGCTATCCCAGAAGCCCTCCTTGGCTACCACGTAGGGCTGGATGCCTTGGCGCTTCAGGCGCTGCAGCAGGGCCGGCAGCTTGGTGCGCTGTTTCAGGAGCAGGGTACGACGGCGGGGGCCTGCCTTGGCCGGTTCGCCCAGGCACTGCCGCCAGCCCTCCTCGCGGGCAAGGCCCGAGATCCAGCCGGACAGGGCGGAGAGGTCCGCCCGGGAGGATGGTGCCGATGTTCGCACCAGGCCGACGGGCAGCGCGTCTGGCGCCATGGCCTCCTGCGCCCCATCCAGGCTGTCCGTACCCGGCGCGAGCTGTGGCCAGACTTCTTCCACGTAGCGGTTGGCCAGGGCCACCACCTGGGGTGTCGAACGGAAGTTGAAGGGCAGGCGGAAGGCCCGGTCTCCCGCCGCCTTCAGATGGCCACCCAGGAGGCCGGGGTCGCCACCGCGGAAGCCGTAGATGGCCTGCTTGACGTCGCCCACCCGGACCATCTGCGCCGCACCGAGGGCCGCGAGGAAGGCGTCCTGGGAGGGTGAGGTGTCCTGGTACTCGTCCACTAGCAGCAGCCGGGGCGGGACGCCCTCGAGGCGGCCCCCATCCAGGCTGTGCAGGGCCGTGCGCACCAAGTCGCCAAAGGTGGCCAGACCCTGCTGGGCCTTCTGGGCCTCGAAGCGGTTAAGGGCGTCCACCAGAAGACAGCGGAGCCAGGCTTCCAGGGCATCCACCACGGGCTCGAAGGTGGTCATGGCCACCCTCAGCGGATCGCTGTAGTAGCCCTTGGAGGCATCCACCCGGCGGTCCTGGCCCTCGGCCCAGCGCAGGCGCGTGGCCAGGTCCGCCCCGGCGGCGGGCACGGGCAGGATGGAAGAAGCCTTGAAGTGCCGCCTCTGGGCGCTGGACGGATCGAGACCCAGCATGGGATTGGCGGCGAACGGCGCCAGGGCCGCCTCGGCGGTGGCGAGGGCCGCCAGCAGGGCGGCTCGGACGGGAGCGGCGTTCTCGGGCTGCAGGTGACCCATGGCATCGCGGTGGTTGTCGTGCCCCTGGGATAGGTCCTCCCAGTTGCGTTCGGCCCAGGTGAGCAGCAGGCGAGCCGGCACATGGTCGGGGTCGGTGTCAGGCAGGGTGAGGGCCTCTCGGACGGTCTGGCGGAGCAGCCGCAGCAAGGCGGGATGGGCCACGTCCCGGATGGTCTCGGGCGCGCCAGCGCCCTGCCCCAGGACTCGCATGGCCAAACTATGGATGGTCGATACCTGCAGCAGCTCGGCCTCTCGCCGGA
The DNA here is from genome assembly GCA_903863195.1 of uncultured Holophagaceae bacterium. Classification (GTDB taxonomy): domain Bacteria; phylum Acidobacteriota; class Holophagae; order Holophagales; family Holophagaceae; genus Geothrix. Next base: position 6,378 of record CAIPAY010000043.1, read on the forward strand.
TGCGGCGCCAGAAGGCCCGCGCCCGCTCAGCCGATGCCGTCCAGGAGGCCGCAGCCCAGTGACCCGCGGCCTGTGCCACTTCCCCGGCGGATTTGGTCGGCCGCTCGCCCAGGGGCAGGCCCTTCAGGAAGGCCTCCATGGCCGCGGGGTCTGCAGTCTGCAGGAGCGGCAGAAAGGCTTTCCAGGCCGGTGCATCCAGTGCGGTCAGCAGATCCAGGGGGCGGAGCAGGCGCTCGCGCAGGTCGGCGGCCGCCGCTTCGCTGAAGGTGGTGGCCAGGATCTCGAAGGGGCGGAGGTCCTCCCGGCCGAGGTTGGCGGTGACCAGCACGGTGAGTGTGAAGGTCTTGCCAGAACCAGCGCTGGCGCTGACTACCAAGGACTGGGTCAGGAGGCTGGCATCGCTGAGGTCGAGGTCCCGCATCAGTCGCCCTCCTCATCGCTGTCCACGGTGACATCCACCGGGCGACCGCAGATGGCACTCAGCTCGCACCAACTGCAGTGTTCGCCGGGCGTGGGCGGAAAGTCCCCCGTGTCCAGGCGCGCGTCGAAGCGAGCCAGATTCTGCAGCAGGCAGTCGCGCCACGCGCCCGGCTCTCCAGGCACCGCCGCCAGGGTGGTCAGGTGCTTGGTGAAGGGCTCCGGTGCCTCCTCGCGCAGGGGGAGCAGGGCGGCGGTGGCGACGTCTCCCGGGTACGCCGCTTCAGCGATGAGCATGTAGAGAGGCGTCTGGAGGTGCGATGCAAAGGGTGCGCCCTGCTCGGCGTAGGCGTCGAGGCTGGATTTCTTGGAGGTCTTGTAGTCCGTCACCCGCAGAAAGGTCAGGCCCTCCTCGTGCTCCCAGCGTTCGATGCGGTCGAGCTTGCCACTCACAGGGAAGGCCCGCCCATCCGGCAGGATCATGTCCACGGGGCCCAGCTCCCCTTCCAGGGCGACCAGGGTGCGGGTCCAGCCCTCCTGCAGGGGTAGGGGTTTGGGTTTTTTGCCGTTGGGGAGCGTCAGGCGCTCGGGATAGAGGAAGGTCAGCTCGGCGTCCGTGGGCGCCGACGCCGCCGCATCCAGCAGCAGCGCTGCCGCCAGATTGGGCAGCAGGGACTCAACCTCGAGCACCACCTGGGGCCACTGCTCCTGGGGAATGTTCTTGAGCCCTGCCAGCCAGTCTTCACGGTTGGCCTCCCAGAGGCCCCGAAGGCTGAGGAGCAGGGCTTCGGGATTGAGCTCTCCGCCCAGGTCGCCAAGGAAGGCGGCGGGCCAGTCCCGGAGCCCCGCATGGGGCAGGAGACTGGCCTCCATGACGTGGTGGACCAGGGTGCCCACGGCCATGCGGAGCCGGCTTGCGGCGTCATCGCTGGTGAGGCGCCAGACCCGCTCCGCCAGGGACCGGAAGGGGCACTTCGCCAGGCTCTCCAGGGCCGTGGGGCTGGCCCCGGGCTGGCCCTTGAGCCAGGCCGCGCGAACCCCCGGAACCAGATCCGCTACCGGGGCGGGGGTGGTCAGGGCCTCGGCCTCGGGCCGGGCCATGGCAGCCTGGCTGCGAGCCTCGGCGGCGGGATCCTGCTCGTGGCCCTCCCACAGCCAGCGGAGGCGGCTGTGCACCCGGGTGGTCGGGGCAACCCAAGTGGCCGCCCCTTCCAGGGCATTCCAGAACGGGCCCTGAGCCTTCATGCGACCTTCCTCGTCCTGGGCCGGGCTGAGCACCACCAGGCGCTCCCGGGTCATGGCGAGAACCTTGTTGAAGGCGTAGGCCTCCCGCTGGAAGGCGCGGGGAATCTGGTCGCCGTGCTCGCTGCGGGGCAGCCAGAAGCGCTGAAGGGCGAGAGGAAAGACCACATCGCCCGCCGCCACCGTGGCTTGTACTAGGGCCTGATTGACGGCCGCCTTGCGGTCCCAATCAAGGTCGGGGTTTTCGGGTGCGCGACTGGGCCAGGCCCCTTCAGAAAGATCCAGGATCAGCGTGGCCCGAGAGCCCGACCACTCCTCCAGGAGAGTGTCTGGCGTCACCAGGCGCAGGCCCTCCGGTGCGCGCGCCACGCGGCTGCTGCGGGCGGCCTCGAGGAAGGCCTCCAGGGCGGTGAGCATTTCGGCGAAGGTCCAGACATCACCGGCCCAGGCCTCCTTGAGCAGGCCCAGCGGCGCGAAGAAGTCATCCGGGTCCATGGGCAGGCGCAGGGTCCCGGCCAGAGCCTCGAGGCGTGCGGCCCAGTCCCGGGCGGGAAGGGTGCGCTGGCGCAGAGCGTCGAGCTCCTGCCAGACGGCGGTGACGCCAGGGCGGGCCCAGTCGTGCAAGTGCATGAAGCTGCTGGTGAAGGCCCGGGGTCCGGTCTGGTCGGCCACTGCCAGGAGGTCGGCCCAGCGCCGCAGGTCATCACGGTGGGAGGCCCGTAGGCCCGCCGAGACTGCGCAGGGATCCAGGCGCAGCAGGCCCATGAGCAGGGTCCAAAGGGGACTCCAAGCTTCGCTGGCAAGGAGTGGCAGCAGGCCCCCCCGCACCTGGAGGGGGATGCCTTCCGCCGCCAGAAGGGGAGCCAGGAAGGGGCCCACCTTCTGGGGCTCGGGATGAATGAGCGTGATCTCAGCTGGCGTGAAGCCTTCATCCAGCCAGATGCAGACCTGCTCCACCGCGTGGCGCAGCAGATCCACCGGTCCATCCACCAGGCCGCGCTGGAAGATCTCGCCGTGGGTCTCGAGCGCCAGGGTTCCCTCGAAGAGCCCAGCCAGCTCAGGGCTCCAGGGGGCGTCGCCCCAGCCTAGGGGTTCCGTGAGGTCCAATTCGTTGGGGAGGCTCTGGCCGTGCTGCTCCAGACCGTCGAGGAACCACTCCACCAGGGGCTGGGAGCTACCGAAGAGCCCCGAGCTGCCGTCGCCTTTGCGGGTGGCGAGGGCGAAGGTGGCCCCGCCCAGCTCGGGCACGCAGGCCAACGCCCGCAGGCGGGCCGGACTGAGGTCGCGCAGGCCGGCGAGGATAGGTCCGTCCTCGGGGGTGCGCTCGATCCAGAGGCCCCGCCCGCCCTGCAGCTGCAGGTCCACGGCCCGCCAGAGGGCCTGGTCGGGTTCCAGGTAGCCCGCCCGCTCCACCTCGGCAAGGTAGGCCTCCAAGTGGGCCACGACGCTGACCAAGCTGTGGGGTGACCGGGGGCTACCCAGGTCCAGGCCGTGGCTCTGGAGGGCCCGGACCGCGGCGGGCAGGAGGCCCTGGGCCAGGAGTTCCTGGCAGGCCCCAGACCTGGCCTTCAGAGCATCCAGACTCGGCGCCGGCCAGCCACTGGCCTTGGCCAGACGGCGGGCCACCCGCAGGTGCAGCATCATGCCGAAGGCCCCCGGTACCGGAGACCTGGCATCGTCCAACAGCACACCGTCAAAGGGGTCGTAGCTCATGCCTGCCTTCTCGCGCTTCAGTCTGCCAGACCATCCTGGCAGATGGCCCGGGGTTCCGGGTCCCGGGGAAGAGGCCGAAGCCTCAACATAAAGGTTCAACCCCAGAGTAGGCATTCGGAGTGGACAATTTTTGTCCTCTGGGTCGGTGGGCACTTGGACGGCAGGGGTGCCTCAGGGAACGCAAAGAAGATACCTCAGCATGATGCTGCTGATCGCTTTCTGCGGTGAGGTGTGGGAAACGCACAGCGTTTTCCAAGGGGTTGTGGTCAGGTTGAGGACCCAGAGGGCGGGCCATCAGCCCGTTGCCGCTAGGCAATCCGCAGGCTGTCCATGGCCCCGGCGGCTCTCCGCAGCGGGTGGGTCGGAGCGATAACTCAGGCCACAACCTGCCTCAAAATCATTGGCGCGTTCCGAATCGGGAGGGCGAATGGCCCGTCGAATCGGTCGGTCGAATGTCCCGTCGAATCGGTCGGTCGAATGCCCCGTCGAATCGGTCGGTCGAATGCCCCGTCGAATCAGTCGGTCGAATGTCCCGTCGAATCGGTCGGTCAAGTGTGGCGAAGGCTTATTTTTGAGCGCCGGGAAAAATTCCCCAGGGTAGATCCTCCGGGCATCCCCTGTTTTGAAGGCAGGGAGATGGTTGGAGTTCTCGATGAAGAGTTATGTTGTGCCTGACATGCCCAAGAGGAGTCCGGACGCCCTAGAAACCTTGGCGAGTTCACTGGGCCTGAAGAACTCCGCAGCCCTGCGAGCGGTGGTGGAGCAGTTGGCAACCGCCCAGTTGCTGCTCTTTGCCGAAATTCTGCAACCCCTGGTAGCGCGGCAGGTCGGCAGGCCATCGGTACCCTCATCCGCCAAGAAGACCGAAACGGGACCTCTTCTTGTCAGCATCTCCGAGACCATGCGATTGCTCTCGATGTCACGGACCTCCGTGTATTTCCTGATGTCCTCAGGTCGCTTGACCTGGGTCAAACCGGGCGCTCACCGGAGGATCCGGATGGACTCCATCCACCGGATGCTGATGGAAGGGGACGCTCGCGCGGGGTAACCCTTCGCCTCTCCAAGACAATCGGGAACCTCCAAACATCATGAAACAGGAAAGCACCTTCACTTCTCCTAGTCGAGAGCCGGGTGGAACGGCGGTTGAGGAGGCCTCCATCAAGGTTCTCCTATAGGAGATGCCTGCGGCGATCTAGCGGTCCAGCCGTTCCTGCCGACATGAACGGCCTCTCGGGCCTCGAACGTGCCGTGTTCTAGGGTCCGTCCTTGGCGGCGAAGCGGTGGGTGGATGGTCTATTGCACACGCATGAGATCGCCGAAGAGGGTCAGCAGAGGGGAGGGCTGCGGCTTCCTCAGCCACGCAGGGCTTACTTCGGTCGCAGTGTCCACGCCCAGGCAAGGCTGCCCAAGCCGATACGAGCACAAAAAGGGGGCAGAACAGAGCAAGCGGTGCGATTTGGCCCGCAGCAATTTCGGCAGCCCTGAAGCTTTAGGTGAACTGGGGGTTCCCCCTTAACCGGAGCTCAGCATGACTGCCCGTCCGCCCTTCCCTGCCAACTTCCCCACATCGCCAGATGCACAGCTTTACACCACCAGGCGGATTCACGAGGAGCTTTCGCAGTTGTTGGCTCCAGCCCAACAGCTGGTCGCCGAATCGGCGGCCTCAACTATCGCGCCGAGGGAGTCTCCTCGCGAGGTGCCGCCGCCCGAGCGCCAAGGAGCGGATGAACCCAGGGCCCTCGATAACTGCCGAAGCTGCCTCCAGTTCGGTGCCTCTCGCGGAACCCTGTACTCGCTGATGAAGGCCGGCCTGCTCCGGTTCGTCATCGTAGGGCATCGCCGGGAAATCCAGCAAACCGATACCGAGCGCTTTCTCGGTGATGACCCCCGGGGCATAGGCAAAGGAGAGAGTATGCCGTTTTCAGCGCCGTCTTCCTACTACCCCGTCATAACTGGGAGCCGCACCCTGGGATGGACGACACTGCGTTTCGTAGACCATCCCCGCGCAGACCGAACAAGGATGAGCAAGGCGAATCCGCAGGTTCGGTCAAGGTCCGGGGATGGTTCACGACCTCGCAGCACATCTCCCCGCAAGGGGGGTGTGCGTAGGGTGCTTACTCCTTCTCACCACCTCGTTACTCCTTCTCACCACCTCGGCCCGGGCATCCAGCGCGGTCCCATGCCGGAGCAGAAATGAGCGAGCACAAACTGAAACGGAGTCCCAGCGAGGTCTTGGTGCACCGGATCGAGGCCGCATTGATTGGCAGGGCGTCCGGAGTCGTGAGGGTCGATGCTCGGCTGACAGGGTCTGTGGCGGACGCCTGGCGGGCACTGCGCGATGCCGCCCAAGGACTCACCTTAGACGATTCGGCCCTACTGTCTGCGCTCATCCTGCATGGGTCAAGTAGTGTCCGAGCCACCCTCAGGAAAATCCACCTGGAAAGGAGCTGAGATGGACGTTCCCATGCGATATCACGACGGGCCCGGGCCCCTTTCACCTGAGGGCGCAGTCCAATACCTAGGGACGCATCTTCAGTCCGCGACTGAGGCTGGAAACCTAGCGCACCTGCCGGGCTATCTGACGCGGGGAGGACTGATTGCGCCAGTTGTGATGGACGCGGATCTTTGGCAGATGGTGGGGTGGGACGGCCATGGGATTCCCCCCGATCGACTCATCCGAAACCTCTGTCAGGGTTGCAATCTCGAGGGCGATCGGCTGACGGGCAGCCGAAGCCTTTTCCAAGCGCCCCTCGAAATTGTCATTCCCTTCCCCTCCGAGCTGTCTGAGGCCATGCATTCTGACCCTGAAGCAGCGCGCGCGACCCTCAGAAAGGCTTTGGATACTACCATTTCGGAGCTGGAAAGGGCGGCGGTCAGGAAAAGATCCGGGAAAGGGCGCAAGGCCCAACCCGATTGGGCGCCAGCCAGGGTGCTTGCCCTGGGTTATCTCCATGCCGAAAATCGAGCGAAGGAGAACCACCTGCATGCCCATTGTGAGATATTTCGGCCTGCCCTAGATGAGGAGGGGAAGTGGCGCACCCTTGACAATGGACGCCACGTCTCACGGTTTTCGATTCCCGGGGGCGTCCGAGAACTGGTCACGACTGCAATCGTCATGGAAGCTGCTAGGTGGGGCTACCGAGTGGAGATCCTTCCGGGGAAGGCCAAGGGTCCAGGCCCACACGGGGCGCGGGTGACCTCGCCAGATGGACACGTTTTCGAGAGGGGGTCGGTGCGCCGGGAACGAAGGCTCACCATCCTCGCCGCCCAAGCCATGGTCAAGGCCTGTGGCGCAACTCCACTCACTCCGAAGGAGGTGGAACTGGTCAGGAAAGAGACAGGTCGCTTCCCTCACGAGCTGAAAGGGATTCGACTCATGGCTCACCTTGAAAAAAAGCTGTCGGCTTTGGGCTTCCTTGATGATTCCGGTCGTATCGGGGAATCCCGCCAGGTCATGGCGGCCCTGTCCAAAATGGAAGAGGCCATGGCCGAGGCTCAAGTTTTCTTGGTGGATGTCCCAATGTCGCGGGCCGATGAGAGCGCGCAAATTGTCAAGTCGAAGCGACAGGCCCTGGTCGCGCAGGTCCCAGAATTGAGGGCGAACACCCATCAGGCGCGCATCCGCTGGACAGGTGCCTACGACTCGTTGCTTGAACTTGTTGCGACGCACCCGGAAGGCCTGCGAACCGACAACCTTAACAAGAACTCCAGAGACAATCTCTCCAAGCTGAAGAGGGCAGGCATTCTCCTCGGTGAGAAAGTCGGTGGCCGAATGACATACCGCCTCGGACTCCCAGGAGAGGAGCGCTTAGCCCGTAGTCGGGATGAACAGAAGGAGGCGGAAAAGTCGGTCCTGAAAATGGTCCATCTTTCCATGGCCGGGGCCTCGTCCCCGTCCCAGGTCCGCGGCCGCCTCGAGGCCATAGGCATTCAGACAAACCCGAAGGAGGGCCGCTTTGAATTGGGAGCGGCGGGGCGGACAGTCAGAGAGCCCGACCTCATCGCTTTGACGGGAATCCGGCCCATGACGCCGGTCTCGCCGGATCTTCCGTGGTGGGAAAGCTGGTGGGCTCGCCGGCACGAACTGCCGACGATCTTGGCCCGCGCCATCCTTCGCCCAGCCGAGGTGCTTGCCAGATGGGGGGAGTCGTTGGGGCAGCAGGCCGCTGAGGTGATTGCCGTCCGGGTGCGGGACCTTAAAGGTCGCAGGGCCAGTGAAACTGCCGCTAGGAGGACAGCCGCGGTCGATCGAGATCAGCCGGGTGCTATCACCCGGCAGCAGGACCGAATCCCCACAGTCCCCGTAGGAGGTCCGAGCCATGGACGCAGAATCTAACCCGCCCACCTGGGCCAGCGGACAGCAAGAAGGTGTCAGGGAGCATCTCCCCCCGTGGCTTGGTTCCCAGGGAGACACGTGGGAAACCTACCTGAGGGCGATGGTGCCGAGCCCACCGCGGTGGCGGTCTATCCACCCCGGCGACATTGGGTGGAGACCAATTTTGGGCGACCTTGAGACGGCAATTCTCTCCAGGTTCGATGTAACCCCTTATAACTATGGGCGCCCAGATTTGAGCGGATATTCGCAGCAAGATCTTGAGAACCTTCTGCGCTCGATGTTGGAAGTGGAGACCCCCGAGGGCTACCGGGCTGTGCTTTGTCTTGCAAGCGACTCAGATTCACACACCCTGGCCCTTTTCGCTCTCAACGCTAGCGTTTCCGTTTCTCTCCAGAAATGGGATACGAACACGACGCGAAACCCCCACCTGACTCGAATTACCCCTCTTCAGCCCTCAGCCGACCTTGTCTACTGGGTAGCTTTCATCCAAGCCGCGGAAGGCTCCCAGCTCGTACTGCTCACCACCCCGAGGAAGGACAGCGTCAACCTCGCATTCGTGGGCCCGATGCAAATCTGGGCTTACGGAATGGTCACGACGGTGGTTCTGCCTGTCGCAGCTGCCCGTTTGGACTCTAGCTGGGAGGGACTACCCTATGTGCTCGCTTACTGCACACGGCATGAGCTTGTGTATCAGGCTTTCCATGGTTACTCCGAGGGATCCCCTCCCGCCAGGAGCGACTTCGACTAAGTGTTAGGCGAAATGTTCAGAACAACCAGCCCCGGCTGCCAGCTGGGCCACAAGCAAAGGTGAAATATGACTAGGCTGAACCCGATGAACCAACTTCAAATCCAAACGTCGAAGTATGCCAGCGGTGGCACGTTCGGCAGTAGTAATGCTGAGGGCTTGCCTTCCACGCTATCGCCTTACGACACGCTACTCTCAGAGGCGCGTGTAATCAGCCAACAGATCAAGAGCGGATACTGCCCAGTGTGTGGAGTCCTGGCCTTCCTATACGGCCCGCCCTTATCCGTGGCCTTCGGGCAGATGGCCATGGGGGTGACAAGCATGGTCTTAATGGCGATGGAGGATGGGTTTCGCTGCACCTTGTGTGACGTCGAAACCAATCCTGCTGCTCAAACGGCGGCGGTTGATTCGGCCTACATCAGCCATTTAATCGGAGAACCCAAGGCCCTCAAACAGTCCACGATAAACCAGAGGTTCTGGGCAGCCTCCTCAGAAAGAGATGAGGCGATCCGGAAGGCAATGGGAGAAAATCTCGAGGAGGAGTTGCGGAACCAACCCTCTGGCGGCATGCTTTGGCGGCCCCGGCAGGTGTTAGGGTGCGCAGACCTAGCGATGGCAGCAGAGGCCTGCAAAAAACGAATCGGTGACCACGCCTACGGTAGGCTTGATATCGACTCCAGCTACGAACTCTTGGACACTGTCGGGATGTCTGAGGTTGTTCGCAGCATCCAGGCCGGGGAGTCGCGCCCAGACTGGAAGGGCCGCGAACGTTATTTCTTAACGCCCCTAGGCCTTCAACGTCTCCACCTTGAGTACCTTGCATTGATCAACCCCGGTCAAATCCCGGGTAAGTGCTTCCCCCTCGGACGCACGCCCCCCCTAGCATGAGGATGGAGAGGAGGGGATAGGAGGGGGTGCCACACTTGTAATTTCATGCGTAGAATCAATCCAATCAATATCTACAAAAAGTCATGGCATTCTACAATTCAGGTTTCCTAATCGTGCGACACAATTCTCAGATTCAAATCCAGCCCCACCGCTGACCCCAACCGACTGCAAGCACGCGACGGTCCGGAAAACCGAAATCACTGAGTATTCAGAGATCCGGTGTAGTTGACCAGACCTAGGCGCATCCCCGAGCGGGCTCCTAAATGGCCAGGAATGCCCCCCGGTAGCAATCATCAAGGCCATGGAGGCCGTACTGCCTCTTTGAATGCTTGGTAGCACTGGACGCCGCCGGAACAGTTCCATGGTCAAGGCTATTCGACCGTGTCGGATTCGACCCGGCAATTGACCACCTGTTCGACTGTGTTCGACTCTCCAACTCGCCCGCATTCGATCGGAACCTGTCTGCTGGTCCTTCGCCCACCAGATCTGACAGTTCGCAATCGCCGAGGTGATCCAGAAGCCTGCAAAGACGTCTCAAATGGCATCTGGTTGGCGTCAACCAGAATTCACCCTTCTCCTTGTAATTGTCTCAGGCACTGGCCTTCTTGGTGAGCAGCCAAGCGCCGCCCTTCTAGGTCGCACCCAAATCCGGTCCTTGCCTTTGGGCGAGTCGAGGGTCTTGGGCACAGGGTCCACATTGATCTTCCAGTTTAAGGCCCGCTGTGATTGACGAATTTATAACAGCGCCCACCCGCTTGGTGCGCCCGTGCCTAGATCACTCATCTGCGCCAGAGGGGCGGTATGCCATTGCAAAATCAAGCAGGTCTCTGTTTATAGCCTCGTGGTGTGGCGCACAGTGCGCTTCACGATGGCAATTTGGACAGAGAGCAACACAATTCCAGACACGGTCACTCGTTCCAACTCCAAGAATGTGGTGGACATCCAAGAATCCAGGGAAGTCCCTCGCTTGGCGGCATCCCCTTCTTTCACAGGTCCCATTAGACCGAAGAACGACTGCTTTGCGAACCCTAGGGTCCCTCGGGAAGCCAGATTTCATTTGCGTCATCCTGGCAGTCTCATCTCTCCCCAACGAATAAGGATCGAAGGAGCAATCATCGAATGAATCGTTGGTGGTGTCCGTTGAGTTGGTGATCCTGGGCGAGTCACATATGTCGATCACGCCAGACCAACCCCACAAGGCATCCGCAACCGCGTGGGCGTCTTGGCTGCGTTCGTCCTGAAGCCAAATGGTTGGGCTGGACCCGTTCATCGCATGGTTCTTCTTGATGCGCCCCATCTTCCCTTCACGGATAAGGCTTGCACTAACATCTCTCTGCCGCATCCAGATGGGCATCAGTTGGTCCCTGGGGATGAGCGCAGCGAATACGAACTGCGGATCCTCGTACTGAACGATGAGGGTATGGGTATTGCCTTCCCTGATGTCATGGTCCTTGATAAAACTGAGGGTGCCCTCCCAGTCCCCATCAACCAGATGCGCCCTGAGTTGGGCAGCAGCGTAGGTGCGTTCCCGATCATTTCCCTTTTGCCTCCGCCAGCACAAACGCACGCGCATCTTGATACGAGTTCCCTCTGGGGTCTCAGCGGAAATCGCTTGAGACACTGCTGTTCCAGAGACGGTTCTCTGGTCTTGCATAACTCTGTAGCCATGTTCCAAGAGAAAGGGCACCACTGCGTCTCGAGTTTCTGCCTCGGCCTCCAAGCTAGCTTGAGATCGGAATGCCCTTTTGATTTCGCTCATGCGATCACCTGCGGAGTTTGGGATTTCATTCCATGATGCCCTCGCTTCCCAGGTTCAGGTTGCAGGAAGGCTCCGGGGAATGTGTAGCGATCTCCAGCCAGGGGCCGAGGGCACGGAACGGAGCGCCGGTCCTCTGGGTTATGGCGGAGGTTGCAATGACCTTCGCTCATGGCAAGCAAAGCCAGAGCATCACTTCCCGTTTCCCTGCTTGATGGCCAGCGTCTCCACGGGTGTCCCGTCGTGGATGCCCAGCTTGGGGGCCAGCGCCCGGATCGCGTCAGCCATGGCAGAAGGCGCCAGGTGGCCGTAGTGCTTCTCCACCATCCGAGTATCCGAGTGCCCGAGCTGCGCGGCGACAAACGCAAGAGGCACCCCGTTGTTCACCAGGCCGGAGGCGTGGGTATGGCGCAATTCGTGGAACGTGAGGGTCGCGAGCTTGGCGGCCTCGCAGGCCTCCTTCATGCACCGGGCCGGTTCTGACTTGCGCCAGGGACGGTTCAACTTGGGGCTTGTCCAGTTCCGGGTTTCGTTGGACTCACGCAGGAACATGGGTTCGTCGGGGAGCCGTCCCGCTGTGAGGGCCTTGAAGTAGATCTGCCCTTCCTCCGTCAGCACCACATAGCGCGGGTGCGGGTTGTTCTTGGAGGGGGCGATGTAGATCTTTCCGTTCGGCGCGTTGAAGTCTGAGTTCACCAAGCGCGACAGCTCGCCGAAGCGCGCTCCCGTGAACAGCCCCCCCTGGACGAGGCGTCGGAAGTCTGGCGGGCAGACATTCACCAGCCGCTGGGCCTCCTCGGGTGTAAGGAACCGCTGCCGGGAGGCCGTGGTGCCTTCAAAGGGTTTCACTTCGCGCCAGGCTTCCGCGTTGGCCCGGGTCATGCCGCGATGCTTCACGAAGTTCAGGATGGCCTTCAGTGCGGCCAGGATGCGGTTGGCGGTGGCCCTGCGGGCGCGCTTCTGGTCATCGGTGACTGGAGCCGGCCTGGAGGCGGGTTGCTCGCCTTTCCTGGTGCGAACGCGGGCTGGAGCCTTGGCCAGCGCCGCGTGCCATTTCTCGATCTTCCATTGCGTGAGGTCGGCGACCTTGCAGGCGCCGAAGGCGGGAAGGATGTGGGCAGTGACATTCAGTTTGGTGGAGGCGATGCTCTTCTTGCCGCGGCGCTCAGCGTCCTCGGCGTAGGCGATCCAGGCCTGCTCCACGGTGAGTGGGCCCAGCCGGTGCGGTTCTCCCGCGACCGCGGACTTCATCTCCTTGAACCAGTCGCGGGCCTTGTCCTGAGCCTGGTCGAAGGAAAGCACCGTGTCCTCGTTGGCCTCCAGGAAGTCATCGGCCGTGCCGAGGGCCTGCCTCAGGTACTTCTTCGTATTCATGTCCATGAACCTGGCGCTCCAGGTCCCGGAGGCTCCGCTCTTCGGCCGGTAGTAGCCGATCGACTGGCCGATCCCGATCGCCGTCCAGTGGGGGTCCTTCTGGGCGGTCAGCTTCAGCCGTTTGCTACGGTTCTCAAACTTGTTGACCTCTTTATTCCTGACCATTAGGTCCTCCATCCGTAATTTATCCGTATTTCACGTCCCCAAATGCCTCCGATCACCATGGGACACTATTTTTGTAACTCACGCAATATCTTATTTTTGAATCGTCCGGAACTGAACGTTTAAACAGTATTTAACAATCTTTCACGGCGGTAACACGGGTTCAAATCCCGTTAGCCCTACCAGAACGAAAGAGGCGACCGCGCGTTGGCGGTCGCCTCTTTCGTTTGGGTAGTAATGTGTGGAGCTGCGCTCCCACCTGTGTCCCGCGCTCCTCGCCGTGCTGAGGCGCCGCGGGGTGAGCCCAGCTACTTCTTGGTCCCGCAGGTGTTCATACCCACGAGGGGGTAGAGCGGGCAGAAGCTGAAGGCTGCGGTGAGCAGGGCGACGAGGCCGAGGAGCCCGAAGTAGCGGGCCTTGCCTTCGAGCAGGAAGAAGAGGCTCAGGAGCGCCACACCTGCGACGAGGCGGACGATCCTGTCTACGGATCCGACGTTGGCTTGCATGGTTCCTCCTGAGATTGGAATCCACCAGGGATTCGGCAGGCTGTGATTTTACCGTGAAAGCGTGGCATAAAAATTAATTCTATTCTTTAACTAAATAGGCATACAATCCACAAACCAATCAACCAGCATTCACCCCCGGAGGCTTCATGTCTCGACCCCGCGTGGTCATCCTCGGCGCCGGCGTGGCCGGCCATACCAGCGCCGCCTTCCTCAAGAAGTGGTTCGGCCGGGAGGCGGAGGTGGTCGTCATCTCTCCCCGCCCCGACTACAACTGGATCCCATCCAACATCTGGGTGGGCGTGGGTCTGCTCAAGGCTTCCCAAGTGATGTTCTCCCTGCCGCCGGTCTACGCCAGGAATGGCATCACCTTCCACCAGGCCAAGGCGACGGTCCTGCATCCCGAGGGCGAGGGCGAGGACACCACCCCCTTCGTGGAGGCCGAGTCCACCCTGGAGGGCCACGCCGGGGAGCGTCTCCGCGTGCCCTACGACTACCTGATCAACGCCACGGGGCCGAAGCTGTCCTTCGAGTCCACGCCAGGGCTGGGACCCAAGGGACACAGCCTGTCGGTCTGCACCGCGCCCCATGCGACGGAGGCTTCCGCCGCCCTGGATGAGGCTGTGGCCCGGATGAAGAAGGGCGATCGGCAGCGCTTCCTGGTGGGCACTGGCCATGGCACCTGCACCTGCCAGGGTGCCGCCTTCGAGTACATCGTGAACCTCGAGTTCGAGCTGCGGGCGCGGGGGGTCCGCAACCTGGCCGACATCACCTACCTCACCAATGAGTTCGAGCTGGGCGACTTCGGCATGGACGGCATCCACATCCGCCGCGGAGGCTACGTCACGCCCAGCAACATCATGACGGAGTCTCTGTTCGCGGAGCGGGGCCTGCGCTGGGTCACCCAGGCCCACGTGCAGGGCCTCGAGGCAGGCCGCGCTTCCCTGGAGTTCCTCGATGGCAGCGAGGGCGAAGAGCGCTTCGACATGGCCATGCTGCTGCCGCCCTTCAAGGGCGTGGGATTGCAGGCCCTGGATCGCCAGGGCGCCGACATCACCGACCGGCTCTTCGCGCCCTCGGGCTTCATGAAGGTCGATGCGGACTATCAGGCCAAGCCCTTCGAGGCCTGGCGGGCTTCCGACTGGCCCAGCACCTACCAGTCCCCGGCCTATCCGAACCTCTTTGCGGCGGGGATCGCCTTCGCCCCGCCCCACCCGGTCTCCCGGCCCCGGCAGAGCCCCAAGGGCACCAACATCACGCCGGCGCCACCTCGCACGGGCATGCCGAGTGCCATGATCGGCAAGGCCGTGGCCCGGAGCATCTACGACATGGTCTGGGGCGCAAAGCGGCCCACCCACACCGCCTCCATGGCCGAGATCGGCGCAGCCTGCGTAGCCTCGGCGGGGTCCAACCCCTTCAAGGGGACGGCTGCCTCCATCACGGTGTTCCCCATCGTTCCCGATTTCGAGCGCTATCCCGAGTACGGCCGAGACCTGAACCACACCTTCGGCGAGATCGGCCTGGCGGGGCACTGGATCAAGATCCTGCTCCACCACCTCTTCCTCTACAAGGCGAAGATGCGCACCTTCTGGTCCCTCATTCCGGAGTAAGCCATGGCCCCCGAGAGAACCCCCTTCGACCAGGGCCGCCGGGCCCAGATCGTCTTCGCCACCAAGCCCACGGACTTCACCAAGGGCCTCCGCACCAGCATCCTCTGGCAGCTGATCCGCTTCGCCGTGATCAACCTCAAGATGATTCGGATCATCCGCAAGAGCCACCACTGAGGGACAAGCGGACAGTGGGCTGGAATGCCGCAGGTCATAACCTCCCGCTGACCCCAGACCGAGAGCATTTGGCACTGCATAATGCAATGCAGGGGGCCGCCATGAAGTATTTCGCCCGCAAGGGACCACCAGGCGCCGCCTCGGCCACGCTCTCCCTGGACCTCCGCACGATCCTGGACTCCATCAACGATGGCGTCTTCACCGTGGACGACGACTTCCGCATCACGTCGTTCAACCGGGCCGCCGCCGAGATCATCGGCATGCCGCCCGAGCAGGCTCTGGGCCAGCAGTGCTGGAAGGTCTTCAACGCGGACATCTGCGAGGGCTCCTGCGCCCTCAAGGAGACCATGACCACCGGGTCGCCCCTGCTCAACAAGCACGTGAACATCCACACGGCCGCCCAGAAGAAGGTCTCCATCAGCGTGAGCACGGCCCTGCTGCGCGACCAGACCGGCAAGGTGGTGGGCGGCGTCGAGTCCTTCCGCGACCTGACCCTGGTGGAAGAGCTACGGAAGGCCGTGGAAGGCCGCGCCAGCTTCCAGCACATGACCTCGGCCAACCACCAGATGTGGGAGATCTTCAAACTCATGCCCCTCATCGCCCAGAGCGACAGCACGGTGCTGATCCAGGGCGAGAGCGGCACCGGCAAGGAGCTCATGGCCCGGGCCATCCACGACCTCAGCGCCCGGGCCCGGAAGCCCCTGGTCACGCTCAACTGCGGGGCCCTGCCCGACACCCTGCTCGAGGCAGAGCTGTTCGGCCACAAGGCGGGG
Source organism: uncultured Holophagaceae bacterium (assembly GCA_903863195.1). Classification (GTDB taxonomy): domain Bacteria; phylum Acidobacteriota; class Holophagae; order Holophagales; family Holophagaceae; genus Geothrix. The sequence continues at coordinate 22,071 of CAIPAY010000043.1, forward strand.
GCCTTCACGGATGCCAAGCGGGACCGCAAGGGGCGCATCGCCGCCGCCGAGGGCGGCACGCTGTTCCTGGATGAGATCGGTGACATCTCGCCGGCGCTCCAGGTCCGCCTCCTCCGCGTCCTGCAGGAACGGACCTACGAGCCGCTGGGCTCCAGCGACTCGCTGAAGGCGAACGTCCGCTTCCTCGCGGCCACCCACCGCGATCTCCGCACCGAGGTCAAAGAGGGTCGCTTCCGGGAGGACCTGTTCTACCGGCTGAACGTCATGCAGATTGCAATCCCCCCCCTGCGGGAGCGGAAGGAAGACATCCCCGCCCTGGCCCACCGGTTCCTGGACCGCCAGACCGCCCTCCACGGCAAACAGCTCCAGGGCTTCAGCCCCGAAGCCATGGATCACTTGATGCGCCACGCCTGGCCCGGCAACATCCGGGAGCTGGAGAATGCGGTAGAACATGCCTTCGTGCTCTGCCGACAGGGCCAGATCCGGCCCCAGGACCTGCCGGCCGCCCTGCAGGATGCGGCCTCCGGGCCCCTCTCCGAAGGCGGCACCTTCAGAAGCAAAGACTTGCGCAGCCAGGAGATGGCCTCCATTCAGGCCGCCCTGGAGCGCCACGCCGGGAACCGGACCGCTGCGGCGCGGGAGCTGGGGATCCACCCCACCACCCTGTGGCGCAAGCTCCGCCGTACCTGAGCGAGGCACTGCAATCTGCATGAATCGAGGTCTTAAAGAGGACTGCAAATTGCAATTCTTATATCACTATTTGGTTGATCATAAATATTCAAATAATTGATATCATTGTAGTTTTTCAAATTGGCCTTGCAATTGCATTTGAAGGGTTAGTTGGGGTGGCTTTACAGCCCCAGCCGTTCATGGACCCGGCCCCCTGGGCTATCCGTCCACCCCCCAGCCCGGAAGGTCCGTGAGGACGGTCCCCTTGGACCGTCGCCCGGGGTCTGCCGGATCACCCCTTCAAGAACTCCCGAGTGCCGCTGCCAGACACGGCTGAGCCGTCTCTGCCCAGGGTCTGCCCGGGGCCTGCCCCACCCCGGAGGTTGTCATGCGGAACATCGGATTGAGTCGAGTGCTGGGCGTCCTCCTGGCCGGTCTGGCCCTGGCCCTTCCGGCCTTTGCAGCGCCTCCGAAGGCTCGGGAAGGCATGCTCACCGTTGCCGTGGCCGTGACCGACCTGGAGCCCATCGTCCGGGCCGTGGGCGGCAGCCAAGTCGAGACCGTGAACCTGTTCAAGGGCTGCATCCTGAGGAAGGACCTGCAGGTGGAGCCCGCCGCCAAGACCCGGCTGGCCGCCTCGGCAGCCATCGTCTGGACCGGCTTCCTGAACGAGTCCGCAGCGATCTCATCTGCGCTCCGCGCCGCGGGAGCGACCACCCCGAAGGCGGCCGAGCCGAAGTGGATCGATGTGTCGAAGGGCGCGGCGCGGACCAACCTGCCCACCTCCAACTGTGGTGGCTACGTGGACCCGGCCTACGCGGCGGGCGATCCGTTCTTCTGGCTCAACCCCACCAACGGCGGGCTCATGGCCCGCACCGTCGCCCGCGGCCTGGGCGAGCTGAGACCGGCCAGCCGGGCACTGTTCATGGCCAATGCCGAGGCCTTCGAGAAGGCCCTGGCCCGGGACATCGAGCATTGGAAGGCGGCGCTCAAGCCCATCCAGGGCATGCGAGTATTCGCGGCCCAGTGCGGCTGGCAGAACTTCTCCGCCGCCGTGGGGGGGCCAGCCTTCGTGACCTGCAAGGGCACGCCGGACGAGCCGCCGAGCCCCCAGGCTCTGCTCCTGCACATCCGCGGCATGAAGGCCGAGCTCATCCTGGTGGATCCCAACACCCCCCAGGACTACGTCGAGGCCTTCCGAGAGCACTCGAAGCTCAAGGTGCTCGAGGTGCCCTCCTCCATCGAGGGGCTCCGCGGTGCCGCCACCTACAGCGCCCTCTTCGAAAACCTGGTGAAGGTGCTCCAGGGCCAGGCCAAGCACTAAGCGAGCTTCCACGACTCCCCCGAGGTGCCCCTTGATCGAGCTCAACCTGGATCCCCGCGGGGAGCAAGGCCCGGCGCCGGCCGTGGCCTTCACCCTCAGGCCCATCGGCCTCGTCCACGCAGCCCCAGTTAAGCGGGCCCGGCTGCCCAAGTACTTCGTGCCCCGGGGACGCGCCGCCCTGGAGCTGTTCCACCCCTATGCGCCAGGCCTCCAGGGTCTCTACGAAGGCCTGGACCTCTGGATCATCACCTACCACGCCCTCTCCGGCCGTATCTCCGGCGATGCGTGGCAGGGCGGGGAAGGCCGCCCCGGCGTCTTCGCCACCACGGCCCTCCAGCGGCCGAATCCCATCGAGTTCCTGCGGGCCAGGGTCATGACCGTGGACCCAGCGCAGGGCCTTCTCCACGTGGAAGGGCTGGATGCGGAGGATGGCGCACCCATCCTCGACATCCGCCCCGCCACCTCCCCTCACCACCGCCTCACCCAGCCCAGCGAAGAAAGGGACTCCAGATGAAGGTCGCCATCGCCGTCAACAACCGATCTGAGGTCTCGGCGCATTTTGGACGCAGTCCCGCCTTCCTCGTCTTCCAGGTAGAGCAGGGCCAGATCCTGCACCGCGAGGTCCGGCCGAATGACCAGGCCGGAGCAAGCCACGAGCACGGCGGCGCGCAGGCGCACCCCCACGACCACAACCGGTTCGTCCAGCTGCTGGGGGACTGCCAGGCCGTGATCGGCCTCGGCATGGGCCCCGGCGCACGCCAATCGCTGGAGGCCTCCGGCATCACCGTCTGCCTGCTGGAAGCGCCCACCTCCCCCGAGGAGGCCGCCATCCGCTTCGAGACCGGGCAGCTGCCCGCTGGTCCCCGCAGCTGCGGTGGGGGGCACGCCCACCCGCACCCCTGACCGCGGAATTCCCCCTATCCAACCGGCCCTCGGGAGGGCGCAGCCCTGCCCTCCCCAGGAAACCTCCCGGGGCGTTTCTCCAACCTCGCCCCTGTCATGCGCTGTCCTGCCTTCTGGAGATCCCATGCCGCACCCCCCTCGAAGACCTTCGCCGCCGCTGCTGAGGCGGGCTCTGCAGGCCCTGCTTGGACTCCTGGCCCTGCCCTTCGCCCTGGCCCAGGAGCCGGCGGCGGCTCCGCCCACGGCGGGCCACGGCTCCTACACGATCCTCCATGTGGCCAAGAGCCGCCGGCAGACCTCGGATCACAGCAAGTTCCAGGTGCTGAAAGGCCCCTTCAAGGACAGCGATGGCCCCGCGGTGACCCGGGCCTGCCTCACCTGCCACATGAAGGCGGCGGAGCAGGTCATGGCCACATCCCACTGGACCTGGAACATCGCGAAGGACGGCAAGGACGGCTTCGGCAAGTCCACGCTCCTGGTGAACAACTACTGCATCTCCATCATCGGCGGCAACACCGAGTCCTGCGCACGTTGCCATGCGGGCTACGGATTCAAGGACAAGAGCTTCGACTTCACCAAGCCGGAGAACGTGGACTGCCTGGTCTGCCACGACACCACCGGCGACTATGAGAAGGAGAAGGCCGGCTGGCCCAATCCCGGCGTGTCCCTGGCGGAAGTCGCCCAGAAGGTCGGCGCGCCCACCCTGAAGAACTGTGGCGTGTGCCACTTCTTCGGTGGCGGCGGCGACGCCACCAAGCACGGGGACCTGGATGACACGATCCTGAAGGCCCCTCGTGCTGAGGATGTCCACATGTCCAGGCAGGGCGCGGGCATGGACTGCATCGACTGCCATGCCTCGGACGCGCACAAGGTGGGCGGCCCGAACTATGTCGTCCCCGCCGACCGGCGGGAGCAGGCCAAGTTCGCCGGGGAGAGCGTCTCCCGGATGTCCTGCGCCGCCTGCCACAGCGACTCGCCTCACAAGTCCTACATCCTGAACCGCCACTACCAGAAGGTGGCCTGCCAGACCTGCCACATCCCCACCTACGCGCGCGGCACGCTGCCCACCAACACCTTCTGGGACTGGGCCTCCGCTGGGCGGCTGAAGAACGGGCGGGGCTACAAGGAAGAGGACGCGAACGGCTACGAGAAGTACAACAGCATCCACGGCGAGATGATCTGGGCGCGCAACGTCCGGCCCAGCTACGTCTGGTACAACGGCACCCTGAAGTTCACCCGCCTGACGGATCGCATCACCGTGCCCACGGATGGCCGGGTCATCCTGAACCCTGCGGAAGGCTCCTACACCGATCCCAACGCCAAGATCTGGCCCTTCAAGTTCCACGAGGCCACCCAGCCCTTCGACCCGATCCTGCAGCGCTTCGTGGCTCCCTACACCGCGGGGCCCAAGGGCTCCGGCGCTTACTGGGGCGACTGGGACTGGGACATCGCGATCCAGAAGGGCATGGCGACGGCCGGTCTGCCCTACAGCGGCCAGCACAGCTTCGTGAAGACCACCATGCTCTGGCCCGTCACCCACATGGTGGCCCCCAAGGAGCAGGCCCTTGCCTGCACGGAGTGCCACAAGCGCAACGGGCTCCTGGCCCAGGTTCCCGGGTTCTACCTGCTGGGCCGGGACCACGGCACTGGCGTCGACCTTCTCGGGTTCGGAGTGATCCTCCTGACCATCCTCGGCGTGGGCATCCACGGCTTCATTCGCTTTTCCCACGGACGCCACTAGGAGGCAGCATGCGACGCGTTGTTCTGTATGAAGGCTTCGAGCGTTTCTGGCACTGGGCCCAGGCCCTGCTCATCCTCACGATGATGCTCACGGGCTTCGAGGTTCGGGGCCTGGGGCTGCACCTCTTCGGGTTCCAGCGGGCCGTGGCCCTCCACAACATCCTGGCCGTGACCCTGCTGGTCCTCATCGTCTTCGCCATCTTCTGGCACATCACCACCGGCGAGTGGCGCCAGTACATCCCGACCCGAAAGTTCCTCCGCGAGATGATCGCCTTCTACGTCACGGGGATCTTCAAGGGCGCGCCCCACCCGGTGCGCAAGCACCGCATGGCCAAGCTGAACCCCCTGCAGCGGCTCGCCTACTTCGGCTTCAAGGTGCTGATCATTCCCGTGCAGGTCACCAGCGGCGCCCTCTACTACTACTACCCCAACCTGCAGCATGCCCTGGGCTGGCCGCCGGCTTCGCTCTGGGTCATCGCCGTGGTCCATGTCCTCGGGGCCTTCGGCCTGGTGGCCTTCCTCATCGGCCACGTCTATCTGACGACCACCGGGCACACCCCCTTGACCAACATCAAGGCGATGCTCACCGGCTGGGAGGAGCTTGAGGACGATGCGTATTTCGATGAGACCTAGAAACATTTTTTCTGAGTGAGAGAGAGCTCGCTCCTAGGTTCCATCAGAGGTATAGCTCCGCTGGAATGCAGGAGTGAAGCCGCTCTCCCACTGCGCGTGAGAGACTGCTCACGGGTAGCGATCACATTGGCAACTGAGCAGGAGGCACCATGGGCGATCCCCTTTTCTGGCACCGTTTGCAGTTCGGGTTCACGGCCACCTACCACTACCTGTTTCCGCAGCTCACCATGGGGCTGGCGCTCGTCATCGTCATCTTCAAGGCCCTGGGGCTCCGGACCAGTGAGGCGCGGTACAGCGACGCCGCCCGGTTCTGGATCCGCATCTTCGGCATCAACTTCGCTGTGGGCGTGGTGACGGGCATCCCCCTCGAGTTCCAGTTCGGCACCAACTGGGCGCGGTTCTCGCATCTCTCCGGGGGCATCATCGGCCAGACCCTGGGCATGGAGGGCATGTTCGCCTTCTTCCTCGAGAGCAGCTTCCTGGGCCTGCTGATCTGGGGAGAGAAGAAGCTCTCGCCGAAGGGTCATTTTGGCGCAGCCGTAGCGCTGTGGCTGGGGAGCTGGCTGTCCGGCTACTTCATCATCGCCACCAACGCCTTCATGCAGCACCCGACGGGTTTCGCGGTGGCCGCGGACGGGACGCTGCAGCTCACCAGCTTCTGGGCCTTCCTGCTCAATCCCTGGGCCCTGGGCCAGTACGCGCACAACATGATCGCGGCGGTGGTCACCGGCTCCTTCGTGGTGGCCGCTGTCGGGGCCTACTGGACCCTCAAGGGCATCCATCCCGTGCAGGCGAATCTGAACCTCCGCACGGGCACCATCCTGGGCCTGGTCTTCAGCGTCCTCGTCGCCTTCCCCACCGGCGACCTTCAGGGGAAGCTCGTCGCGAAGCACCAGCCCATCACCCTGGCCGCCATGGAAGGGCGCTTCGAAAGCGGGCCCCGGGCGGCGCTCACGCTCATCGGGCAGCCCGATGTCACCCTGCACAAGATTGAGAACCCCATCAAGGTGCCCGCGGTGCTCAGCTTCATCGCCTTCGGGACCTTTTCGAGCAATGTGAGAGGCCTGCTGGAGTTTCCGCAGGACCAGTGGCCCCAGAATATCGAGCTGCTCTACTACGGCTTCCACATCATGGCTGGCCTCGGCACTCTCATGATCGGGCTCATGGCCCTGGCCGTATTCCTGCTCTGGCGCGGCAAGCTGGCCACCACCCGACCCCTCCTGTGGGTTGTGATGCTGGCGGTGCCCTTCCCCTACATCGCCACCACGGCCGGCTGGGTCGTGACGGAGTTCGGCCGCCAGCCCTGGCTCATCTACGGTGTCCTGCGCACGACCCAGGGCAGCTCGCCCCTGGTCCACGCGGGCCACACGGCCTTCACCACCCTGGGCTTTGCGGGGATCTTTGTCGTGCTCTCCATGCTGTGGCTGTTCCTGATCGGGCGAGAGCTCGCCCACGGCCCCGAATCCCCGGCGCACTAGGAGACCCCCATGGAAACCCTCTGGTTCTGGCTCGTCTCCGTGATGGTCGCGATCTACGTGGTGATGGACGGCTTCGACTTCGGGGCGGGCATCCTGCATCTGGTCGTCGCCAAGACCAACGAGGAGCGCCGGCAGGTGCTCGGCGCCATCGGTCCCCTCTGGGACGGCAACGAGGTCTGGCTGCTCGCGGGAGGCGGCTCCCTGTTCCTGGCCTTCCCCAAGGTGCTGGCTTCGGGCTTCTCCGGCTTCTACCTCGCCATGTGGCTGGTGGTCTGGAGCCTCATGCTCCGCGGCATCTCCATCGAGTTCCGCTCCCACGTGCAGGACGGCCTCTGGCGGCACTTCTGGGATGCCACCTTCGCGGTCTCCAGCGTGCTCCTGCCCGTGCTGCTAGGCGCGGCGCTGGGCAACGTGCTCCGCGGCGTGCCGCTGGATGGGACCGGCTACTTCAGCATGCCGCTCTGGACCGACTTCCAGCTTGGCCCGCAACCCGGGATCCTGGACTGGTACACCGTGCTGATCGGCGTCTTCGCCCTGGTCACCGTGACCGCCCATGGCGCCCTCTTCCTGGCCTGGAAGACGGAGGGACCCGTGCATCTCCGCACCAAGCACCTCGCGCCGAGGCTCTGGCTCCTGGTGCTGGCGGTCTGGGTCGCAGCCAGCGCCGCCACTGCCCGCGTAAACCCGGCGATCCTCCACAACCTGCCCGGGGCGCCCCTGGCCTGGATTGCGATCCTGCTCTACCTGGCCGGCCTGGGGCTGGTCTTCCTCGGACTCGGGCGCGAGCGCTACCTGCTGGCCTTCCTCGGCTCCGGGGCCTTCATCCTCGGCCTGCTGGCGGCCAGCGCCGCCTGCGTCTTCCCCGTGATGCTTAGGTCCACCCTGAATTCCGCCTTCGACCTCACGGCCCTGAATGCCAGCGTGGGCGGCCACGGGCTCCGCACGGGCCTGGTCTGGTGGCTGCTCGGCTTCCCCCTCGCCCTGGGCTACGTCGCCTTCCTCTTCCGATTCCACCGGGGCAAGGTGGCCGCCGCCGAGGAAGGTGAAGGCTACTGACCGACTCGATCCAGGCTCAGAAGGAGGCCGTGAGCACCAGCCCGAGCCCCATGTCGGCGGTGTTCTCGTTGTGGGTGATGTTGTTCATGTAGCGGAAGGTCAGCGTCGCCTCGCGGCGGAGCTGCCAGTGGAAGCCCAGGTCGTGCTGGAGGCTTGGGCGATTCAGCTTCTGGGAGGGCTGCCTCGGTAGGTAGCCGCTCTGGGCATAGAGCTGGAAAAAGGGCCGGACCCGGGACCAGCCCCGGTATTCCCAGGTGCCATGGGCTCCTGCGCCATTGCGGATCCGCCCGAACGGCGAGCCGTTGTAGGCCAGGCTGCCGCCGGGGCGCCTGAGGAAGCCCACGCCGAGGTAGAAGACATGGCGCGGGACCGGCTGCCACCGGGCACTGAGCCCGAGCGTCTGGTCCCACCCGGACTGGTAGACATCGTAGGTGGTGGTCAGGGGGGGCTTGAGCGCCCCGTAGATCGAAAGGGTCCAGCCCGGTTCCTGGGCCAGCACGTGGACCAGGCCGAGGGTGGGGTCCTGGGTCTTGCCGCGAATGGGCTGGTCGCTGAAGAACTGCAGCTGGCCGTGGGTCATCACCGCCAGGGTCAGCTGGTGCTTGACCACCCGGTCCCGCCCGTATTGCTCGAAGCCGAGGCGGTGGAAGTCCTCGATGACGTTGTCGAGGTAGCCGCCGGTGTGGCTCTGGAAGGGCAGTTCCACCCACACGTCCGTCCGGTCGGTCAGCCCATAACGGACGCGGAGCGCGGTCCGCACGATCTCCTCGTCGAAGTAGTAGACCAGGGGCAGGGACGCGTATTGCGCGGACTGGGACAGGATGAAGGCTCGGGTGATGGCCACTCGTCCCAGGGCATCGCGCGGCACCTGATCCTTGAACACCTCCGAGAACTCGAAAGTGTTGGCGCGAACGTGGTCGAGGGAGACCCGCCACCGGCCCTGGCCCACGGGCGTCGGGTTCACGGGCTGGTAGACCAGGGGCGGCAGGAACAGGGGGAACATCTCCCGGGTCGGGATCGGACCCAGCTCCAGGGGTTCCTGGCCCAGCGCCGGCAGACCGCCCGACAGCAGCCAGACCAGGCCGCCGCCGAGGATCCCCTTCACCGTAGGCATCGCCGTCCACCGATCCACCCCCACGGTACGGCGCGCGCCCCGGCGGGCAATACCTGAAAGGGAGCAGGCCGGCTTCCGTCTATCCTGAAGCGACCGATCTGGTTTCGCAGCAGCCCCCAAGGAGAACCATGCGCCCTGCCATCCACCTTCAGAACCTGGGGCTCGGCCTGCTTCTGCCCTGTCTGGCCGCGCCCCTCTGGGCCCAGGCGCCCACCGACGGGGTCGCGCCCACACCGGTCCAGGCCCCCGCCAAGGCTGACCCGGAGGCCCTTGCGAGCCTCCCGCGGCTGCTGGTGCGGGACACGGTGCATGTGGTGACGCGGCCTGCAGACTGGGAGGCTTCGGACTGGAAGCAGGTGGGTCTAGGAGCGGTGGCTGTGCTCGGTGCGGGTCTGGCCCTGGACGCCCCCCTGGATCGGGCCTTCGCCCGCAATGCCCGACCCTCCTGGGACAACCTGGCCAAGAACGTGGAATACCTGGGCGGCACCGGCAGCCTCATCATCGCTGGGGGCGTCTACCTGGGCGGCGCGGCGCTAAAGGATCCCGCCGTGAGGGCCGTGGGCATCGACGCCGGCATGGCCATGGTCATCGCCCAGCTCACCCTGACCCTGCCCCTGAAGGTCCTGGCGGGACGCTCCCGCCCTTACGCCGGAGAGGGCAGCTCCCACTTCAAGCCCTTCACCGGGGGAGAGTCCTTCCCCTCGGGGCACACCACCCAGGCCTTCGTGCTGGCCTCGGTCATCAGCGCTCACGCGGACCAGCCCTGGGTCACGGGCGTCTCCTACGGGCTGGCCACCCTGGTGGGGGTTGCGCGCATGGAGCGTCGTGCCCACTTCCTGTCGGACGTCCTCAGTGGCGCGGCCATTGGGACCTTCGTGGGCCGCGAGGTGGTGCACTTCAACCAGTCGCTGCGCAGCTCGGCCAAGGGGGACGTAAAGGTGTCTTTCCAGCCTGTGGTGGGTCCCGCCTACCAGGGCGCCACCCTGCGCGTCAGCTTCTGAGGCCCGGCCTCAGCGCGGCCAGAGGGGCCAGCGGGCGATGAGCAGGGCGATGAAGGTGCCCAGGGCGCAGCAGCTGAACATCAGCACCGCCCCCGCAGCGCAGTCCTTGGCGATGCGGATGCTCGGGTGCAGCTCGGGATGGAGCCGGTCCAGCGTGTGCTCCAGCGCGGTGTTGAAGAGCTCCGCACCCAGCACCAGGCCGCAGTTCATCAGGACCAAGGCCCACCAGACCGCCGGTGGCCGCAGCCAGAGGAGAAACAGCACCGCCCCCCCGGCCATGACGGTCTGGCTGCGGAAGCTCGCCTCCAGGCGCCAGGCTGTGGAGATCCCGGCCAGGCTGAACCCCAATCGCTGCAGAAACGACCTGTTTTTCATGGACTCCGCCGATTCTCTCCATTGTGGCACGTCTTAATTGCACAGAATACAACACATGAGCTCAGCCGAATTGGTCCATGTCTGGGTGCTGGAACCAAACTTCTTTTTAGAATCAAGCGCACCGGGGTGGAAGGCCAATTGGGTTCGCTGCATAATAAGGCCTCCGCGACCCTTCGCAAAACCTGAAGAGACGAGGACATTCCGATCCCGGTCCCTGTTTGGGAGCCGGCCCCTCAAGTCCACTGAGCCAAACTTACAGGGATACCGTCATGCCCAACATTGCCTCCGTCCTCAAGGAAGAGATCATGCGCCTGGCCCGCAAAGAGCTGCGCAGCGAGACCGAGAGCCTGAAGAAGGCCTCGGCCCTCTATCGCTCCGAGATCGCCACGCTCAAGCGCCGCGCCACCGCGCTGGAAAAGCAGCTTGCCCACCTGGGCAAGAAGGTGGTCGGCAAAGGTGAGGGCCAGGAAGCGGCCGCCCCCGAGTCCCGGGTGCGGTTCAGCGCCAAGGGCCTCAACTCCCGGCGCCAGAAGCTGGGTCTCTCCGCCGGCGACATGGGTGCCCTCCTGGGGGTCTCCGCCCAGACCATCTACAACTGGGAGGCTGGCACCACCCGCCCCCGCGGCCCCCAGGTGGAGGCCATCGCCGCCGTCCGGGCCATGGGCAAGCGGCAGATCCTGGCCAAGCTGCAGGAACAGCCGGCCAAGTAGCCTGCCTGCCCGGCTCAGCCGACGCAGAGGTCCTTCGCTTTACGGATGCCCGGCACCAGGCGCAGCCGGGCCGCGCCCTTGCCGCCAATCACCAGCCTGCACGCCTCGGGCAGCCGCTCCCGCAGCTCCCGGAGCAGGGTCCGGGCGGGTTCCCCGGTGAAGTAGACGGACATGCTCACGGCTACCTTGTCCACCTTCAGTGTGATGGCCGCCTCGGCGATGTTGGCGATGGGCACATCCTCCCCCAGAACCTCCGTGCGCGCGCCGAGGGCCGCGTGGGCCAGGGCGGCCATCAGCAGCCCCAGGCGGTGGCGCTCGCCTGGCAGCGTGCAGAGCAGCACCCGGCCCCGCCCCGGCTGGGAGTGGAACTCCTGACGAATGGTCCGGAGGAAGTCCTCGAGCAGCTCGGAGATCAGGTGCTCGTGGTGGATCTCGATGTCGCCGTCGGCCGAGGCGATGCCCACGCGGTCCAGGAGGGGAGAGGCCACCCGCAGGAGGAAGGGCTCCCAGCCCAGCTCAAGCATGTTCTGCCGCAGGAGTTGCCGGATGCGATCCGAGTCCATGGCCACCACGCCCGCAAACAAGGCCTCCACCCGGGTGTTGCCCCCGGGCAGGATTAGCTTCCGGAGGTCCGCCTCGCTGGCACTGGCCGCCCTCGAGGGCTTGTGGCCCAGGGTGACCGCCTGGGCCATGAGCTTGAGCCGGGCCACCACATCTTCCTCGTAGCGCCGGTGTCCGGTGGGTAACCGCTGGGAAACGGGGAAGCCATAGCGACGCTCCCAGGCCCGAATCACATCCACCGTGAGGCCCGTCTCCGCACAGACCTCACCGATGCTCCGCAGTCCTGTCGGGTCCATGGTGAAAGGTGCCTCCGCTGCCGTGATCGGGGTCGAGAGTCGACTGCTCGTTCTGAGAAAAACGAAAAAACGGTTCGGATTGCTGAGCCACATTATATGGTGATTATTTTGAATTCATATGATTGATATTGTTTATTTTAAGTAAGCTGTTTTACGTATTTTTATTGTACCGATAATTGTGAAAAAATTGTTTTCAATAGACTTATATCTATCCAATAACCCTCCTCTGAGGAGTCCGAGTTTCAGCCAGGATTCAGCAGAGACCTCCATTCAGCCCTCGGCCCGGCTTTGGTTTTGTCATCCCGGCACCCCACAGTGGGTAGGACCACTCAACCTTCTTGTTGACGGACACTTCCAGGTTTGATGGAATGTTTCTATGCATAGAAACAGCCTGGATCGCCTGGCCGAGCTGGCCGCGCTGCTCCACCAGTCCGGCGACCCGGACCTGGTGGAGCAGTTCCTGCGCGAGATCCTGACCCCCTCGGAGGTCCAGGGCATCAGCTCCCGCTGGGAGCTGGTGAAGCGGTTGGACGGCGGCCAGAGCCAGCGGGCCATCGCCTCCGAGCTGGGCCTGAGCCTCTGCAAGATCACCCGGGGGTCGCGGGAGCTGAAGAAGCCCCACTCGGCCCTCCGGACCATGCTGGACCACCACCACCGCCTCCAAGGCTGATCCCCCCCCCACGACGCACCAGGAGACCCCGTGTCCAACCGCAGCATCCTTCCCGACAGCGAGATTCCCCGCCAGTGGTACAACCTGGCCGCGGACCTGCCCCACGCGCCCCACCCGCCCCTGGGGCCCGATGGGAATCCCGTCAGTCCTGACCAGCTGGCCGCGGTGTTCCCCATGAACCTCATCGAGCAGGAGATGAGCCAGGAGCGCCACATCACGATCCCGGACGAGGTCCTGGAGATCATGCTGCGCTACCGTCCCACCCCCCTGCACCGCGCCCGGGCCCTGGAAGCGGCCCTCAAGACGCCCGCCCGGATCTACTTCAAGAACGAGAGCGTCAGCCCTGCGGGCAGCCACAAGGTGAACACGGCCATCGCCCAGGCCTACTACAACAAGCAGGCGGGCATCGAGCGCATCACCTCCGAGACCGGCGCGGGCCAGTGGGGCAGCTCCATCGCCTTCGCCTGCAGCCAGTTCGGCCTGGAGTGCAAGGTCTACATGGTGAAGGTGAGCTTCGAGCAGAAGCCCTTCCGCAAGATGATGATGAAGACCTGGGGCGTGGACTGCATCTCCAGCCCCAGCATGGAGACCCAGGCGGGCCGGGACATCCTCGCCCAGGATCCCAACTGCACCGGCTCCCTGGGCATCGCCATCAGCGAGGCCGTGGAAGCGGCGGTGACGGATCCTACGGGCAAGACCCGCTACACCCTGGGCAGCGTGCTCAACCACGTGCTGCTGCACCAGACCATCATCGGCCTGGAGGCCCAGAAGCAGATGGCCGCCCTGGGCGAGCGCAAGATCGACAAGGTCATCGCCTGCGTGGGCGGCGGCAGCAACTTCGCCGGCATCGCCTTCCCCTTCGTGAAGGAGAAGATCAACGGCGCCGACATCGACATCATCGCCGTGGAGCCCGCCTCCTGCCCAACCCTGACCCGCGCGCCCTACGTCTACGACCACGGCGACGTGGCCCGCATGACGCCCCTCATGGCCATGCACAGCCTGGGCCACACCTTCATGCCCCCGGGCATCCACGCGGGCGGCCTCCGCTACCACGGCATGGCCCCCCTGGTGAGCCAGACCGTCATGGAGGGCCTCACCCGCGCCGTGGCCATCCAGCAGCTGGAGTGCTTCGAGGCCGCCGTCCTCTTCGCCCGCACCGAGGGCATCATCCCCGCGCCCGAGAGCAGCCACGCCATCGCCCAGGTGATCCGGGAGGCCAAGCAGGCCCGCGAGGAGGGCAAGGAGCGCGTCATCCTGTTCAACCTCAGCGGCCACGGCCTCTTTGACCTGAACGGCTACAGCGACTTCCTGGACGGCAAGCTCTCCGACCACTCCCTCTCCGACGAAGAGATGGCCAAGGGCCTCGCCTGCCTCGAAGGCCTGCCCAAGCCCGCAGCGCGGTAGACGCTCGAATAAGGCTCGCCACCAGGAACAGTTTGTCTCGCCACCTGGGTGCTCTCTGCACACTCAGGCAAAAGGAACCACTCTCGCAGAGAAAAGACGAGGGGGGCGGAGGGGCGCTGAGGGCTTCGGGTTACCCGCTGTTCTCTGCGAACCTCGGCCCTCTCCGCGCCCTCTGCGAGAGTTGTTGCCCTTCCGCCCAACAAATCAGTATCCCGCCAGCAGCCGATCCAGGTAGCGGGACTTGAGCTGCTCGGAGGCCAGGGCCTGCTTGAGGGGGGGCAACTTCAGGACGGCGCCGAGGATGGCGGCGGCGGCGCGGTGGCCCTGGGTGGACTGGCCGTCCACCAGCAGCTCCGCCAGCTTGCCGCGCTCCAGGGCCATGACCACTGTGCGGTGGGCGGTGTTGACGGGGGTCAGCACCCGCGAGGGGCGGGGCTTCAGGCGGATGGCCTCCTTGGCGCAGACCCGCACGCACACGCCGCAGCCCAGGCAGCGCTCCTCATTCAGCTGGGCCGTGCGGGCCACGCGGCGGTGAGGGTCGTGGGCGCTCACGAGTCCCAGCGCCTCCACGGGGCAGGCGTCCAGGCACTTGCCGCAGCCGTTGCAGCGCCCGCTGTCCACCTCGGGCAGGTAGTTGGTGGTGTGCACAGGCTTCATGAAGGCGAAGCGCCGCGCCGCGATCAGGGCCTCGCAGCAGCAGCCGCAGCAGTTGCAGATGAAGCTCACCTGCTCGCGGACGTTCTCGCCGAACTGCACCAGCCCCCGCTCCCGGGCCTGGGCCAGCAGGTCCAGGCACTCGGCGGCATCCACGCGCCGGGCCACCTGGTGCCGCGTGAGGGAGTCCGCGCAGCTGCCGAAGGTCATGCAGATGTCCATGGGGGCATCGCAGGCCCGGCCCTTCCGCGCCATCTTGTGGCGGCAGTAGCAGGCGCTGATGCCGATGGCCTTGGCGGAGCGCACCACCTCGCTGGCCCGCTCGTGATCCAGCACCACCAGGGTGCCCCCCGCGGGCAGGGCGGTCTCGTCCACGAAGACCCTGCCCAGCTGGGTCTGGCCCGTGGCGAAGAGCTCCCGGCAAAAGTCCTCCTCCATGTTGATGTAGTCGTAGTAGAGCTCCGCCAGGGCCTGCTGATCCACATCGCCCCGCACCCGCATCATCGAGAACTCGAAGAAGCCCGCCATGGGGGGCGGCAGCACATACCGGGTCTCGCCGCCTTCGGGGTAGTCCAGCAGCATGGCGCGGTCCGCGAGGCCGTCGAGTACCTGGCGGGCCCGGGTCTCAGACAGGCCCCAGAGCGCCGCGGCCCGGCGGGCGGTGAAGGGCCGGATCGGCACCTGGGCCAGCAGCCCGGCCTCCTCCTCGCTCACCAGCAGGCGCAGGATCTGGAAGAGGCGCTCCGAGGGTGGCGCTCCCTGGGGTGAGCGGTTGAGCCGCTCCACCAGTCGGTCGTAGGTGCCCTGGCCGGGCCCAAGAATCGCATTGCCCATGGGGATCCTCACGCGGTGGCATCGGAAGGAATCGACGAAAGCATCGGGCGATGGGATGGAAGCGTCAAGTCGCGGAACCTACATTGGGGGCGGAAGCGAGGTGTCCCATGTTCAAACGGGTCCTTGTCGCCATTGATTTCTCAGAGAACAGCCGCCGCGCCCTGGACCGGGCGGCCGGGTGGGCCCGCCAGCTCGAGGTGCCACTCACGGTCATCCATGTGGTCGAGGGGCCCAGCATGGCGGCCTACTCGGTCTACGCCCCCATGGGCGACCCATCCTGGTTCATGGATGCCCAGCCCAACGCGAGCCTGATCATGGACACCTGGCTGGCGCCCTATCCGGAGGCCAAGGGGATCCTCCTCGCCGGCTCCCCCGCCGAGGAGATCCTGGGCGTGGCAGACCCCGAAGCCCTGCTGGTCATTGGCCAGGTGGGCCACAGCGCGCTGGAGCACCTGCTGTTCGGCTCCACCGCCACCAAGCTGGTGCGCCACGCCCCCTGCGATGTGCTCGTGGTGCGCAACGACCGCTAGTCCGGCAGCTCCCCCAGGAGCCGCGCGGCGTGAGGGGCCAGCAGCAGCGTGAGGGGCGCAAGGGCCGCCCCCGCCAGCACGTCGACCACGTAGTGGGCCGAGATGTAGACCGCCGCAAAGATGATGCCTCCCGCCCAGAGCGCAAGCAGCGGGGCGACCCGAGGAAAGGGCCGGGCGGCCAGCAGCACCGCCAGCAGCGAGAGCAGGGTGTGGCCGCTGGGGAAGGCGTCCAGGGTGGTGCGCTCCGCGTGGCGCAGGAACATCCGGACGCCGTCGGAGAAGGGTCCCCCGCCCAGCTGGGCGGCTTCGAGAGCCTGGGGGATCCGGGGACCCTCAGCAGGCCAGAGGAAGTAGCCCAGGAACGAGAGGTAGAAGCCCAGCAGCAAGGTGAAGACCACCCGCTCGAACCGGGCCGCGTCCAGCCGCACCCGGGCCAGGACCGCCACGCTCAGGGGCAGGAAGTAGAAGCTGGCATAGGCGCCGTAGACCAGGTCCGTGAAGGCGGCGGGCCGGCCGAAGCTGCCGCGCCAGGCGTCCGCAACGCCTCCCAGCCACCGGGCGTCCGCCTGGGCCAGGAGCCCATCGAAGCGCTGGGGATTGACCCCCGCCACCAGGGGCTGGAGCAGCAGGAAGGTGGCCAGCACGGCCCCCGCAGGCGCGAAGTCGCGCGCCAGCCCGAGCCTGCCACCCACCGCTGACCCGCTCAGGAACGCCTGGGCCAGCAGCAGGCCGGCCAGGGCCAGGGCTGTCGAACCCCAGCCGGGAGGCCGCGCCAGGCAGGCCAAGGCGAGCAGCACCGCCAGCGCGAGCGCGGTGAGCCGCTCCGAGGGCCGGAGGCTCATGTCCAGGGCTGGCCCGTCCAGGTGGGCGCGCCTTCCGGAGGACCCAGCCACTGGGCCGGATCCTCGGTGACCTTGCGGATGATGTAGAGCCCCCCGGCGCAGGAGAAGGCATCATCGATGCGCTCGTCGAAGGTCCACCGCACGGTCAGGCCGGACTCCACCACGCCCTGGTTCTCCCGGGGAAAGAAGGTCGGCCGGGGTGCGGAGACCGCGCCGAAGATGGACGTGGTGCCGTACTCGAACAGGTGGTGGTAGACATCGGAAACGCCCACGGAGCCCAGGTTCGCCAGGAACACGGTCGAGTACATGGGATCGTTCCGGATCATGAAGGCCGGGTAGAGGTTCCAGTGGTCCAGGCAGCGGGCCAGGCTCACCAGCCCCCGGATGAGGAAGCCCGGCAGCAGCATGATCAGGTTGACCTCCTGGTCCACGGAGCGCCGGGTGGTCCGGGCCTGGTCCACGAGGGCGGCCAGCCGGCCGGACCACTCCGAGAAGGGCTCCCCCCGGGGGGCCAGCACCTTCACCGTGGCGCCCGCGGCCTCGTCCCGGAAGGCGGTCTTTACGACGAAGGCCAGGGACACTTCCCGGCGCTGGTAGTGCCGCCCGCCGGACACGAAGCGGTTCAGCCGCGGCCGCTCCTGCATGGCCAGGGCCGTGGCATAGGCCACGAGGTGGAAGAGGGTGGCCCGGGTCGGGTGGGTCCGGTTGAAGGCCTTCAGCCAATCCTGGGTGGCGGCCACCCGGAAGACCGTCTCCTGGTAGACGCAGCTCTCGTTCCGGCCCCGCATCAGATAAGGCATGAGCTGCCTCACCGGAGCTTCCCCTCGCACCAGGTCGCCGTCGGACCTCCGGAACAGTGGCATGCCCCAAAGTTCTGGACGAACCAGCATGCTGTCAAGGTGCCGTTATTTCACAATTCCATCCATTGACAACAAAGCAGTCTGGAATTATCCATTGGGGGGTTTCCGCGAGGTGCTTCGATGAGGGTGTCCCCCGGCCTTATTGCGCTCGCCTGCCTGCTTCCCGCTTCCGCCCAAGGCTTCTCCGGGCCCTGGTCCACCACGATATACCTCCAGCAGAGCTGGCCGAAGCAGACCGAGGCCAACCGGCAGATCAAGCAGGACATCAACGGGACCTTCGGCACCCACTTCCAGACCTGGGATGACGTGGCCAACCTGAACGTGGGGGTGCAGATCTTCCGGGACCTCTCGCCCCAGTGGAAAGTGGGGCTGGAGTTCGACTACTCCTCGGGCCGGATCCGCGGCACGGAGACGGTCGCCACCCTGGCGGGTCCCGCCACCATGGGCTTTGAGCAGAAGTACACCACCTATGCCGACCTGCTCGCGGTGGTGCACTACCGCCCCCTGGGCAACAACGGCCCCTGTTACCCCTTCCTGGTGGCGGGTTCGGGGCTGGCCTACGACAAGGACCGCACCCTCCTCACCCTGCGGAATCCCCTGCTCGATGAGCGCCTCCAGGTGGACAACAGTGGGTGGTTCCCCATGCTCACCGTGGGGGCCGGCGCCGACATCTACCTCACGGACGCCCGGACCTGGTACCTCGAGGTTGGCGTGAGCTACACCTGGGCCCGGCTCAAGCACACCGCCGATGCCAGCGGCAGCCTGGCGCTCAGCCCAACCGTGACCGCCGACACCGACTCCACGGGACTCAATGCCTGGGTGGGCTTCGGCCGCAGGTTCTGAGGCCACCGATCTGGAAGATCCCCTTCCACCGCACCGTGGGGTGGGGCGCATAATGGGGCAACCGATAGCGCCATCCCCTATGGAGTGCCCCATGCGCCGATACGTCCTCCCGCTGCTGCTGGCCTTCGCCTTCCTGGGCGGCACCCTCCAGGCCCAGGAAAAGGTCATGGTCTACACGTCCATGAAGGAAAGCCTCATGGGCAAGCTGCGGGATGCCTTCAAGAAGAAGCAGCCCAATGTCGCCTTTGACTATTACTCCGCCGGCGCCGGCAAGGTCATGGCCAAGCTGGCGGCGGAGCGCCAGGCTGGCAAGGTGGCCGCGGACATCCTGTGGCACAGCGAGGTGCCGGACTTCTTCCAGCTCAAGGCCGAGGGCATGTTCGAGGCCTACGCCTCACCCGAAGCCGGCGCCATCCGCAGCACCGTTACGGACCCCGACAAGACCTTCGCCATCGCCCGCCTGGGCACTCTGGGCATCGTCTACAACACGGACAACGCCGCCAATGTCGGCAAGGTGCCCAAGACCTGGGCGGACCTGCTGGACCCGGCCTTCAAGAACAAGGTCACCATCGCGAACCCCGCCCTGTCCGGCACCTCCTTCATGAGCTGCGCCATGCTGGTGGAGAAGTTCGGCTGGGACTACTTCGCCAAGCTCAAGGCCAACGGCGCGAAGATCGGCCAGGGCTCCGGCCAGGTGGTGGACGACACCGCCTCCGGCGACTTCACCATCTGCATCGGCGTGGACTACATCGCCCTGGACAAGATCCAGAAGGGCGCCCACCTGAAGCTGGTGTTCCCCCCCGAGATGCTGGTGATCCCGAGCCCCATCGCCATCATGAAGAGCAGCCCCAACAAGCCTGCGGCCAAGAAGTTCATCGACTTCCTGCTGTCGAAGGAGGGCCAGACCATCATCACAGCCTCGGGCACCCTGCCCGCCCGGGTGGATATCCCCATCGACAAGAGTATGGGCCTGGTGGCCCCCGAGGAGGCCATCAAGCGGGCCATCAAGCTGGACTACCCCGCCGCCATCAAGCTGAAGGAAGGCTTCGTCAAGCAGTTCGAGAAGACCCTGCGCTGACTCCATGGGCCGGGTCTCAGTCGAAGGCGTGACCAAGGCCTACGGGCCCAAGCGGATCCTGCAGGACCTGAGCCTCGCCGTGGAGGATGGCGAGTGCTTCACGCTGCTGGGCCCCTCGGGCTGCGGCAAAACCGTGCTGCTGCGCCTGGTGGCGGGCTTCGAGACGCTGGACGCCGGGGAGATCCACATCGGCGGGCGGCTCGTCTCGGGCCGGGGTACGAATGTGCCGCCCGAGGCCCGGAACCTGGGCGTGGTCTTCCAGGACTACGCGGTCTGGCCGCACCTCACTGTGCGCGCCAACACGGCCTACCCGCTCAAGTTCCGGGCGGAAACGCCAGCCCATGCCCAGGCCGCGGTACAGGGCGTGCTGGACCAGGTGGGGCTGGGCGCCCTCGGGGAGCGCTATCCCTCGCAGCTCTCCGGCGGCCAGCAGCAGCGCGTGGCCCTGGCCCGGGCCCTGGTGGCCCACCCCGAGGTGCTGCTGCTGGACGAGCCCCTCAGCAACCTCGACGCGAACCTGCGCGAGGAGATGCGCTTCGAGATCAAGGACCTGCAGCGCCAGCACGGCGCCACCATCCTCTACGTCACCCACGACCAGGAGGTGGCCCTGGCCCTCTCGGACCGCATCGGCATCCTGGACCCGACAGGCCGGCTCCGCCAGGTGGGCACGCCGCGCGAGGTCTTCGACCAGCCGGCGGACCTGGAGGTGTTCCGCTTCCTGGGCGTCACCAGCTTCGTGGACCTGACCTTCGACGGGGAGCAGGTCCTCGTCGCCGGCACCCCCATCGACCTCCGGCCCGAGGGCCCGCGCCCCGACACCGGCCCCCTGGTGGGCGGCTTCCGGCCCATGGAGGCCGAGCTGGTCCAGGCGGGCGGCGTGCCGGGCCTCGTGAAGCGGGTGGCGCTGCTGGGGGCCGTGGTGGACTTCCGCGTGGAGATCGGCGGCCGCGAGCTCCGCATCCAGCAGGAGACTTCCGAGGTCATGGCCGGCTTCGGCCTGCCCGAGGAGGGCCAGCCCTGCGGCGTGCGCTTCCACCGCCTGCGGACCTTCGCCGCTTCGGCCCTGACCGGAGAGGCCTGACATGCGTCCGCGCCGCTTCGGCACCGCCGAGCTCCTGCTACTGCTGTCGATCCTCATCCTCGTGGTGGTGGTGGCCATCCCCATCCTGCTCATCTTCTGGAACGCCTTTGTGGTGGAGGGCAAGCCGGACTTCCTCCGGGCCCTGGCCCTGCTCAAGGAGCCGGACACCCTCGAGGCCCTGAAGAACTCCCTGGTCATCGCCGGGGGCACCACGGTGCTGAGCACGCTCATCGGCGTGTTCTTCGCGTGGCTGGTGTCGCGCACGGACCTGCCCTACAAGGCCACCATGAAGGTGCTGTTCCTGGTGCCCTTCATGCTGCCCTCCTTCATCGGGGCCCTGGCCTGGAAGATCCTGCTCTCGCCCCGCGGCGGCCACATCAACCGGCTGCTCATGGACCTCTTCCACCTGGAGGACCCGGTCTTCAACATCATGAGCCTCGGCGGCATCATCGCCGTGGAGACCATGTACCTGTTCCCCTTCGTGTTCATCCAGGTCTCGGGCGCCCTGGAGCGCATGGATCCCACGCTCGAAGAGGCCGCGCGCATCTCCGGGGCCGGGCTGTTCACCATCACCCGCCGCATCACCCTGCCCCTGATGATGCCCAGCATCCTGGCGGGCGCCCTGCTGGTCGCCCTGTATTCGCTGGCCCACTTCGGCGTCCCGGCGATCCTCGGCACCGAGCGCAACATCTTCATCATCCCCACCAAGATCTACGAAAAGATCTACGCCAGCGGCGGCAACTTCGAGGCCATCCGCACCGGCACCATGCTGTCCTCCATCCTGGTGCTCAGCGCCGCGGCCATCCTCTATGTGCAGAGCCTGGTCCTCAGCTCCGGCCGCTTCCAGGTGATCTCCGGCAAGAGCATGCGGCCCATGGTCCTCAAGCTGCGCGGCCTGAAGTGGCCGCTGCTGATCCTCAGCGTGGTCTACATCGCCCTCACGGTGGTGCTGCCCACGGCCACCATCTTCCTGGTGGGCACCCTCAAGACCTACGGCCTGGCCTTCAAGCTCGAGAACATGACCCTCGACAACTTCACCTACATCCTCTTCAAGTGGGAGCTGACCCGGGACGCCATCTGGAACAGCTTCTACCTGTCCCTCTGCGCCGCCGCCGTGACCATGCTCATCGGCACGCTCATCAGCTACGTGCTGGTAAAGACCAAGATCCGGGGCAAGTTCCTACTGGAGTTCCTGGGCGTACTGCCCTTCTCGGTGCCCGGCACCGTCATCGCCCTGGGCGTGATCCTCATGTGGAGTGGCCGCTTCGGCGTGAACCTCTACAACACCGCCTGGATCATCTTCGTGGCCTACATCGCCCGCTACATGGCCTTCGCGCTCAAATCCACCTCCGCGGCCCTGGAGCAGGTCCACGACAGCCTGGAGGAAGCCGCCCGGGCCTGCGGCGCCAGCAAGTGGCAGGCCATGAAGGACGTGGTGCTGCCCCTCATCAAGCCCGGCATGGTGGCGGCCTTCTTCCTGATCTTCCTGCCGGCCCTGCGGGAGCTGACCACCTCGGTGCTGCTCTACGGCCCCCACACCCGCACCATCGGCGTGGCGATCTACACCCTCAACGAGGACGGGGAGACCGTCTACGCCGCCGCCCTGGCCGCCATCGCCCTGGTGATCATCGTGCTGGGCCAGCTGCTCATCAAGCGCGTCACCCGCGCCAAGATCGAGAGCGCCTGATGGCCACCGTCACGCTGTCCCACGTCACCAAGCGCTTCGGCGGTGTTACGGCCGTGCGGGACCTGGATCTGGAGATCCGGGACGGCGAGTGCTTCTCCCTGCTGGGCCCCAGCGGCTGCGGCAAGACCACGACCCTGCGCATGCTCGCGGGCTTCGAGGACCTGGACGAGGGCGAGATCCGCGTGGGCGACCGGGTCTTCTCCAGCAGCGCGCGCCGCTACTACCTGCCCCCGGAGCAGCGGGACTTCGGCATGGTCTTCCAGGCCTTCGCCGTGTGGCCCCACCTCAACATCTTCGACAATGTGGCCTTCCCTTTGCAGATCAAGGGCCTCAGCCGCGCCGACATCCAGGCGAAGACCCGCCGCGCCCTGGCGGACACGGGGCTGCTCAAGGTCCAGAGCGCCTTCCCGGGCGAGCTCTCCGGCGGCGAGAAGCAGCGCATCGCCCTCGCCCGCGCCATCGCCATCAACCCCCAGGTCATGCTGCTGGACGAGCCCCTGTCGAACCTGGACCCCAAGCTGCGCGAGGAGATGCGCTTCGAGATCAAGGATCTCCAGCGCCGCCTGGGCTTCACCATCGTCTTTGTCACCCACGACCAGGCCGAGGCCATGGCCATCTCCGACCGCATGCTGGTCATGCGCGACGGCGTGCTGCAGCAGGTGGGCAGCCCCGTCGCCATCTACGAGCAGCCCGCCAGCCGCTTTGTTTTCAGCTTCATCGGCCTCTCCAACTTCTTGCCCATGGAGGACCGGGACGGTCGCAGCTACGTGCAGGGCGCCCCCGGGGCAGGCCCCCTGGAGGCGCCGCGGCCCGAGGGCGCGGCAGGCCCGACCTGGACCCTGGCCACCCGCCCCACCCACATCGACCTCCAGGCCGGGGGCGGCCTGCGCGGCACCGTGCTGCGCAGGGTCTACCTGGGCGAGGTGGTCGAGTACCGCGTCCGCGTCGGCCCCCACGAGCTGCGCATCCAGAAGGGCGCCCGCGACCAGGTCTTCGAAGAAGGCGCCCCCGTGGGCCTCACCTTCCGCCAGTACCTGGGCTACCCCGAGGACGCAGCAGGGTGAGACTGAGCTCAAACAGATAAGTGAAAAAACATCACCACGAAGATCCCGTGCCGGCATGGGATCTTCGTGGTGAATCAGTTTGCCTTTCCTTCACACCCGCAAAGCGATCACCACGAGATCCGACGAGGTCGGACTCCAGGCTTCGCCGGTCATGGTGCCGAGGGTCTCGCGGACGCGGAAGCCACACTCGCCCAGCAGCGCCTCCACTTCGGCCCGGCGCCAGCCGCGCAGGGCGACCTCCTCGGCGGCGAGCAGCTCCAGGGGCGACACGGCGCCGGGGCGGTGGCGCAGGGTGGCGGGGGTGAAGGTCAGGCGGCCGCCGCCGTGGTGGGTCATGAGACGCAGGAAGAGCGTGTCTTCGCCCTCGACCGCACCGGGCCGCAGCACCAGGGGAAAGGTCCGCTCGCCACGGTCCAGGATGCGGTCGTAGTTGAGCAGCTGGAGCAGGAAGGCCGCGCCGGGATCCAGGCAGGCGGCGAGGCCCATGAAGAAGGCCCGGAGGTCGGCCTCGTCGCCGAGGTGCGGCAGGGTGTTGCCCACGCAGAGGGCGCCGCCCTGGGGGACGAGGTCCGCCACGGGCAGGGCCGTGAGGCTGGCCTGGAGGTAGCGGCCCTGGGGATCGGCCTCGGTGGCCACCCGCACCTGGGAGGGGGAGGCGTCGAGGCCCGTCACCGCGAAACCCTGGGCGGCCAGGAAGCGGCTGTGCTCGCCGCTGCCGCAGCCCAGATCCAGCACCCGGCGCGAGGGGCCAGCCCCCAGCGCCCGCAGCAGCAGGGGCGCCTCCCGCTGGAGCCGCTCGGGCCAGGCGATGAGGCCGCGGTAGGCCATGCGTCCGTAGTGGTCCTGCTCAGGCTTGTCCATGGGTTGAGTCTAGTCCTTCCCGTAGACTTGCCAGGACCCATCTCGAGGCTTCTGTGCACCGTCTGCTGCTCCCGCTGATCCTGCTCGCCGCCAGCCTCGGCGCTGCGCCCCGCGAGATCCAGCGGGAGCTGCTGAAAATCCCCACGCGGCCCGGCGTGCTCCAGCCCGCGCTGCTGCTGACCGAGGGCACCACCCCCAAGGCGGTGGCCCTCCTGTTCCCCGGAGGGTCTGGAAAACAGAGCCTGCTGCGTCGGCCCATCGAGGTCGTGCTCGGCCCCCGGGGCAACTTCCTGGTGCGCAGCGCCGAGCAACTCCTGGCCCCGGAGCTGGCGGTGCTCATCCTCGACTGCCCCTCGGACAACGCCGAGGGCATGAACGACGCCTTCCGGATCAGCGACGAGCACGCCGCCGATGTCCGCGCCGTGCTGGCTGCCCTGCGGACCCGGTTCCAGGGAGCGAAGCTGCACCTCGTGGGCACCAGCCGGGGCACGGTCTCGGCGGCCTATGTGGCCCAGGAGCTGGGCCCGGCGGTGGATGGCGTGGTGCTGTCCTCCTCGGTGTTCCGCGCCAGCGGGAACAACCTCGGGCTCAGCCTCTTCAAGTTCGAGCGTCTGAAGACGCCCCTGCTGCTGGTCCATCACGCCGAGGATGGCTGCCCGGTCTGCCCCTACGGCCAGGCCCTGAAGCTGGCCGACAAGGTGCCGCTGATCACGGTGCGGGGCAGCATCGAGCCCGAGTCCGGCCCCTGCGATCCCCTGGCGAACCACGGCTACTTCGGCCGCGAAGCCACCGTGGTCCAGGCCATCCGGAACTGGATCCTGGGGCTGCCCTACGAGCGTGAGATCCCCTGACGCCAGCGCCTCAGGTCGCGTTGGGCCGACGGGGCTTCTTGGGTCCCGGCGCGGAGTGGACGCCGGTGGCGGCATCCACGGCGTCGATCCAGCCGGCCCGGGCTTCAGGGAAGGCGTCGGCGTAGGGCACGTAGGGCTTCACGTCCAGCACCGGCGTGCCGTCCAGCAGGTCCACGCCCCGCAGGTGCAGGGTGCGGCCCTCCACGGCCACCAGCTCGACGCAGGAGAGGCCGAGGGGATTGGGCCGGTGGGGCGATCGCGTGGCCAGCACGCCGCGCTTGCCCTTCGGTCCCCGGGGCGGCTGCACCAGCGGCGCCCAGCCCTCGCTGAGGTGGAACACGAAGACCAGCCACACACGCTCGAACCCCGCCAGGTCCCGCAGGGCAGTCTCCGGCACCCAGGGCTCCAGCTCCAGCGTGGCCTCGGCCACGGCGCCGGACTCGGTGCCCTCCACCACCGTCGGCTGGTGCGGCGCGTCGATGCGCTTCGCATAGGGCGAGCGCACGAAGCCGAGGGGGGGGAAGGAGAAGGCCAGAGCATCCATGGTGGAAGGGTAGCGGTTCCGGCCCCTCCTGGGCACGTATTGGCGGCGGAGAGCCCCTACCGGCGCAGGAGCAGTGCCCGGATCTCTGCGAGCTGCTGGCGGAGGTCCGCGTTGTCCACCTCCAGCCGCTCGATGGCCTTCTGCTGCTTCTGCACCTCGCTCAGGAGCAGGGGCGGCAGCTCGTGGTAGGCCACGGTCTCGATCTGGCCGTCCTTGCCGTGCACGGCCAGCTCGGGCATCACCTGGTCCACCTCCTCGGCGATGAGCCCGTAGTGCGCATTGCCCATCTGGCCCTTGTAGCGGAAGCTCACGGGCCGCAGCTGGAAGATGCGGCTCGAGACCCCGCCCAGATCCCGGACGTCCTCCTTGAAGCGGATGGAGGAAGAGATTGTTCCCAGCTGGCCATTCGAGTCGATCACCACCGGGATTGCGTTATTTGCGATCGTGGTGACACCGCGGATGCCTGCGATGAAGGCTGTGGTCTGGCTCAGGGAGTTGCCGATCCGGAGGACCCCTGAATCAGTTGCCACGCCGGTGTGGCCGATGTGGATGTTGTGGCTGGTGTTCAGGATGGTGCTGCCAGCCTCGGGACCCACGGCGATATTCCAGGTGCCCGAGACATTGCCCCTCAGGGCACCGTCACCAAGGGCGATGTTTTCATTGCCGGTCGTGTTCGCTTCCAGGGCATAGGCCCCGATGGCGGTGTTGGGTGAGCCCGTGGTGTTCTCCATGAGCGCCCGGAAGCCTACGGCCGTGTTGTTGCTGCCATTCAAGTTCCAGACAAGGGTCTCGTTGCCCAGGGCGGTGTTGCCGTTGCCGTTGACGGTGGATGACAGGCTTGAGTTGCCGATCGCGGTATTCCCGGTTCCGGCCTGGTTCATTCCCAAGGCTGTGGCGCCGAAGGCTGCGTTCCCAGAACCCCCGGTGACCGCGGCCAACGCTCCCTGGCCGATGGCCGTGTTGGTGCTTCCCGCAGCAACGCCCGTGGTCCCGGCTGGTCCCGTGGCGCCAGTCGCGCCGGTCGCACCGGTCGCGCCTGTGGAGCCCTGTGAACCAGCAGGTCCAGTGGCACCCGTGGCACCCGCAGCGCCCCCGTCGGCGATCCGGGACCAGTTAAAACAGTGAGCATTTCGTCGGTGGCGGGACCGAGTTGATGGTGTGGGTAGGCGCGGCGGTGCCCACCGGCAAAATGCGATGTTGAACAAGCCCGTAGCGGCGAGGGCCGAGCAGACCGTTATGGGGAAATCGGGTCTGGC
>CAIPAY010000044.1 GCA_903863195.1 uncultured Holophagaceae bacterium
GTGCTCTGGATGGCCGTGTTGATCCCGATGAGGCGGCCGGCGCTGTCCAGCAGGGGGCCTCCGGAATTGCCCGGATTGATGGCCGCGTCGGTCTGGATCACCCCGGTGATCCGGCGCCGGGTGGCGCTCTGGATCTCCCGGCCCAGGGCCGAGACCACGCCGGTGGTGAGGGTCTGGTCCAGGCCGAAGGGGTTGCCGATGGCCAGCACGGACTGGCCCACCTGCAGGTCCGCGCTGGTGCCGAGGGGGATGGGGTGCAGCTTCGGCGGGGTCTTGGCCAGCAGCAGTACCGCCAGGTCCTTGTCCGGCGCGCCGCCCACGTAGGAGGCCTCGTGGCGGCTGCCGTCGGCCAGGGTGATGGTGGCCCGGACCGCGCCCTGGATGACGTGGAAGTTGGTGACCACGTGGCCTTCCGCATCCCAGATGAACCCCGTGCCCGAGCCCGCGGGGACTTCCACCACCTCGAAGCCGAAGAAGCCGCGGCTCCGCTCCTCGGTGGTGGTGATGTAGACCACGCTGGGGGCGGCCTCCCTGAACCGCTGGACCGAGATCCGCTCCCAGTCGTAAAGGGCGCCCCGGGGCTCCACCGGACGGGGCCGGGCGGTCCCGGGGGCGACCGCATGACCACACCAGCCCGCGAGCAGGCTGGCGGCGATGACACCGAGCACGAGCAGGGGCTTGCGCATGAAGGCTCCTCGGGGGCCGAGTGTACCCCCGGCGCGGCCCGGGAGGGAGGGGGCGAGCTCAGTGCACCGTTGTCAGAGCTTGAAGGATCCCACCACGGCCCGGAGTCCTTCGGCCACGCGGGCCAGCTCGTCCGAGGTCTTGGCGATCTCCTGGACCGTGGAGGCCAGCTCGTGGGTGGCGGAGGCGTTCTGGGCGAGGCGGCCGGTGGTCTGCCCCATCATCTCAGCCACCTCCTGGCCCGTGCGCTCCTGGTCCCGGGACAGGCCGCCGATCTCCCGGATGCTCTCGGCCACGCCGTCGATGCGCTCCCGGATGGCCGTCAGGCTGGCCAGGGTGCTGTCCACGCCCTGCACGCCGCCCGCGACGGCCTCCTGGGTGCGCAGGATGAGGCCCTCGATCTCCCGGGCGGCCCCGCCGGAGCGCTCGGCCAGCTTCCGGACCTCCTCGGCGACCACGGCAAAGCCCTTGCCCTGGGCGCCGGCCTTGGCGGCCTCGATGGCGGCGTTCAGGGACAGCAGGTTGGTCTGGCGGGCGATCTCCTGGATGACGGTCACGGCGTTCACGATCTGGCCGGTGACCTGCTTGATGTCGGCCATGCCCTGGGCCGTGCCCTGGCCGACCTCGGCGCTGCGGCTGGTCTCCTGGACGGCCTCCTGGCTGCGGCTCTCCGCCTCCCGGGTGCGGGTGGCCACCCGGCCCGCGCTGCCGCCCAGGGCCAGCAGGGCCTCGGCAACCCCCTCTCCGGCCACCTTCAGGCCTTCGCTCACGCCGGCGATCTCATTCACGGCCTGGGCCATCTGCTCGGCGGAGGCGGCGAGCTGGGTGCTGCCCGAGGCCACCCGCGCCGCGTATTCCGACACGTCCAGGACCGTCTTCCGCATGCTGCCGTTGTAGTCATTGAAGGCCTGGGCGGCCTGGCCGACCTCGTCCTCCGAGGCGACCTCGATCTGGTGGGCGAGGTCGCTGTTGCGCAGGCCCTTCACCAGGTCGCGGAGCGGGAGGATCATCCGGCGGGAGAGACTCCGCGCCAGGAAATAGAGCACCAGGGCAATGGCCAGGATGCCCGCCAGCATCGCGAGCGCGATGCCGCGGATGGCGCGGTCCACATCATCCACGTAGATGCCGGTCCCCACGGTCCAGCCCCAGGGCGCGAAGGTCCGGACGTAGCTCTGCTTGGGAAACAGCCCCGGCTGGCCCGGCTTGGGGAACTCGTAGGCATGGAAGCCGCCGGCGGGGTTCTGGGCCACGCGTTCCATGTCCCGGAAGAGCTTGGCGAGGGCCGGATCGCCCAGGTCATCCGTCAGCTTGCCCGCCCAGTCCCGGCGGATGGCGTGGGTGATCATCCGGGGACCCGGACCCTGGATCCAGAGGTAGTTCGTCTGGTCGTAGCGGAGGTTCTCGATGATCTCCTTGCCCCGGGCGTGGGCGGTCTCCAGGCTCCGTTTCCCCGCCTGGACCTGGGCTTCCTGCTCCTGGAGGAGGGTGATGGCCAGGTCCACGACCTGCTTCAGTCCGTCCTGCTTGGAGGCCAGCACGGACCGGTGGAGGGTCGGCAGCACGTAAGCCGCGAAGAACAGGATGAAGAGCGCCACGGGCAGGAGGCTGAGGGCCAGGACCTTGCCGGCGAGGGAGCGGAACCGGAAGCCGCTGGGGAGGTTCATGGAGGCTCCAAGCAGTGCGGGTGAGAAGACCTTTTCGTCCGCCGGGAGGGAAGGTTTACTTTAAGTAATATTGAAATAAACAAATAAGCAAAATTTGCTTACAGGGCTTGACGTGAATTGGATAAGAACGAGATTTCTTCGGGGACCAGGTCCCGTTTCCGCCACCCGTGGGGAGGGCGAAGCAGGGGGTCTGCATCCCCCATCCAAGGAGGCGTTATGACGATTCTCCGCACCCGCGCCCCTCAGGCGCTGCAGACCACGGCCTCGGCCCTGGAGCCCTTCCGGCTCATGCGCGATTTCATGCGCTGGGATCCGCTCCGGGACTATGACCTGGGTGGACCCGAAGTGGCCTTCATGCCCAGCTTTGACGTGAAGGAAACTCCGGATGCCTACCAGTTCAAGGCCGACCTCCCCGGCATCCTCGAGGCCGATCTTGAGATCAGCCTGGAAGGCACCCGCCTCACCGTGGCGGGCAAGCGCGAGGACGAGCTCCTCAAGGAGGGCGAGCGCACCCATCTCTCGGAGCGCAGCCACGGCCGGTTCAGCCGCACCTTCACCCTGCCCGAGGACGTGGAAGGGGAGAAGGTGGTGGCCGAGCTCCGCAATGGCGTGCTGACCCTGATGGTGCCCAAGCGGCCCGAGGTCCGGCCCCGCAAGATCAACGTGAGTCTGGGCTGAGTAAAAGAGGCCCCGGTTGCCCGGGGCCTCTTTTACTCAGTTATAGAAAAAATTCGGCGGGCCGAAGGTGCCCGGCGCGGTGGGGCTGTTGAGGCGCACCACGATGTCGCCGTCGGCGATCACCAGGTCGGGCTTGCCGTCGCCGTTCATGTCCGCGATGGCCACGCCCATGGGGCCGTAGCCGCCGGGGTAGTTGACCGCCGCCAGGAGGGTTCCCGCCGCGGTGGCGCTCTGGAGGAGGACCGAGACGGCGCCAGGGGAGCCGGGCAGGCCCTCGCAGGCCACCGCCACATCGGCCTTGCCATCCCCACTGAGGTCGCCCACGGCCAGGGCCGTGGGGCGGTATTCGGTGGTGTAGCTCACGGGGGCGGCGAAGACCCCGGGCGTGGTCTGCAGGAGGACACTGAGCCCTTGGGTGCCGGGTCCAGTCACGGCCCCGTGGTTGGCGGTGAGCAGGTCCAGCCTGCCGTCACCGTTGAGGTCCGCGGCCTTGATGGCCACGGGCTGGATGCCCGTGGCGAAATCCACGGCCGGGGCGAAGACACCCGCGGCGGTCTGGAGCAGGACCGAGACGGTGTTGGCCGCGGTGGCCACGGCGAGGTCGGCCCGGCCGTTGCCGTCCAGGTCGGCCACGGTGACGGCCTGAGGCTCCCCGCCCACGGCATAGGTCACCGCCGCGTTGAAGGTGCCAGCTGCGGTCTGGGTGAAGACCAGGACGTTGCTGGCGCCGCTGGCCGCGACGACGATGTCCGCCCGGCCGTCGCCGTTGAGGTCGCCCACGGCCACGTCCAGGGGGCTGCGGCCCGGGGTGGCCAGGACGGTGGCTGCCAGGAAGAAGCCGGGCCGGGCGGGATCCGCCAGCCGCACGGAGACGGTCTTGTCGGCGGTGTTGGCGACCACCAGATCGGGGCGGCCATCGCCGTTCACGTCGGCCACCACCAGGTTCGCGGGCCCGGTGCCCACGCCGAAGCGGGCGGGCAGGACGAAGGTCCCCGCGGAGCTCTGGAGCCGCGTGGAGACATAGCCCTGGGTGGAGGCCCCGTCGAACTCCGTGGAGACCAGGCCCAGGATGTCCGGCAGCCCGTTGGCGTCGAGGTCGGCCACGGCGATGGCGTTGACCAGGTAGGAAGGGGAAGGGCCTAGGTGGAGGTCGGAGCTGGAGCAGCCGAGCAGGGCGAGCACGCCCAGAGAACCAACCAGCAGCGTGGAACGGGAACGCATGGGCACCTCCTTGAGTCTGTCCAGACAAGGATGAAAGCAAGGCCGGAAGCCTGCAAGGGGCCGGTGGTGGGGCGATGGTCGTGAACCGGACCCCTCAGGGCGTGCGGGTCCGCTCCAGCAGGTGGCCGACGCCGTGGGCGTAGTAGTCCAGGAGGGGGGCCTTGTGGGGGGGCAGCACCAGGTGCCCGTCCACGGACAGCAGGATGCGTCGAAGGGTCAGCACCCGCAGGCCCACCTCGAAGGTGCGCTGGAAGGACCCCCGGGGCAGGTGCAGGGGCAGGCCCAGCTCCTGGGCCCGGGCCAGGGTCTCCAGCGCCTGGTCCCGGAAGGGCGCGCGGCCCGGCGCCTCGCCGCCCAGCTCCCGGTAGACCCAGGCCACCACGGCTACGGGAGTGATGGGGACCTCGTTCCCCACGGCCTGCAGCAGGTCCGCCGCGAAGGTCTCCAGCAGGGGGCGGCGGGTCTCCCAGTCCAGGTCGCGCAGGTCGGCGCCCCTCAGGGCCGTGGCGGCATGGATGGGGGTGCCGAAGTTGGCCACCGCGTAGCCGAAGCGGTGGAAGCGGCGGGTGGCGCCCCGCCAGACCAGGCCCAGCAGCCAGAGGGAGGTGCGCCGCAGCAGGGCCAGGGGGCCACGCTTGGGCTTGCCCAAGCCCTCCCGCACCAGGTTGCTGTCCTCCACCACCCGGTCGTAGTTGATGCCCACGGGAATGAAGACCAGGTCCTTGGCTCCGGCCCGCAGCATGTAGTCCAGCAGGCCCAGCTTCGGGGCCTGGAGCCGCCCGTCCCGGCTGAGGCCACCCTCCAGGAAGATGCCCTGGGTGGTGCCCTGGGCCACGGTGCGCTGCACGTAGCGCTCGAGTACCGCGTGGTAGAGCGGATCCCGGAAGCAGCGCCGCACGAAGAAGGAGCCGAAGCTGCGGAAGAGCTTCTCCAGGGGCCAGACCCGGGCCCACTCGCCCACGGCGTAGGAGATGGAGACCCGGTTGGCCAACAGGAAGGCCACCAGCAGGTAGTCCGCGTTGCTGCGGTGGTTCATGACGTAGACCACGGAGGCGTCGCGGGGGATCCGGTTCAGCGCGGCCTCGGCGCTGCGGCCGATGCGCACCCGGTAGCAGGTGCGCAGCAGCCAGCCCGCCAGGCGCTTGCCGTAGCGGTAGGTGGTGATGAGGTTGAAGCTGGGGATGATCTCGTCCAGGTAGAGGCTCACGTCCGCCAGCAGACTGGCCTCCTCCCGGCCGGTCTCCTGGGCCAGGGCCGTCACCCGCTCGCGCAGGTCAGTGTCCGCCAGCAGCTCCGCCTTCATCCGCTGCTTGCGGGTGACCGTGACAGGGTTGAGCCGGAAGCCCAGCTCCCGCCGGGTCCGGAGCGCATGGCGCCAAGCCCAGCGCCGGAACCAGCGCTTCCCGAAGCGCCCGAGGAGCGCCAGGAACACAAGTCCCCCCACCGCGAGGGCCAGCAACCACTGTTTGGGAGTCATGCGCCGAGTATGGACCGGTCCCTGTGAAAAGCACTTGAAACAGGGATGAAGGGGATGAAGGGGAGAACTGCAAAAAGCTTGAACCACCCATGAAGAGCGGATGAAAAGGACAACTGCAGGGTTAACCACAGAGAGCACTAAGGGCCCAAAGATGAGAGGGGCCGCCTTGCCCTTGCGGTTAGATCCCCTTCATCCCCTTCATCCCTGTTCCCTTGATGTTTTGCCCTTCTTTTCTCAGCTTTCCCCCGCTGCTCCGTCAGTCCTCAGCGTCCCATTTCTGCTTTTTTGCCGACCCAAACCTTGTTGACCCCGATAAGAGCTACTCGTAGCGCAGGGCCTCGATGGGATCCAGCTTGCTGGCCTTGGCGGCGGGGTAGAGGCCGAAGATGACGCCGATGGCGGCGGGGACAGCGAAGGCGCTGACGACGGCCCAGAGCGGGATGCGGCCCACGGTGCCCAGCAGGGCCTTGCCGACGATGGCGCCCAGGCCGTAGCCCAGCAGGATGCCGGCGGTGCCGCCGAACACCGAGAGCAGCGCGGCCTCGATGAGGAACTGCAGCAGCACGTCCTTGCGCTTGGCGCCCACGGCCTTGCGGATGCCGATCTCCCGAGTGCGCTCGGTGACGCTCACCAGCATGATATTCATGATGCCGATACCGCCCACCAGCAGGGCGATGGAGACCATGCCGCCCGCCACGGAGGTGATGATCCCGGTGATGCTGCCGATGATGGAGGCGAACTGCTTGGGGCTGAAGACCCGGAAGCCCTCCTGCTCCTTGGGCTTGAGGCCCTTGATCCGGCGCAGGGCGTCGCCCACCAGGTCCGCGCCGTCATCGGCGCTGATCTTGGGGTCGATGCGCACCTGGAAGAAGAGCTGGCGGCGCTGCTGGTCCGTGAGCAGGGCCAGGCCGGTGCTGAGGGGGATGATGACGTTGCTGTCCGGGTCGTTGCCGATGGTGGTGCCCCGCTCCTCCAGCACGCCGACGATCTCGAGGCTGAGCGTGGGGGTCTGCAGGAGCTTGCCGATGGGGTTGCCCTTGATGTCGAGCTTCTCGACGACCTTGGGGCCGATGATGGCCACCTTGTTGCCTAGGCGGAGGTCGCTGGGGACGAAGTTCCGCCCCAGGGTCAGGGTGATGTCATTGAGCTCGAGGTAGCTGTCGTCGCTCATCACCAGGGTGGTGCTGGTGGTGCGGCCGTTGGCCTTCACTTCCGAGTTGGTGATGGCGAGGGGCGTCACCTGGGTGACCTGGGGGACGGCCCGCTGCAGGGCCTTCAGGTCGTCCTGGGTGAGGTCCCGGTTCTTGACCTTCACGAACTGGTCGAAGGGGATGTCCTGGGGCATCAGGGGCCGGACGAAGAGGGTCTGGCTGCCGGCCCGCTCGATCTGCTTGAGGACGCTGCGCTCCAGGCCCTGGACCAGGCTCACCACCACGATGACCGCCGCCACGCCGATGATGATGCCCAGGGCCGTGAGCATCGAGCGCAGCTTGTTGGCCCGGAGCGCCTTCAGGGCGGCCTGGAAGGGCTCCACCGCGCTCATCACGGCTGGGCGCCCTTCTTCTTCCTGGCGTCCTGCTCGAGCTGGGTGTCGGACTTCAGCTTCAGCTTCACCGAGGCCCGGTCCTTCATCTCCTTGAGCTTGCGAATGGGACCCGTGAGGACCTTCTCCCCCTCGGCCAGCCCCTCCTTCACCTCGTAGTGGTTGGTGTTGGCGATGCCGGTCTTGAGGGGCCGCTCCGAGGCCCGGCCATCCTTGTGGACCATGACGATGCTGCGGGTCTCGGGGCTGAGGAGCCCTTTCTTCTGGGCGTCCTCCAGGGTGCCTTCCCGCTCCAGCACGGACTGGAGGGGCACCCGGAGGACATTCTTGGCCTCCGCGGTGAGCACCACGGCCCGGGCGCTCATGCCGGGGCGCAGGCGGTCGATGCTCTCGGCACCCATGTCCAGAGCCACCTTCACCTTGTACATATTGGAGTCCTGGCCGATCTTCTCGGCGGCGGTGGCGATCTCCCGGACCTTGCCCTGGAAGACCTTGCCCGGGAAGGACTCCACCGTGACCTGGGCCGGCTGGCTGAGCTTGAGCCGCACGACTTCGCTCTCATTGACCTTGATCTCGGCGATGAGGTCACTCATGTCGGAGATGACCATCAGCACCGCGCCCGGCAGGTTGCTCATGCCGGGGATGGCGGTCTCGCCCTTCTCGGCCTTGAGCCCCGTGACCCGACCCGGGATGGGCGCCACCAGCACGGACTTGCTGAGGGCGTCCCGCATGGCCGCCACGTTCGCCTGGCCCTGCTGGACGGCGGTCTGGGCGGTCTGGAAGCTGAACTCGGCGCTGTCCCGGTTGAGCCGGGCCTGGCGGAAGTCCTCTTCGGAGATGAGGCCCTGGCCGTAGAGGGTCTCCAGGCGCCGGAAGGTGTCCCGGGCCTTGGCCTGGGTGCCTTCCAGCCGGGCGGCGTCCTTGGTCTGGCCGACGAGCGCCGCCTCGGCCTGGATCAGCCCCTGCTTGAGGCGCTCCTGGTCGATGGTTACCAGCAGGTCGCCCGCCTTCACGTCCTGGCCGTCCTTGACGTGGAGGGTCTTGATCTCGCCCATGACCGAGGTGCCCACGTTGATGCGGGTCATGGCCTGGATCTCGCCGCTGGCCACGATGGTCTCGCGGATGTCGCCCCGCCCGAGGGTGTCCCAGGCGAAGGCGCTGTCCTCGTCCCGGGCCCCGCCGAAGGCCACGCCGAGGCCGATGAGGACCACCAGAGCCACGGCTCCGCCGATGACAAGTTTCATATTCCGGGAGGCCATCTACTTGGCCCCGAGCAGGCGCATGCCGATGGCGCAGGCCATGGGCACGAGGACGGCCAGCAGGGCGCCGCCGGTCTTGACGCGGACCAGGTAGCGCAGGGCCAGGAAGGCGAGCACTGCCTCGGCGAAGTAGAAGAGGTCCAGGGCATAGAACAGGGCCTGCAGCTTGATGCTCTCCACGTGCAGGAAGTAGCCCAGGGAGGTCGGGGCCACCTTGTCGGGGGTGAGGCCGCCGATGGGCCGCACCAGGCAGATCACCGCGATGAGCAGCATGTGGGGCAGCTTCACGAGGCCGGGCACGATGGCAGCGCTGAGAGCCTGCAGGTAGCTGGGCGCTCCGTCCTCGGGCAGGGCCTTGCCGATGAGCCAGTAGAACAGCGCCACCAGCGCCATGGCCGCGGGGGTGATGAACAGGACCCCGAGGATGCCGAAGGGCAGGATGAACTTCTTCTGCATGTCGATGACCATGTCGATCTGCGCCGCCTGGATCTGCGGGTTGCGCTCCAGGATGGGCCGCAGCATCTCGTCCACGTCCACCTTGAGCCCCCAGATGACCGTGATGATCAGGGAGGCCACCATGATCACGCCCAGGGCCCAGCCCCAGCTGGGAGCCTGATTGAGGCGGCGGAACAGGTCCACGGGAGCCGTGAACACCCCGACGAGCTGGTCCAGCAGGCCCGGCGCCTGGGGACGCGGCGCCTCGGGCTGCTCGCCATACAGGGAGGAAGGCTGTTCACTCATGGCAAGGACCTCTCAGACAACGAGCCAACTTTAACGCACCTGCCTGACCCGGGCCAGGACCGCCGCGGCGCCGGCCCTGGCTGCCGGTGCTACATTGAGGGCTCATGGCCGCCCAGGAGTCCCATCCCATGTCCGCCCTGGATCGCCTCGCGGAGCGCCAGCTGGTGGTGGTGACCGGGAAGGGCGGGGTCGGCAAGACCACCCTCGCCTCGGTAATGGGCCGCCTCCTGGCCGCGCGGGGCCGGCGGGTGCTGCTGCTGGAGGTGGACCCGCGGGAGAGCCTCCACCAGGCGCTCGGGACCGAGCCCTCGGGCGGTGCGATCGTGTCGGCGGGTCCGGGGCTCTGGCTCCAGAATCTCCAGCCCACGGCCGTCATCGAGGGCCTGGTCCACGAGAAGGTCCCCCTCGACTACCTGGCCCGGAAGATCGTGGAGAGCCCCGCCTTCCACCACTTCGTGGAGGGGGCGCCGGGCCTGAAGGAGACGGCCCTGCTGGGCTACGCCTACCGGACCCTCCACCAAGGCCGCCGGCCCCGGGCCGACCTGGTGATCCTGGACGCCCCCGCCACGGGGCACGGCGCCACCCTGCTCGCCGCGCCGGGGCTGCTGGCCCAGGCGGCTCAGGGGGGCCAGCTGGGGGACATGGCCGCGGACCTGGCGGCCTTCCTGGCGGACCCCACCCGCTGCGCGGTGACCCTGGCCACCCTGGCGGAGGAGATGCCCATCCAGGAGACGCTGGAGCTCTTGGAAGTGCTGGAGGCCAGGCTGGGCCTGCGCCCCGACCTGGTGGTGGCGAACGGGCTGTACCCCGTGCCTCCGGAGGGTCCCGGCCTGGAGCTGCTGAAGATCCGCCACCGCCTGAACCAAGCGGAGCTGGCCCGGCTCACGGCGGCCTGGAAGGGGTCCATGGTGTCGCTGCCCCTCCTCCCGCTGGACCGGGGACCGGCCCTGATCGACCGGCTGGCCCAGCTGTTCCTGCAGGAGGATTCATGAGCGCCGGAGTGCTCTCGGGCGACCTCCTCGTGGTGGTGGGCGCCGGCGGCGTGGGCAAGACCACCCTGGCGGCGGCCCTGGCCCTGGGGTCCGCCCAGCAGGGGCGCCGCACCCTGGTGATGACCTTCGATCCTTCGCTGCGCCTCAAGGATGCCCTCGGCGTGGGCAAGGCTGCATTGGATGAGCCGGTCCCCGTGCGCGAGGTGGCGCCTGGCCACCTGGATGCGGCCCTCCTGGACGCGAAGCGGACCTTCGACCGCCTCATCCACACCTACGCCCCCGATGCCGCGGCCGCGGAGCGGATCTTCTCCAACCCGTTCTACCGGGACATGGCCGGAAACCTGGCGGGCATCCTGGAATACATGGCCATGGAGCGGCTCTTCGAGATGCGGGCCTCGGGTCGGTACGACCGGATCATCCTGGACACGCCGCCCACCCGCCAGGCCATGGACTTCCTCCAGGCGCCGGAGCGGATGATGCACCTGGTGAACAACCGGGCCATCCGGTTCGCCATGGACCCCTGGTGGGACCGCAAGGGCGGGAAGAACCTGGGCTACCGCCTCGCGGCCATGGGGGCCATGGAGCTGTCCGACCGCCTCGTCGGGCGGCGCTTCCTGCTGGACGTGGTGGAGTTCATCCGGGCCTTCGCGCCCCTCTTCGAGGGGTTCCGCCAGCGGGCCGAGGAAGTCCAGAAGCTGCTGCAGGCCCTGGAGACCCGCTTCCTGCTGGTGGCGGGGCCCGGCTCGGACCGGGTGCCCGACGCGATGTTCTTCCTGCGCAAGCTGCAGGAGACCGGCCACCGGCTCGGCCCCGTCCTGGTGAACCAGCTCCACCCGGAGCCAGGGCCCGGCGCGGGCCGGGGGCCGGGCGCCGAGCTGCTGCGCTTCCTGGCGGCCCGGGACCGGCGTGGCCTGGAGCTCCTGCGGAGCCTCTTGCCGGGCCCGCAGGAGGTCTTCCCCGTGTCCCTGGAGCCCACTCCCCCCGGAAATCTGGAGGAGCTGGGCCAGCTTTATCATAAAATTTATAACATAAAATCATTATAATCATTAATTAAGAAAATTACCGCATTGCGGTAATTTTCTTCTGGCGCGCTTACCGCAATGCGGTATATTTGAATCCTGAAAGGGGTCCAGGATGATCCGCCTGATCAAACGGTACGGTGGCGCCAGCCGGAAGCTCTACGACACGGAAGAGAGCCGCTACGTTTCGCTCGAGGAGATCTCGGCCTGGATTCGTTCCGGCCAGGAGATCAAGGTGGTCGACAGCGGCACCGGCGAGGACGTCACCTCCCAGACCCTGGCCCAGAGCATCTACGAAGACCACAAGCGCGGCTCCTCCCTGCTTTCGGGCGACCTTCTGCATGAGGTCATCCGGCGGGGCAGCGAGGTCCTGAGCGAGGGGGCCGACCGGGTCCAGGCCAAGGTCGACCGCATGGTCCGTACCTCCGTGGACCGCCTCGCCCACGTCACTGCCGGGCCCGAGGACATGACCCAGCTGCGGGCTCGCCTTGCTGAGCTCGAAGCCACCCTGGCCGAGCTGGAAGCCAGGACGGACCGCCCGAAACCACCCAGCCGACCCCGCTCCACCCGCAAGACCGCTCGTTAATCCCAAACCCCTCCCGGCGCTGGAGCCGGATGAAAGGAGCAAGACCATGGCCATCAAGAAGAAGAACGACCTCATGCCCAGCCTGAAGGAATCTGCCTACCACATCTGGCTGGCGGGCCTCGGGGCCTACAGCGTCGCCGGAGAGGAAGGCACCCGCCTCTTCAACCAGCTCGTGGACAAGGGCGCGGAGCTGGATGAGGCGAACAAGGAGCGCATCCTTGAGCTCGCAGAGCGCGCCAAGGGCCTGAAGGGTGATGCCAAGGGTGCCTGGGACAAGCTCTCGACTCCCTTCGAAGGCGGACTGGCGACGGCCATGCACCGTCTGGGCGTCCCGACCCGGGAAGAGATCGTCAACCTCACCCAGCGGGTGGAGGAGCTGACGAAGCTGGTGGCCAAGACCAAGGCCCCTGCCAAGCCGGCCGCCAAACCTGCCGAAGCGCCCAAGCGCAAGACCAAGTCTGCCAAGGCCTGAGGGTCCCATGCCCTCCCGTCGCCGTGCCAAGGGGCGGGTGGGGCTCGCCTTGGCTGCCGGAGGGGTGCTGGGGGGCGTCTACGAAGTAGGCGCCCTCCGAGCCCTTGAGGAAGCCATCGGGGGCCTCGACCTGAACCGCCTGCGAGTCATCGTAGGGGTGAGCGCAGGCTCCTTCATCGGGGCCCATCTGGTCAATGGCGTCACGGTGACCGAGATGATCCGGGGCCTGGCCGCCGAGGGCGGCAGTGAGGCCCTGTTCGACCAGTCCATTTTCTTCATGCCGGCCTACAAGGAAATGGCGCGGCGTGGGCTCCAGCTGCCTTCGGTGATCAGCGAGGCCCTGACGCAGCTGGCCAAGGGGCCGGAGGATCCCTCCTTCATCGGGACCCTCGAGGGCCTCGGCCGCTCCCTCCCGGTGGCCCTGTTCAGCAATGAGGGCGTCCAGGAATACCTGGCGAAGGCCTTCTCGCGACCGGGCCGCAGCGACGACTTCCGGCAGCTGCGGCAGAAGTTCTTCGTGGTGGCGACGGATGTGGAGACGGGTCGGAGGGTGGTGTTCGGCGGCCAGGGCATGGACCACATCCCCATCTCCCTCGCGGTGCAGGCCAGCACGGCCGTGCCCGGCCTCTACCAGCCCGTCGAGGTCGAGGGACGGGTCTGCGTGGACGGCGTGCTCCTGAAGACCATGCATGCCTCCGTAGCCCTGGACCATGGCGCTGACCTGCTGCTCTGCGTGAATCCCCTGGTGCCCATGGACACGGGCTCCGAGGATGCCCGTGAGGCGCTGGGGAAGCGGGCGGTCCAGCGGGGCGGGCTGCCGGCCCTGCTGTCCCAGAGCTTCCGGATCCTCATCCACTCCCGGGCCGTCCTGGGCATGGAGCGCGCCGCCCAGAGCCATCCGGACAGTGACCTGGTGCTGTTCCAGCCGGAGTCCACCGAGCATCGGCTCTTCACGAACCTCTTCCGCTTCCGCTCCCGCCGCAAGATCTGCGAGATCGCCTACCAGCAGACCCGGCAGGACCTCTGGCGACGGCGGGAGTTGCTCGGACCCCTGTTCGAGAAACACGGGCTGGCCCTTCAGCTGGACGTGCTGGCGGATCCCTACCGGACCGTCTGGGACTGCATCGAGTCTCCCCGCGAGCGCAAGGTGAGCGTGGCCGATCAGCTGGATGGGGCCCTGCGGGTCCTGGAGGTTGGGCTCAGTCGGAAGGGCGCCAAAGGCCGGTGATCTTTGGTTGCTCTTCCCCTACGTGCCGGATGAATCCACGGGGCGTTGGCATTCCCGGGAATCCCGGAAGAACCCTCGTCAATCTGCCAGTTCCGCCTTGGCCAGCTCGACGTCCAGGCGCTCCATGGCGTCCAGGGGCTGGACTGCGGCCGCCTCGCGGTACAGGGCCTCGGCCTCCTTCCGCCCACTGCGGCCCTTGAGCAGGACCAGGCCGTTGGCATACTCGATGCGGTAGATGGCCGATTCCGGGAATAGCTCGAGGCACTTCCAGTAGTGCTCCAGGCCGACCTTCTCCTTGGCGCCATAGGTGAGGCTGCCCACCAGGCTGCCCACCTTGTCGATGACCTCGGCGTGGTAGGTGCCCAGGGCGGCGTGGGCATCGGCGTGCTCCGGGTCCAGTTCCAGGGCGCGGGTGAGGCTGTCCTTGATCTTGCCGCCCAGGCCCTGGGCCAGGGCCTTCACCACGGAGATGCCCTGGCTGTAGCGCCCGAGGGCGTAGGCGTGGAGGTAGCAGTTGAAGGCGTCCCCGGGCGCCTT
This sequence comes from uncultured Holophagaceae bacterium, assembly GCA_903863195.1. GTDB lineage: Bacteria > Acidobacteriota > Holophagae > Holophagales > Holophagaceae > Geothrix. Next base: position 14,102 of record CAIPAY010000044.1, read on the forward strand.
GGCCATCTGCGCCTCGCACCGCGCGGCCACCTCCTGGAAGAGCTTCAGCTGGGCCGCCTCGTCCTCCTCCAGGTAGTTGGCGTAGATGTTCTGGGCGTGGTTCGCCACGTTGGAACCCGCTGCGCCGGCCGCCAGGCCCACCTCGACGGCCTTGGCGAACTCGCCGGCATGGTAGTGGAGCCAGGCCTGGAGGACGTTCTTGTCGTCGGGGAAGGGCTCGCGGTTCCCCTTGTGGAGCCGGGGCCAGGCCTTCTTGGCGGTCGCGGCCGTGTACACGTAGATCTTGTCGGCGTAAGGGAATGCCGTCCAGGCTGGCTTGGCCATCGAGAGTTCTCCCAGTGAGGTTGCCTTGCTCCTGCTAGTCGAAATCCATGCCCGCCACGACGAAGAGGTAGCCGCGCATGGCATCTTCGGGGGGCGTGCCCCTGAGCTTGGCCCAGGCGTCGAACTTGGCGCGCGCCACGAAGTCGAAGGCGCCGGGCCGGTCGTCCCCGGCGTCGCCCGCCGTGGCCTGCTTGTAGTAGGCGTAGAGGCTGAGCAGGGTGTCGTTGTCCGGCCGCTGGGTGGCGGTCTTGGCCTGGGCCTGGGCCGCCTCGAACTGCGCCTGCAGGGTGGGATCGATGGCCATCGTGCCTCCTATGCGGGAAAGGTCCCGGCTTAGCTCGCCAGGAGCCGGTCGACCTGCTGCTCGAGGGACTCCTGGATCTTGTGGGTGAAGGGCCAGAGCATGATGCCCAGATGCATGTCGATGGCGATGTGGTCCTCCGCCACCTGCACCTCGCCGGTGACCCCATGGCCGTGGAAGGCGCCGCCCAGGCCGTCCCACTCCAGGCTGAGCCCGTAGTGCTGGTGGAGGCTGGAGGCCACCTCGTCGAAGCGCCGCCGCACCTCCTGGCTGCCGAGGCTGTGGGGACGGTGGATGCGGACGCGGGACATGCAGATCCTGATGGCCATCCGGCCGGGAAGCTTGAGGTGGTACGGACAGCATAGCGACTCCTGACCGGGAACAGGAGTCGGGCTTGACCCCAGGTAGTTCCTGGACTTCCTGGCGGGATGCGCGGACTTTGGGAGGGCGGGAGCCATGTGCGGAGGGACGAGCGATGCGATGGGTCGTCTTCAACCAGAAGGGTGGCGTCGGGAAGTCCACCATCGTCTGCAACCTCGCCGCAATCTCCAGCCGCAAGGGGCGCCGGACCCTGGTGGTGGACCTGGATCCCCAGGGGAACTCGTCGCAGTACCTCCTGGGCCGTGAGGCTGCGGCCGTGGCGAAGCCGCACCTGGGCACCTTCTTTGAGGAGAGCCTGGGGCTCGGCCTGTTCCGGCGCAGCCTCCGGGAGATGGTCCACCCAACCCCCATCCCGAATCTGGACGTGCTTCCCTCCAGCCCGGAGCTCGAGGCCCTCCAGGGCAAGCTGGAGACCCGGCACAAGATCATGAAGCTCCGCGCGGCCCTGGACGAGCTTTTGGAATACGAGACGGTCTACCTGGACACGCCACCGGCCTTTGGCTTCTACACCCTCTCCGCCCTCATCGCCGCGGACCGCTGCCTGATTCCCTTCGACTGCGACGAGTTCTCCCGCCGGGCGCTCTACGCCCTGCTGGAGAGCCTGCAGGAGGTGAAGGAGGACCACAACCCCGGCCTGGAGGTGGCGGGCATCGTGGTCAACCAGTTCCAGTCCCGGGCCAACCTGCCCCGGCAGCTCGTCGACGAGCTCGTGGCGGAGGGGCTGCCCATCCTCATGCCCTTCATCTCCTCGTCCGTGAAGGTCCGGGAGTCCCACCACGCGGCCTGCCCCCTCGTGATCCTGGAGCCCTCGCACAAGCTGTCCCGGGAGTTCGAAGCCCTGCATGGCGCCCTCGAAAAGCCGCGCCGGGCCACGAAACGAGCGCCCGCGAAAAATTAAGGCTCTTCCGGAATTTCTGGGAATGCCAACGCTCCATGGATTCATCCAGGTCGTGGGGGAAGAGCAACCACTCTCGCAGAGGATGCGGAGAGGGCTGAGGTTCGCGGAGAACAGCAGGTAGCCCGCAGCCCTCAGCGCCCCTCCGCTCCCCTCGTCCTTTCTCAGCGAGAGTGGTTTCTTTTGCCTGAGCGTGCGGAGAAAACACAGGGGAGTGTGGTTGGCGTGTCTTGGCTCTTCCCTGGACTCCCGAATGAATAATTAGGCTCAGAGCCTCCGCAGGGCCTCGAACTCCTCCTCGAAGGCTTCCACCAGGTGGGCCGGATCGGGCAGCAGGGCCTTGTCGGCGATGACGCCCACCTGCACCTTGCCGGCGAAGCTGAGGATGGAGATCCCGATGCCGATCTGGGCCCGCTGAGGCACCCAGAAGAGGATGGACCGCACTTTCCGTCCGGCCATGGCGATGTCGTGCGCGGGGCCGGCGACGTTGGTCACCACGGCGGTGCACTTGTTGGCCAGGAAGTCGATGAGGTTGCGGCTGATGATGTCGGGGAGGAAGGCCAGGAGGGCGCGCTGGAGGCCGTAGACCACCAGGGGCGTGGTGGACTGCTTGAGCTGGTCCAGCCGCTCCTTGACGGCGAGGATGCGGTGGGTGGTGTGGGGGGCTCGGGCGGGCAGCTCCAGCGGCACGGCGGCGAACTTGTTTTCGCAGCGCAGGGGCATGCCTGGATGCCGCACGTTCACGGGCATCGAGATCAGGAACCGGGAGGGCGCCTCGGCGCCCTTGCGCGCCAGGTAGGTGGAAAACGCCCCGGAAACCGACGCCATGAGCACGTCGTTCACCGTGGCCCCGATGAGGTCCTTGGCCTTCTTCACCACCTGCAGGTCCAGCGGCTCGGTCCAGGCCACCCGCTTGGTCCCGGTCAGCTCGGGGCCGTGCAGATGACTGCTGTCGGGGAACCAGGCGAGACGGCGCAGGAGGACGCCTGGCGCGCTCAGGGGGATGGCCACGGCCCGCTGCAGGAGCTGCATGGCGCTCAGCCCCGCCAGGGGCGGGAGCGAGCCCTTGGCCATGCCGTCGGTGCGGTTCCAGGTCTCGTCCATCAGGGCGAACATGAGGGACACCAGGGCCATGCCGTCCCCGATGCTGTGGTGGATGCGGACCAGGAGGGCCGTGGCGCCATCCTCGAAGCGCTCGATGACCTTGATCTCCCAGCGGGGCCGGTCCTCCTTCAGCTTCCGGTTGGCCATCCTCCCCACGTAGGCCTGGACGTCCGCGAGGCTCTTCAGGTTCTTGCCGCGGGCCGGGACGATGTGGCGTGCAAGGCTGAAGTCCTGGTCCACTTCCCAGTAGCTGAGGGGGCCCTGCTCAGTGATGCGGCAGCGGAGCCGCTGGAAGCGCGCGGGATCCGGCCCCTCAAAGATGCGCTCCTGGAAGGTCCTTCGCAGGGTCGGCACGTCCATGTGGTCGGTGATGATGACCGCATTGATCACCATCAGATTGGTGTCCGAGTCCTGCAGCCAGATGGCGTCGTTGGATGAAATGAGTTCCCGCATCATCAACCCCTACGGACGGCCAGGATGAAGGCAATGGTGAAAAAGCCGGACCACACGGGCCAGGGCGCCCGGAAGCCCATGGCCACGGCGCCCGCCACGAGGCAGGAGCCCGCGATGAGGGTCCCGCGGAGGCCCGACAGGGGGGACTCGGTGGGCTGGTGGGCGAACTTCTCCAGGACCCGGAGGCCATCGGTGACCAGCAGCGGCATCTTGGCCAGGGCATCCACCATGTCCGGCACGCCCCGCATGCCTTCGGTAAAGATCCGCATGGGGCTGAACTGGTTCATGAACAGGGTGCGGATGTGCTTCTTGCTCACTTCGGCCACGTCGAACCCGGGCAGCAGCACGTTCCCCACGCCCTCGAAGGTGACCAGGGCCTTCACCATCAGCACCAGCTCCACAGGGAAGTACATGCCGTGCTCGGCGCCCCGGGAGAGGGACTGGAGGATCAGCTGGCCCAGGGAGAACTCGCTGAAGTTCGACCCGCGCTTCCAGCGGTTGGCGATGTCCACGGCATCCCGGCGGAAGGCATTGGGGTTGGCCCCAGGGCCCGGCTGGGCGATGGCCGTGAGGTAGCGGGCGGCGTTCTCGCCATCCCCCATGACCAGGGCGAAGTAGTAGTACATGAGCGCCCGGCGCAGGTCCTCGTCCAGTCGCCCCACCATGCCCAGGTCGATGAAGCCAAGCTTCGGGCCCGGCAGGATGATGAGGTTCGCCGGATGCAGGTCCGCGTGGAAGAACCCGTCCTTGTAGAGCATGCGGATGATGGCCATGGCACCCAGGTCCGTCAGGTGACGCCGCTCTTCCTCCGGCAGCTCCAGGGCCTCGGGGTGGTCCGGGCTGAGGCCGTCGAAGAACTCCATGCAGAGCACGCTGCGGCCGCTGAATTTCCGGTAGATACGGGGGAACACCACGTCTGGCACATCGGCGAAGTGGCCGGCGAAGACTTCGGCGTTCTCCGCCTCCAGCCGCAGGTCCACCTCCCGCAGGGTGTAGGTGCAGAACTCGTTGACCAGCTGCCGGGGCTGGAAGCGCGGGATGATCAGCTGGGCCACGGACCCGAGCATCCGGAGCAGCTTGGCGTCCCGCTGCAGGGTCTGGCGGATGCCCGGCTTGACCACCTTGAGGATCACCGGCTCGCCATCCACCGTGACGGCCCGGTGGGTCTGGCCGATGGAGGCCGAGCCCAGGGGGATGGGGTCGATGGACAGGAACATCAGGCCCACCGGACGCTTCAGGTCCCTCTCGATGATGTCCTGCAGGATCGGCAGGGGGACCACCGGCAGGCGGTTGAGCAGGTGCTTCAGCTCGTCGGTGATGGGCTTCGGCAGCAGGTCCTCGCGGAGGCTGAGGATCTGGCCGAGCTTGATGTAGGTGGGACCCAAGCGCTCCAGGCGGCGGCGGAACTGCACCGGAAAGGGCTCGTGCCGCAGCGTCCGGTCCACGAACAGCCGCCCAGGGAGGGACGCGAACCAGAGTGCGAACAGGCGCGCGCCCTTGAGCCCCCCGTCTTCCTGGCGGGCTGCCAGCTGAGAGAGCAGGCCGCCGAAGAGCAGCCCGAGGAAGTGCCGCCACGTGACAAGCATCCGCCGGATGAGGCCCTGGGGCTTCCAGGTCTTCATGATCTCGAAGCCTCGGCTGCGGAGCAGGTCCTCGTTGGATTCCGGTGCTGCCACGAAAGCGTCTCCCGCCGCTGGGGCGCTCACCTGCGATCCTTCTTCAAAATCAACGGTTGCGCCCATATTCTTCATGGGAGGATACCCACTCCAGCGAGGAAATGGCAGCGCCGAGGGAGAGCTCGCCCGCCAGGACCACGCCGGCGATGATCTCCGCCAGCTTGTTGACCTTGCCGGTGCCGAAGCAGCCCAGCACCTCCAGGCACTCCCGCTGAGTGGGCAGCCCCGTGCCGCCGCCGTGGGTGGCGACGATGAGCGAGGGGATCGTGATCGAGATGTAGAGGTCCTTCTCGGGGGTCAGCTCCGTGTAGAGGATGCCGGAGGAGCCTTCCGCGAGGTTGGCCGCGTCCTGCCCCGTGGCGATGAACATGGCCGCGATGGCGTTGGGGCTGTGGGCGCCGTTGTTGTTGGCGCCGGAGAGGATGGACCCCACGTTGGCCACGCCCCAGTGGTAGGCGAGGCTCTCGGGTTCCACCCGCATGACCTCCAGCAGCACCTCGCGCTTGACGACACACTCGGCGGTGACCCGCTTGCCCCGGGTGCGCATGAGGTTGATCTGGGAGGCCTTCTTGTCCGTGGCGAGGTTGGACTCGAGGTAGAAGCGCTTGATGGTCTTGTTGTGCTCCAGGATCCAGCTGCAGGCCGCGAAGGTGGCCCGGCCGACCATGTTCTGGCCCGCCGCGTCCCCGGTGGTGAAGTTGAACCGGAGGTAGGCGAACTTGCTGGCCAGGTAGGTGTCGATGTAGTCGAGCTTGCCGCTGCGCGTGGTAGTCTCCGCCTCCCGGCGAAGGTCCTCCATGTGCTCTTCCACCCAGTTCCGGAAGGCCAGGGCCTCCCGGGCGCTGGCGAAGATGAAGACCGGAGCCCGCTGCATGTGGTCCGCCTGCACGGTGCAGGTGACGCCGCCAGACAGGTTGAGGACCTTCATGCCCCGGTTATAGGAGGCCACCAGGGTGCCCTCGGTGGTGGCCAGGGGGATCAGGAAGTCGCCCTGGGCGTGCTCGCCCTTGACGTGCAAGGGGCCCGCAAAGCCCAGGGGCACCTGCACCACGCCCGTGAAGTTCTCGATGTTGCCCTTGGTCACCGCGGGTTCGAATGAGTGCTGGCTGGTGTGCTTCAGCTTCGCGCCAGTGGCCTTCTCCACGAAGGCCCGGCGGGCCGCGACGATGGCGGTGGTGTAGTTGTCTTCCTTGGCGCAGGGGACCGAGACCTGCTCGCTGAGAGTGCTGGAGGTGTGGTCCTCGACCTTGAAGCGGAGCGCGCCCAGGCCCTTGACCTCAATGGCGACCTCGATGGAATGCAGCCCCTCGGCGATGCTGCGGCCGGGGGCCCGGAGGTGGGCCACCTGGCGAAGTGGGAAGGGCTCCGGGCGCTCCGGGGAGACCTCGGAGGCCGAGCGCCACTCGCCTTCGCCGAGGTCCAGCTCCAGGTCCTCGGCCCGCAGCTCCAGGGGGCCGATGCGCACCCCCACGACGCGGGTGAGGATCACGTCGCTCAGACGGTTCTTCAGGCTGATGGCCACGCCGTCATCGGCGTTGCGCAGGGAGCCATGCGTATAGAGTTTCCGGAGAATCAGCGAAGGAAACATGGGGACACTGCCTTTTGGGGGGTGCATCAATGTGCCACCCCCCGGGGGTTCCCGCCAGCCCTGAATTTGAATTATCGATGTGTAAAAGAAATCATTTATTTCTCCAGCCTTCAGCCAGTCGACGCGTTTCCATCCCTAGAATGGCCTCCGAGCCCGGTCTTCCGTTCAGACCCCACGTTCTCCAGGAGCCCCGCCATGTCCACCCCCACGACCAAGGCCGCGGACCTCATCGCCCGGGAAACCCAGTACGGCGCCCACAACTACCACCCCCTGGACGTGGTCTGCACCAGGGGCGAGGGCGTGTTCCTCACGGATGTGGACGGCAAGCGCTACATGGACTTCCTGGCCGCCTACTCCGCCGTGAACCAGGGGCACAACCACCCGAAGATCGGCGAGGCCATGATCGCCCAGATCAAGACCCTAGCCCTGACCAGCCGGGCCTTCCGCAACGACCAGTTCCCCCCCCTGCTGGAGAAGCTCTGCCGGCTCACAGGCTTCGAGAAGGCCCTGCTCATGAACAGCGGAGCCGAGGCCGTGGAGACGGCCCTCAAGGCCATGCGCAAGTGGGGCTATGACAAGAAGGGCATCGAGTACGGCAAAGCCGAGATCATCGTGGCCGAGGGCAACTTCCACGGCCGCACTACCACCATTGTCGGATTCAGCACGGACCCCGACAGCACCAGCCGCTTCGGTCCCTTCACGCCGGGCTTCGTGATCGTGCCCTACGGGGACCTGGAGGCGGTGCGCCGGGCCATCACGCCGAACACCTGCGCCATCTTCATGGAGCCCATCCAGGGCGAGGGCGGCGTGGTGATCCCCCCCAAGGGTTTCCTGCAGGGCCTGCGCAAGCTGGCCGATGAGAGCAACAGCCTCCTGGTGCTGGACGAGATCCAGTCCGGCCTGGGCCGCACGGGCAAGCTGTTCGCCTTCGAGCACGAGGGCATCCGTCCGGATGGCATCACCATCGGCAAGGCCCTCAGTGGCGGCTACTACCCCGTCAGCGCCTTCCTGGCCAACGACGCGGTCATGGACGTGTTCACCCCGGGCATCCACGGCTCGACCTACGGCGGGAACCCCCTGGCCTGCGCCGTGGCCAGCGCCGCCCTGGACGTCTTGGTTGACGAGCACCTGGTGGAGCGCGCCGCGGAGCTGGGCCAACACCTAGCGCAGCGGCTCCGGAGCATGAAGACGGACAAGGTGCAGGAGGTCCGCTGCATCGGCCTCTGGGCCGGCGTCCAGCTGCACCCCGAGGCCGGGGGCGCCCGCAAGTACTGCTACGCCCTCAAGGACCGCGGGATGCTCTGCAAGGACACCCATGTGGACACCATCCGCTTGGCGCCCCCCCTGGTGATCACCCGGGAGCAGATCGACTGGGCCGTGGACCAGCTCGAGTCCGTCCTGAGCTAGTTCGGGGGAGGCCACCAGGATTCAGGGCTCACCCTCCGGGATCTGCGGGAGGCTGAGGCTCTGGTGGCGTGCACCGCCCTTCGGGGACCGCTCTGGGCGCGGCTGGAAGGAACTCTCCCGGGCTGAACGCCCGGCCTGGACGGATTTTGAATCCCGCCGGGCCCGGAATGTCCGATCATCAGAGCGGAGGTTGCCATGGGTGAAGGCCGCATCGAGTCGATCCACATTGCCACGGCAGCTGGGGCACCCATGCAGTCCCGGAGGGAGGTGTCCGTGACCGCTGGCTCCGGCATCGACGGGGACCGGTATGCCACCCAGTCTGGGAAATTTTCAGACAAGCCCAAGTCGGGCCGGCAGATCACCTTCATCGAGGCCGAGGCCATCGAGGCCCTGGCTGCGGAGCTGGGCATCCAGGTCGGGCCTGGTGAGACCCGGCGCAATGTGGTCACCCGGGGGGTGCCTCTGAACCACCTGGTGGGCCGGGAGTTCGAAGCCGGCTCGGCCCGCTTCCGGGGAACGGAGCTGTGCGAGCCCTGTCAGTACCTGACGGAACTGACGGCCAAGCCCGGGATTCTGCCGGGCCTGACCCACCGCGGGGGCCTGCGGGCCGAGATCCTGCAGGGCGGCCTCCTGTCCCTGGGCGATACCATCACTTTCTGACCTCACCCCTTCCCATCCCGATTTCAAGCTAGGTGCCCCCATGGTCGAGACTGCCATCACATTTGACGACGTCCTCCTGATCCCCGCCTACAACCACCACGAGTCTCGGCGCATCGTGGACATCACCATGACCGACAAGAGCGGCAAGCTGACGCTGAAGCTGCCCATCATGACCTCGAACATGGACACCGTCACCGAGGACGCCATGGCGGACTTCATCGGTGAGCGCGGCGGCATCGGGGTGCTCCACCGCTTCCTCACCGTGGAGGAGAACCTCGAGATGTTCCGGCGCTGCCACCACGCCACCTTTGTCTCTGTGGGCACCTCCGAGTCCGAGATGGAGCGGGTCGAGGCCCTCCGGGACGCGGGTGCCCAGTACTTCTGCGTGGATGTGGCCCACGGCCACGCCAAGTACGTCGGCAAGATGATCAAGCGCATGCGCCAGGTGCTGCCCAATGAGTGCATCATGGCTGGCAACGTCGCCACCTACGCGGGAGCGGACTACTTGGCCGGTGTGAAGGCCGACATCATCAAGGTGGGCATCGGCCCCGGCAGCGTCTGCACCACGCGCATCAAGACCGGCTTCGGCGTGCCCCAGCTTACGGCCATCCAGGAGTGCGCCCGGGCGGACCGCTCCATCGTGGCGGACGGCGGCGTTCGCACCCCCGGCGACATCGTGAAGGCCCTGGCCTTCGGCGCGGACTTCGTGATGATCGGCGGCATGCTGGCGGGCACCCGGCCCACCCCCGGCGAGCCCCTCTGCGACGCCGTGGGCACGCCCACCCACAAGGTCTACCGGGGCATGGCCAGCCAGGAAGTCGCCGACGACCACCTGGGCGGTCTCACGGGCTGGAAGACCGCCGAGGGGGTGGCCACCAAGGTGCCCTACCGCGTGGACGAGGACGAGATCATCAACGACATCATCGGCGGCCTCCGCTCTGGCCTCACCTACGGCGGCTCGAACACCATCCGCGAGTTGCAGCGGAAGCTCAACTACATGCTGATCTCCCCCGCGGGACGGCTGGAGAGCCTGCCCCACAAGACGCTGGGCTGAGGGGAGGCCCTACCCGATTCCGTCCGGGGGCCATACCGCCTGGGGCGGGCGCTCCAGATCCTTCAGGAAGGCCTGGACCAGCAGGCGGCAGGCTTCCTGGGGGTGTGCGGGTCCCGGCTTTCCGAGGTGGTGGCTGTTGAAGAGTCGGCTGTAGGCGAGCTGGCCCGAAGGGTCCAGGACGTAGATATGCAGTGCGGCGTAGCCCTCGGCGCCGCGGATCGCCTCAAGGATCAGGACCCATTCGCCATCGGCCGGCGCCGCCTTCAGCCAGGCGCTGTAGGTGCTGGCTCGCCCCTCGTGGTAGCGCAGCTGGTTGTGCCCCAGCTCCGCGGCGGGTACCGGCGGCACCGCATGCACACTGCGCACCTGGGGCCAGCCGGCCTCCTGGAGGCGCGAGGCCACGAACCGGGCCGAGCCCTCCACCGCAGGCTGGTGCCCCGTGGGGTCCAGCAGCATGTAGACCCGCATCCGGGTCTCACCCCGCTGGGCCTGCAGCCGCTCCAGGGCCGCCCGTCGGGGCCGGAGCTCGGACTCCGCCGGGGCCCCGAAGGCCCGGGCGACAGGGATCATCAGGGTGTGGCACCCCAGGGACAGGGCCATCAGGAGAGCAGGCAGGAGCCAGGAACCTCGGCGCATGGAACACCCCCCCTCCAGAATGGGGCCGGCGGGCCCTCAGGCCAGGGGGGGGCTTGGCTGGGCCCGGAACCGGGCCAGCAGCAGGCCGGACACTCCGGCGATGCCGAAGCAGCTGAGCCACACGGCCCGGGGCCCGGTCCGGGCGTAGGCCAGCACTCCGAGCCAGGGCCCCAGGGCCACGGCGGCGGAGAAGCACAGGGACAGCAGCCCCATGTACTCGCCCCGGCGGTCCGGCGGGGCGAGGGTGGCGACGGCGTCGCTCATGGCGGGCAGCAGGATCATCTCGCCGAAGGTCCACACCACCGTGGTGAGGATCAGGGTGACGGGGCCCGTGGCCCAGGCGGTCAGCCCGAAGCCCGTGGCGAAGCAGAGCGCGCCCACCAGGAACTGCTTGCGGTGGGGCCACTGGGCCATGGCGAGGTTGAGGGCCACCTCCAGGGCCACGACCAGCAGGGTGTTGATCGTGAAGAGCAGGCCGAAGAAGCGCAGGCTCAGGCCCTGGTCCCGCACCACCCAGAGGGGCAGGGTCCCCTCGATCTGGAAGAACACCATCAGCAGCGGAATGAAGGGCAGCAGCAGGAAGGCCAGCCGGGAGTCGCGCCAGGGGCTGCCCCCGGGCGGGTGGTCCGGGGGCAGGGCGGGAGGCGCGGCGGCCCGCTTCATGATCAGCGTCAGCATCAAGGCGCCGGCCAGGGTGCTGAGGCCATCGGTCCAGAACACCCAGCGGTAGCTGGCGTGGGCGATCAGGCCGCCCATGGCCGGGCCCACGGCCATGCCCAGGTTGACCGCGAGGCGATGGAGGGCGAAGACGGCCTTGCGCTGCTCCGGTCTGGCCAGGCCCGCGAGCAGGGCCATGGAGCTGGGCCAGAAGGCCTGCGTGAGGCCCGCCCACAGGAAGATCAGGGTGAACAGCAGGGGCTTGGTGGTGGCGAAGGGCAGGGCCAGCAGCATGGCCCCGGCGCTCCAGAGGCTGGCCTTCAGCACGTGGACATGCCCAAGCCGGTCCGCCAGGCGGCCCGAGAAGGGTCCCACCACCAGGGCCCCGGCGCCGTAGGCCATCATCCCGAAGCCGGCCTCGGCCGGGGACCAGTGGCGGGCCTCCGTGAGATACAGCACCAGGAAGGGCAGGGCCATGGTGCCCAGGCGGTTCACCAGCGTGCTGGCGCAGATGAGCCAGACCTCCCGGGGCAGGCCGCGGAGGCCCTTCCAGGGGTTCATGCGGGGACCCGGTCCCGGCCGCTGCGGCACCACTCGCTCCAGCTGCCCATGTAGACCGAGGCGCCGGAGAGCCCGGCCACTTCCAGGGCCAGGAGGGTCTGGCAGGCGGTGACCCCGCTGCCGCAGTGCACCGCCAGGCGCTCGGGCGGCGTGCCCGCGAGCAGGGCGAGATACTGGGCCCGCAGCAGCTCCGGCGCCTTGAAGCGCCCGTCCGGCGCCAGGCTGTCGGTCCAGGCCAGGTTCAGCGAACCGGGAATGTGCCCCGCCACAGGGTCAAAGGGCTCCGTGTCGCCGCGCCAGCGCTCCGCGGAGCGGACGTCCAGCAGCTTCCAGGCGGGATCGCGCCGCAGCGCCTCCACGGCCTCCACATCCACTTGGGGCAGGGTCCAATCGGCTGCGGGACAGGGCGGCAGGGCCGCCGGGGCGGGGCAGTCGGCGCTGAGCGCCAGCCCCTCTGCCAGGGCCGCGGCCAGGCCGCCGTCCAGCACCAGCACCTGCCGGTGGCCCAGGGCCCGCAGCATCCACCAGAGCCGCGCCGCGGCGTTGCCCCCGCCAGTGGCATCGTAGACCACCACCTGGCTCGCGGGGGTGATGCCCCAGGCGGCTACCTGGGCCGCGAAGCGGGCCACGGAGGGCAGGGGATGCCGTCCGCCTCGGGCGGGATCGTGGTCTGCATCCGTGGCGGTGCTGAGATCCCGGTTCAGGTCCGCGTGGTGGGCACCGGGCAGGTGGCCTGCGGCGTAGTCCACCGGGCCCGGGCGGGCATCGAGCAGGCGCACGGAGGAAATGAAGTCACGGAGGCGGGAAGCGGAGACCAGGGACATCCCCCCAGTATGAAGTACCAGGCACCACCGATAACCTGAAGCCTCACTTCTGGAGCCGCCATGGCCGACGCCTACATCCCCGAGTCCCGCTGGCGGATGGGCGTGGCCGCGCTGTTGGTGGGCGGGGGCCTGCTGCTGGGTGGGGTTGCCCTCGCTCGCGGACTCCTCGGGGGCGGCTCCGATGGGGCCCGGCCCGGCACGGATGTCAGCAGGGTGGCCTTCCGGGATGCCGAGGGCAACCGCCACACCCTGGCGGAGTATCGGGGTCGGGTGGTGCTGGTGGATGTCTGGGCCACCTGGTGCCCGCCCTGCCGCAGGTCGCTGCCCGAGGTGGCAGAGCTGCAGAGGGCCGCCGGCGGGGCCTATGTGGTCCTGCCCATCTCCGTGGATCAGGGCGGCTGGGCGGAGGTGAAGCCCTTTCTGGCCCAGAACCCGCAGTTGGGGCTCACGGCCTTCTTGCCCGACGGGGGAAAGGCCCTGGAGGCCTTCGGGCCGATCCCGGGCATTCCCACGACGATCCTCGTCGACCGGCAGGGGCGCCTGGTGAAGCGCTGGTCCGGCTACGGGGAGGGCCTGGCCCGGCGGGGCCTGGATGAAGCCCTGGGCCGCCGTTGACCCGCATGGTGAAGACCCTGGACGCTTGGCGGCTCTGGGGCCGCGGGGCGGCCCTGCTGGTCCTGGTCCTGCTCGGTCCCCTGGGCCTGCAGCGGACTCCCCTCGCTCTGGTTGCCGACACCTGGAAGCTCCTCCTGATCCTGGCGGCGTGGGTCTTCGCCGTCGGCTCGTTTATCGGCGCGATTCTGCACGCCCGGGTCCCCGCAGTGACCATGGCAGAGCGGCTCTTCCGCACCTGGATCGCCCGCTTCTCAGACCGGCCTGAGGTCCTGTGGCTGAAGTGGGCCCGGGGGGCGCACCACCCCCCCCTGGCGCGGTGGTATCTGGACCGGGCCGCGGCTCTGGGGGGGCGGGAGGCCCAGTTCCAGGAGGGCCTGATGTTCATGGAAGGCGGGCAAGGCCACGGCGGCCAGACCACCGGGCTCGACCGGTTCCGGCGGGCGGCCCTGCGGGGCCATCCCGAGGCAGCCTTCCGCCTGGCCGAGGCGCTGCGCACCGGGCACGGCGCCCCCCTGCCGGAACAGGCCGAGGCGGAGACCTGGTACCAGCGAGCCGCGGCCCTGGGCTTTGGCCCTGCGGCGGCCTGGCTGGCCCAGGCCTACCATGATGGCGACGGGGTCCCCGCAGACGAGGCCAAGGCGGGTGAGTGGGCCCTCACGGCGGAGCGTCTGCGCCCCTTCCCGCCCCTCTCCCACAGCCTGCTGCGGCATGACGCGGCCCCAGCGGATCCCCTGGTCCACGCGAGCGGGGAAGCCATGGCGGGCCTCGAGGCACTGGCGGACCGGGCCCTGGCGCACCGGCCCGTCCGTTGGCTGCTGCTGACGGGGGCCGTCCTGCTGCACGTGCTCTGGCTTGGCGTGGCCTTGACCTTCTTCTGGGCGGGCTCCTCCCAGCTCCACCACCTGCCCCTGTTGTTCATGACCCCGCCCCTGCTGATGCTTGCCTGGCTGGCTTGGCAGCACTACCGGGAGCGGCCTCGCACCGGCCGGGACCGCCTGCGCGAGGCCGCCGAGGCCGGGGATTCCGAGGCCTGCTTTCAGCTGGGGCTGGCCCACCACCAGGGGGATCGCCTCCGGATGAAGGACGACCTGACTGCTGCGCTGTGGTTCCGGAAGGCTGCGGAGGCGGGGCATACTGGCGCCATGGCGGCCCTGGCCGAGGCCTACCTGGGCGGGCACGGCGTCGTGCGGGATCCCCGGGAGGCCCGGCGCTGGTCAGAAGCAGCGCGCGGGGAATCAACTTCCCAGCCCGGTCAACCGATGGAGCCCTAGGGGGAGAGTCATGTCCCGCATCTGGTGGTGTCTGGTGGTGCTGCTCACCCTCACGGGGTGCAAGGAGGAACCGCATCGGATCGAGAACGAGAACCTCGGTATCGCGGCCACGTTCCCGGGGGCTCCCAAGCTGCACCGGCACACGGACCCTGGACCCTATGGCGAAGTGGAGTGGTTCGACCTTGCCATGAGTCCCGCGGGCCGCCTGGACGAGACCTTCAGCGTGGCCGTGGGCAACCTCCCTCCCGGGGAGAAGGGCGGGCGAACTCCTGGGGAGATCCTCAACACCTTCCGGAACTTCCTGGGCTACCGCTTCGGCGCCATCCAGCGCACGGACCTGCCTGCCGAGAAGGGGCCGGGGTTCCGCTACAAGGTCAAGGGACCCAATGGTGGGATTGTGGAAGGCATCGTGGTGGTGCGCCGAGGGCGCCTGCACCACGCTCAGGCCATCGTGCGCAAGGAGGGCGACTCGCGTACCGCGGCCTTCCTGGATGACTTCGAAGTCAGGACTCGCTAGCGTCCACCCGGGCATGCCGGGTGGCCAGCTCCACCACCAGGGTCGCGGGGGCATCGGCGCCGAGGATCGGGTGGGTGCCGGGCACCTGCTCGCCCACGCCCACGAAGGGCATGCCCGCCTCCCGGGCCGCCGCCAGATCGTGGGGGCGGTCGCCGAAGTAGAGGTGGGGGCCGGGGCAGCCGCGCCGGGCCAGGCGCAGCAGGTCCGAGCGGTCGTGGCGGGGCAGGGACCCCAGGCGGGGGATGGCGGGGTCGATGCCCAGCACCTCCGCCTTGAAGGCCAGCAGCCCCGGCGCGTTGCCGGAGACCAGCCAGACCCGCCGGGTGGTCGCGAGCCAGTGCATGCCCTCCAATACGCCCCGGAAGGCCACGGCGGCTTCGCCCCCGGGGGCAAAGGTCTGGCGGAACCGCTGCACGCAGGCGGCCTCGTAGGCCGCATAGCCGGCTTCCTCTAGCCCGGTTCCGTAGCGCATGCGGTGGAGCTCGTCTACGATCTCCCAGTCAGTGGAACCCGAGCAGCGGCCCAGTTCCTCCCGGGTGGGCGCCTGGCCCCAGAGCTCGCCGAGGGCTTCCCGCAGCAGGAGGTAACCCGAGCTGAAGGTTCCCAGGGTTCCATCAAGGTCGAAGCAGATGGGCATCGGCGTGTGTCTCTGGTCCAGGATCGCACAGGCTGGCATTCTCAGAGGGAAGGTGGTTTGCCGTGCGTCGATGGTTTCTCCTGCTGCTCCTGGCCCTTCCCCTGGCCGCCCAGTCCCAGGGGGGCCTGCGCTACCGCATCCAGGTGTGGATGCGCGGCGAGGCGGAGCCCCTGGAGACGCAGTTCCGGCTCCGGGCCACCCCGGCCACCCGCAGCCAGAACCGGGTGCAGAAGCCCCGCATGGGGGGCTGGCGCCTGGAGGCGGACCGCACCCAGGGCACCCCCTACGCCCAGGCCATGCTGCTGGGCCGCGCCGAGCGGCTGCTCTACCTGGCGGGACCCTCGCCCCAGACCAAGCAGGAGCCCATCGCCCTGCGCTTCGGCAACCGCAGCCTCCAGGTCTGGAGCCTGGAGATGCCCTTGGGGTTCCATGCCTCGACGGTGCTTGTCGAGGTGGGACCCCGCCTCCTGGCCCTGTGCGACCTCAGTGTGCGCTTCGAGCAGGGAGACATCGCGCGCCTGGAGCTGCACCTGGAGGGGCTGGAGAGCACTGTCGGGCTTGCGCCCGCCGAGGCTGGGACCACCCTGCTGACCACCCTCCAGGGCTGGGCCCGGGAGGCCCGGCAGCCTTCTGAGCCCACCGTCACGGTCCAATAGCGCCATCCTTGCCGCCGGAGCCGGGGCCCCAACGGGTATCCTGGAGGCTGGGGGAAGCATGCCGTTCAGTGACGAGTGCGGGGTCTTCGGGATCTGCCATCAGGTGGAAGCCTCCCGGCAGACCTATCTGGGCCTCTACGCCCTCCAGCACCGGGGCCAGGAGGCCGCGGGCATCTGCTCCGGCGATGCCGAGGGGCTCCACCTCCACAAGGCCCAGGGCTACGTGGCGGACGTCTTCACCGAATCGGTGCTCGACGGCCTGCCCGGCGACGCGGCCATCGGCCACACCCGCTACTCCACCACCGGCGGCAACGTCGCCTCCGCCGCCCATCCCTTCCTGATCCACGGGCGCTTCGGCCAGGTGGCCCTCTGCCACAACGGCAACCTCACCAACACCGAGCGGCTCCGGGCCAAGCTCATCGCCGAGGGTCACACCTTCACCAGTCCTTCGGACAGCGAGGTGCTGCTGGCCCTCATCAACCGGGCCCAGGCCGACACCCTGGAGGACGCGGTGGTCGCGGCCCTGCGTGAAGCCGAGGGTGCCTACTCGCTGCTGATCCTCACGGAGGATGCCCTCATCGCCGCCCGGGATCCGCGGGGCTTCCGGCCCCTGGCCATGGGCCGGATGAACGGCACCACGGTGTTCAGCTCCGAGACTGTGGCCTTCGACCTCGTGGGCGCCAGCTACCTGCGGGACGTGGAGCCCGGCGAGCTGGTCATCGTGCCCCGGCGCGAGGGCGAGCTGCAGTCACGGTTCCCGCTGCCCCGGGTGCAGGCGACGCCCTGCGTCTTCGAGCACATCTACTTCGCCCGGCCCGACTCCCTGGTCTTCGGCCAGAGCGTCATGGTGGCCCGGCGCGAGATGGGCCGGCGGCTGGCCCTGCGCCACCCCGTGGAGGCGGACCTGGTGGTGCCCGTCCCCGACAGCGGCGTCAGCGCCGCCCTGGGCTACTCAGAGCAGTCGGGCATCCCCTTTGACTTCGGCATCATCCGCAACCACTACGTGGGGCGCACCTTCATCGAGCCCAAGCAGACCATCCGCAGCTTCGGGGTGAAGGTGAAGCTGAACCCCGTGCGCCACCTGCTGGCGGGCAAGCGCGTGGTGCTGGTGGACGACAGCATCGTGCGGGGCACCACCAGCAAGAAGATCGTGCAGATGGTCCGCGAGGCGGGAGCGGCGGAGGTCCACATGCGGATCGCCTGCCCGCCCACCACGCACTCCTGCTTCTACGGCATCGACACCCCCAAGCGCCAGCACCTCATCGCCTCCTACATGCCCCACGAGGAGATCACCGCCTTCGTGGAGGCGGACACCCTGGGCTACCTGGAGCTGAAGGATCTGGAAGGCTGCATGGGCGATGACGGCACCGGCTTCTGCTACGCCTGCTTCACCGGCAACTACCCTGTCCCCCCTCCGGGCAGATGACGGGTTCCGGTCCCGCAGGTTCACCGCAAGCCCTCTTTGAGGATGGCCTCCGCTTCCTGGTGGCGGCTCTGGCTTTGGAAGTCGATCATCGCAACAGCTCCGCCATCGTGAGCGCAGCCTGCAACGCGGTGCAGTGCTTCATGGTGACCTTCGAGGCCGCGGCCCGGCGGCACCTCTCGGATCCGGAAGGGGAGGTCCTGCGTCTGCGCGGCCAGCTGGAGGCCCTGCTCACACCCCGGCAGTCTCCGGAAGACGCGGCCCGCCACGCACTGGAGGCCGCCCGGCTGGCCCGGGACCAGGCCTCACGGCTGCTGCCCCGGCTGATGGCGGATTAATAGGCTAGTATCCCCACCCGATGGGCACGTTGCGCGGCACGGGATTGCCGCCGAACCGGTCCACGGGCAGAGTGGCCGAGGCCAGGTTCGTGGGCTGGGCCGGACCGCCGATGCTGTGCAGGAACTTCCGGAGGTCCTCCCGGAACCAGACCAGGAACTCCTGGAAGGCCGCCTGGCGCAGTTCCTCCTGGGTGAGCTCCCCCACCACCTCGACCACCGCCGAGGCCGAGTCCTCCGAGACCCGGTAAGCCTTCCAGGGCCGGGCGGGATCCGGGCTGGTCGCCAGGATCTGGGCCAGGAAGACAGGGTCCCGCCCGGGCAGGGGGGGCTCAGCGGCACCCAAGCCGACGGCGAGACAGAAGCAGAGCAAGGCGCGCATGACCATGGGATGGCACCAGGCGGCGGGAGGTTCCCGGGGGGTAGCTATCAGCTGTCAGCTCTCAGCTATCGGTGAAAGAAGGTCCCGGTGGAACGGGACTGTGCGGGTGGGTCGGCGCACGCTCCAAGCCGACAGCCGGGCGCCGGGGGCTATCGGCTGTTAGCTATCAGCTACCGGTGAAAGAAGGTCCTGGTGGAACGGGGCTGTGCGGGTGGGTCGGCGCACGCTCCAAGCCGACAGCCGGGCGCCGGGAGCTATCAGCTGTCAGCTCTCAGCTATCGGTGAAAGAAGGTCCCGGTGGAACGGGACTGTGCGGGTGGGTCGGCGCACGCTCCAAGCCGACAGCCGGGCGCCGGGGGCTATCGGCTGTTAGCTATCAGCTATCGGTGAAA
>CAIPAY010000045.1 GCA_903863195.1 uncultured Holophagaceae bacterium
ATCCTAGCCCGGTTCAGAGCCCTGGTCCTACAACCTGAGAATCGGGTCTTTCATCGCCTTCATCCTTGTTCTTGAAATGCCCTGCAACAGGGATAACTGCGGATGAAGGGGATAAAAAACAAAGCCTTTTTGGCCACCGATTAACACCGATTAACACCGATAAAGGCATGATCAAAACAACGGCCAAACGCCTGCTGGTCCCTGTCTTTATCCGCTATTAATTGGTGTTCATCGGTGTTCCATCTTTGCGGTCTAATGCCGCGTAGACCTCCGGCCGCCGGTCCTGCAGGGCGGGGAAGCGCTGACGCCAGGCGCGGAGCTGGGTGAGGTCCAGGTCGCCGACCACCAGCCCCTCAGTGGCATCGCCCTGGGCGATCACCTCGCCGAAGCAGTCGTGGAGCGCGGAGGCGCCGGGGTAGTCCAGGCCGGCGCCGTCGCGGCCCACGCGGTTGACGCCGCAGAGGGCCAGCTGGTTCTCGATGGCCCGGGCCGCCAGCAGGGTGGACCAGGCCGATATCCGCCGGGCGGGCCAGTTGGCGGGGACGAAGATGACCTCGGCGCCCCGCACGGCCAGGGACCGGAAGGGCTCGGGAAAGCGCAGGTCGTAGCAGATCTGCAGGCCGCAGGGGATGCCGTCGAGCTCGAACAGCGGGCACTCGCCTCCGCCGCTGTAGTGCTGGTGCTCGGCGCCGTAGGTGAAGGGGTGCA
Organism: uncultured Holophagaceae bacterium; assembly: GCA_903863195.1. Lineage (GTDB taxonomy): Bacteria > Acidobacteriota > Holophagae > Holophagales > Holophagaceae > Geothrix. The sequence continues at coordinate 709 of CAIPAY010000045.1, forward strand.
GCTTGCGGTAGGTCGCCACCAGGGCGCCGTCCGGGCCCATGACGAAGGCTGCGTTGCGCGGGTGCGGCGCGTGGGCCTCCACCGCGGAGCCGATGACGTAGATCCCAAACTCCCGGGACAGCGCGCCCACGGCCTCGGTGGCGGGGCCGGGCAGGGCCTCCGCGAAGGGCTCCGGCGCCATGGTGAAGCCCAGCGTGAACAGCTCCGGAAACACCGCCACCCGCGCGCCCGCCCGCGCCGCCTGCTCCACAAAGCCCCGCGCCCGGGCCAGATTGGCCGCCGGGTCCTGCCAGACCGTGTCCTGCTGGACCAGCGCAACGCGAAGGGAAGAGGCAGCCATGGAGCGATGCTAAGGCCGATCCTGGACTCGGCGATAGTCCCGGGTTTCCCCGGGGCACGGAGCGGGTTCGCGAGCCAGAAGAAGAACGAAGGGAAACCGGTGAGGAACGGTGAGAAAGAAGCCACCTTCTCCCCGTTCCTCACCGTTCCTCACCGGTTAAAAATGGCTTTTCCAAGGTCGCAGCAGGTCCTTGGGATCGGCCAGGCTCAGCCCCTGAACCGCCCGGGGTCCAGCACGCCGGTGTCGGCTTTGCGCTGGTAGGCGGCGGCGGCGAGGGCGCCGACGGCAAGGCCGCTGGTCATGCCGTGGCCGCCGAGGCCCGCGGACCAGAAGAGGCGGGGGTTCCAGGGGTCCCAGCCGAGGACGAAGCGGCGGTCCGGGGCGAAGGTGCGCAGGCCGGTCCAGTAGCGGGTCACCGGACGGTCCGCCAGGTGCGGCGCCAGCTCCCGGAGGCTGGTGAAGAGGCTGTCCAGTACCGCCGGGTCCGTGTTCGGCTGCCGCCCCCGGGGGGGCAGGGGCACGGCGACCTCCTCGCAGGGGCACATGAGCAGGCCGCCGCTCTCGGGGCGCAGGTAGAAGGGGCGGTCCACCCACCAGGCCCAGGGCTCGTCCTGGGGGTGCGGCGCGCCGCTCCAGACCAGGGTGCGCCGCAGGGGCGTGAAGGCAAGGTGTGAGCCAGCCAGAGCGCCCAGCTCCCCGGCCCAGGCGCCGGCGGCGATGGCGAGCTGCCGGGCGTGGAGGGGACCCGCATCCGTGTCGAGCTCGAAGCCCTCAGGGGTGGGCTGGACGCCGCGCACGCCGCAGCCGAAGCGGAGGCTGACGCCCCCGGCCCGGGCGCCGTCGGCGCAGGTGCGCAGCAGGCTCGCGATGTCGATGACTCCGTCGCCGGGGATGGCCAGATGCTCCGCGGCCCGGAGGCCGGGCAGGGGGATGCCCGCGCCCCGCGTCACGGCCACGCCGTGCCGGTGGGCCTCGGCTTCGAACTCCTCCAGGGGGCCGGGCTCCATGCTGGCCAGGAGGCCCCCGGTCCGGGCCAGCAGGCCCACCTCCGCCAGGCGGCGGCAGCCCGCCACCGTCAAGGCTGTGTGCTCGTCGCGGCCTGTCAGGGAACGTGCCACGGCGGCGTTGTGGCCGCTGGCGTAGGTGCCGGCCTGGTTCTCCCGCTCTAACAGGACGATGCCCCGCTGCCCGGCGCGGGCCAGGTGGTAGGCCAGGCTCAGGCCGGCGATGCCGCCGCCGATGATCGCCAGTTCCACGGTTTCCGCCATGGCTCCATCCTACGCTAAGCCTCATCGGGCCTGCGTCCGCCGCCGCTCGGCACTTGGGGCAGATACAAAAAAATAAGGTTCATCGCGGAATAGCGTGAGGAAAGGGACACCGGCAGTCCTCTGAGACCCTTGTGTTTGTCGAGAACGCAGGGGGAGGTGCCGGTGTCTTGGGAAAAGTGTATCCGTCTGCTCGGGGGCTGGAGTGCCTACGAGCC
>CAIPAY010000046.1 GCA_903863195.1 uncultured Holophagaceae bacterium
CTTCGGTGAGCTGGGAGTGGGAGGTGCTGGCGGGGTGCAGGATGAGGCTCTTGGCATCGCCCACGTTGGCCAGGTGCGAGAACAGGGTGATGCCGTCGATGAGCTTCACCGCCGCGTCCTTCCCGCCCTTGATGCCGAAGACCACCACGCCGCCGAAGCCCTTCTTCAGATACTTGCTGGCGAGGGGGTGGCTGGGATCCTCGGGCAGGCCCGGGTAGCGCACCCAGGACACCTTCGGGTGCCTCTGCAGGAACTTGGCCACGGCCAGGGCGTTCTCGCTGTGGCGGACGATGCGCAGGGGCAGCGTCTCCAGCCCCTGGAGGAAGAGCCAGGAGTTGTCCGGCGCGATGGCCGCGCCCAGGTTGCGCAGCGGCACCGTGCGGGCGCGGAGGATGAAGGCCAGAGGCGCCAGCGGCTCCGGCAGATCGTGGGCCCAGCGCAGGCCGTGGTAGTTGGGATCGGGCTCGGAGAACAGCGGGTGGCGGCCGCCCTTCCAGTTGAACTTGCCGGAGTCGGTGATGATGCCGCCGATGCCGGTGCCGTGGCCGCCGATCCACTTGGTGAGGGAGTTCACCACGATGTCGGCGCCGTGCGCGATGGCCTGCAGCAGGTAGGGCGTGGAGAAGGTCGCGTCGACGATGAGGGGCAGGCCGTTGCGGTGGGCCACGGCGGCGATCTTCTCGATGTCGGCGACCTCGAGGACGGGGTTGCCGATGCTCTCTATGTAGATGGCGCGGGTCTTCTCGGTGATGGCCTGCTGGAAGTTCTCGGGGTCCCTGGGGTCCACGAAGGTGGTGGTGATGCCCAAGGCGGGCAGGATGGAGTCGAACTGCGTGTAGGTGCCGCCGTAGAGGTTGTTGGCGGCGACGATGTGGTCACCCACCTGGGCCAGCGTGATGATGGCGTAGAAGATGGCCGAGGTGCCGGACGCCACGGCCAGGGAGGCGGCGCCGCCCTCCAGCTGCGAGATGCGCTGCTCCAGCACATCCGTGGTGGGGTTCATCAGGCGCGTGTAGATGTTGCCGAGCTCCTTCAGCGCGAAGAGGTTCGCCGCGTGCTCGGTGTTCTTGAACACGTAGGAGCTGGTGCGGTGGATGGGCACGCCGCGGCTGAGCGTGACGGGATCCGGCGACTGGCCGCCGTGGAGGGCGACGGTCTCGGGGCGGTAGGACCTGGTCATGGGGGACTCCTGGAAGGGGGTTGGGGTTGCATCCGAAGACCCCAGGCTAATAGCGGGAGATCAAATAGTCAATTAAAATAATTAAAATGATTAAGTATTGTTTAAAACGCACGGCAACCAGGCCCGGCGAGGGGGCCTTTCGGCGCGAGGGCAGCAGCCACCGAAAAAGCTTTTTTTGCCACCGATGAACACCGATAAACACCGATAAAGACATGATAAAGACAAGTGTTTTTATATTATTTGCCTTTTTCTTTATCAGCTTTTAATCGGTGTTAATCGGTGTTCATCGGTGTTCATCGGTGGTTAAAAAGTCCTTTGCTTTAGGCGCTGCGGCCCAGTCC
>CAIPAY010000047.1 GCA_903863195.1 uncultured Holophagaceae bacterium
GAAGCCCGTGCGCTACCACCGGCCCTGGACGGGCGGCGAGTCCCAGCCGCAGCCCCTGCCCGGGGTGATGGACTTCTACCGGGTGGAGGGCGACGAGGTGCATGAGGTCGCCGTGGGTCCGGTGCATGCGGGCGTCATCGAACCCGGGCACTTCCGCTTCCAGTGCCACGGCGAGACGGTCTTCCACCTGGAGATCGCCCTGGGCTACCAGCACCGCGGCGTGGAGCAGGCCCTGGAGGGCGGGCCCCACCCCCTCAGCCTCAAGCAGGCGGAGACCGCTGCCGGGGACACCAGCATCGCCCATGTCTGGGCCTACTGCCGGAACCTTGAGGGCCTGGCTGGGGTTAAGGTGTCCACCCGGGCGGACCGGGTGCGCGGCGTGGCGCTGGAGCTGGAGCGGGCCGCCAACCATGTGGGCGACCTGGGTGCGCTCTCGGGAGATGTGGGCTTCCTGCCCACGGCTTCCTTCTGCGGCCGCCTCCGGGGCGACTGGCTGAACCTGAGCGCCGAGGTCTGCGGCAGCCGCCTGGGCCGGAACTGGCTGCGGCCCGGGGGTCTCCAGCACGACCTGGACCACGCCCTGGCGGAACGCCTGCTGCCCCGGCTTGAAAAGGCCTGGGTCGAGACCCAGGACGCGCTGGAGCTGCTCTGGGGCGCGGCCTCGGCCATGATCCGCTTCGAGGTGGCGGGGCACCTGACGCCGGTCCAGGCCCGGGAGATCGGGCTGGTGGGAGTCCCGGCCCGGGCCTGCGGGATCTCCCTGGACGTGCGCCATGACCATCCCTTCGGCCCCTACAAGGACCATGCGGTGGTGTCGGTGCTGGCCGAGAGTGGCAACGTCCACAGCCGGGCCTGGGTGCGGTGGCGCGAGCTCTCCGAGAGTCACCGCTACCTGGCCGCGGCCCTGAAGGACCTGGGTCACACGCCCTGCGATCCGAAGCCGTTACCCCTGCCCGGGCTGGCGGCTGACTGCCTCTGCGTCTCCCTGATCGAAGGCTGGCGCGGCGAGGTGCTGCACCTGGCGATCACGGATGGCGGGGGACGCTTCGCGCGCTACAAGATCGTGGACCCCTCCTTCCACAACTGGTTCGGGCTGGCGCTGGCCCTGCGGGGCGAGCAGATCTCGGATTTCCCCCTCTGCAACAAGAGCTTCAATCTCTCCTACTGCGGCCACGACCTGTGAGGAAGCCATGATGCACATCCTGCTTTCCCGCTGGCGTCAGGGCCACCGCACCCTCCCTTATCCCAAGGAGCTGCCAGACCTCCCGGCCCGCTTCCAGGGCCTGCCCCGAATCGAGGCGGCGAAGTGTCCGGAGGCGTGTCGCCTCTGCGCGGAGGCCTGTCCCGTGGCAGCCATCGGCTTCGGTCCTGGCGGACCCAGCCTGGACCTGGGCCGCTGCGTGTTCTGTCCCGCCTGCGTCGAGGCCTGCCCCGAGGGCGCCCTCGCCTTCACCGGGGACCACCGCCTGGCCACCAACACCCGTGAGGCCCTGGTCACGACCGGGGCCGACCGCTACGCCCGCGCCGAGGCCCTGGGCGCGGAGCTCAAGCGCGTGCTGGGGCGGTCCCTGAAACTGCGGGTGGTGAGCGCGGGCGGCTGCAACGGCTGCGAGGTGGATGTGAACGTTCTGGGGACGCTGGCCTGGGACCTGGGGCGCTTCGGGATCCAGTACGTGGCCTCGCCGCGGCATGCCGATGGCCTGCTGGTCACGGGGCCGGTCACCCGCAACATGGAGCTGGCCCTGCGGAAGACCTACGACGCGGTGCCCGGACCCAAGATCGTTATCGCCGTGGGCGCCTGCGCCATCCAGGGCGGCCCCTACTGCTACCGGGAGGAGCAGCTGGGCGGTGTCGGCAGCGTGCTGCCCGTGGACCTCTACATCCCCGGCTGTCCGCCCCACCCGCTGACCATCCTGGATGGGCTGCTGCGGCTGCTCGGAAAACTGAACGAGCCCCAGTGAGGCGGTAAGCCATCAGATCACGTTCAGCCGCCTCCATTCAACATTCGGCGGTTGGCACCCAACGTTAGGCGCGGCGCTCAGGTGCGCAAGAAAAACTCATATGTCCCATGGATTTTGCCGATGGGACATCAAGCAGATCCAGTTCTGCCGAAAGAACAAACTCACGCACATCAACCTGATCAGGGATGGAGCCTTGTTCCCCAATCTCATGGAGGAGATATGTCCAGTTTCAGCATTGCCGCTAATTCTCGTTCGATGCCACAGATCAACCAGAGCCAGATGGCGAAGATGGCCCAGATGAAGAGCCAATTCGATCAGCTTGGCAAAGCGCTGGATTCGGGCGACCTAACGGCGGCCAAACAAGCCTACAGCGCCATTCAACAAAACGCTCCGCAGGGAGCGGGTGATCAGGGCCCCATGGCCCAAATGAAGAGCAAGATCGATCAACTTGGCCAGGCATTGGATTCAGGGGATCTTGCAGCCGCAAAAACGGCCTACAGCGCCATTCAGCAGAGCGCTCCCAAAGGAGGGCCCAAGGGCGCTCCTCCTGCTGGCGGCGGTGCCCCGCCTTCGACCGGAGCCACCTCGTCTGCTTCTGGAGGCAAATCCTCCAGTTCTTCAATCAGCACGGACCCCATGGATTTGAATGGCGATGGTACGGTTTCTGCCCCTGAAAAGTTGATCTACTCCATCACACATCCTGATGTGACAAAGAAGGACTCAGATGGTGCAAAGGCCCAGGAACAGGCTCAAGACACGAGTTCTACGCAGGCGAAAACGAAAGTAGATACCTATGCCTAACCTGCCGCGCCAAGGACAACCTCCGATTCATCGAGGGTTGGGCAAGGGCAAGAGGAGTTGACCTTCAACCTGAATCCAAGACGGGCCAGAACCTACGTGACCCAGCAAGAGTGCGAGGCCGTGGAGACGGTCAATCTAATGGCTCTTAAGGGGCCATTAGATTGTTTTCCAGGGGGGTGTTCCCTGCCCTTGGGTTCCTTAACTGAACCGCATTACCGCTGAGGCGGGGCTCTTTCGGTTTTGCAGCCTTGGACTGAAGGTTGACTAGGCGTAGAACCCTCGGTACTTCATGGCCTGGGCGACCCGGTCGAGGGCCAGGATGTAGGCGCCGATGCGGGGGTTCGTCTTGTACTTGTCGGTGGTGGCGAAGGTGGCCTGGAAGGCATGGGTCATGTAGTCCACCAGCCGCTCGTTGACCTCGCGCTCGCGCCAGTAGAAACCCTGGCGGTTCTGCACCCACTCGAAGTAGCTGACGGTGACGCCGCCGGCGTTGGCGAGGATGTCCGGCACCACCAGGACACCGTTCTCCTGCAGGATCGGGTCGGCGGCGGGGGC
>CAIPAY010000048.1 GCA_903863195.1 uncultured Holophagaceae bacterium
GCGGGGGCAGGCACCGGAGAAGCGGGCGAAGCGGATGCCCGAGGCCGAGAAGCTCTTGGAGATGTTGCCGGCGATGTCGATGCGCAGGAAGTGGAAGGGGACGCCCTCGAGCCCGGGCCGGCGCAGGCTGGTGAGGCGGTGGCAGACCTGCTCGAAGCTGGTCTGGAAGCGCCGGGCCAGGATGTCGATGTCGTAGCGCTCGCTCCGGGCGGCCCGCAGGAAGGGCTCGTAGGGCATGAGCACGGCGCTGGCAAAGTAGTTGGCCAGGGCCACCCGCGCCAGGGCCCGGGAGGCGGCGGTGCGCAGCAGCGGGTGCTGGGTGAGGCGTTCGAGCAGCTCGCCCTGTTCCAGCAGGGCCAGCTGGTGGGCCAGCTGGAAGCTGCGGCTGCGCTGGGTCAGCAGCTCCGAGAGGCTGATGGTGCGCCGATCCGGATCGTAGCGGCGCAGCAGGCCAGGGTATTCGGAGACGCGGTGGACGCGCACCTGCAGGCCCCGGGCCTCGCAGGCGGCCACCAGGCCGGGGAAGGGGTTGTCCGGATCAAGGGCGGCCGTGGTCCACAGCGCCTCCGCGGCGGTCTCCAGCTCCGGGAAGTGGTTCATGGCCTGCTGGATGAAGTCACCGACCTCCTCGGAGGGCAACCGCGTGGCCTCGGGATCGAAGCCCTGGCCATCGCTGAGCTTGCTGGAGAGGGTGCCGAGGCTGTCCTGGGTGTGCTGATAGGCGCGGTAGAGCTCGAACACGCCCCGGGCCAGCTGGGGGCTGTTCTGCACGAGCTCCCGCACGTCCTGGGCCTGCAGCCCCAGGGCCTCGAAGAGCGGGTCGCCGAAGACCTCCATGAGGTCATCGGACAGGCGCTGGTCTTCTTCGGGGGCCAGGGCCGTGAGGTCCAGGTGGAACCGTTGGGCCAGGCGAATGAGCAGGGGGGCCGTGAGCGGCCGCTTGTTGCCCTCGATGAGGTTCAGGTAGCTGGGACTGATGCCCAGGGCCTCGGCGAGCTGCACCTGGTTGAGCCCCTCCTGGCGGCGGAGGAGGCGGATCTTCGCGCCGAGGCGCGACGCAGGCTTGTTGGGAGGGGCGGAGGGCATGGCTATTCCTTTACATCAATTTACAAAATCAATGATGATAATTGACAAAAATTTTCGACTTAACCCCTATCAATGCTGAGGTTCATTGACTCGACCCAGTATAGGTCAATCATTGACATAGCACCACCACCCACAACCCTTTTCGAGGTGAGCCATGACCCCCCGCTTCCCCATCCCCGCCCTTGACGACGACTTCTCTGCCAACCGCTGGGAAGGCATCGTCCGCCCCTACAGCGCCGATACCGTGAAGAAGCTTCGCGGCAGCGTCCGCATCGACCACACCCTCGCCCAGATGGGCGCCCGCAAGCTCTGGAGGCTCGTCCAGCAGGAGGAGCCCGCCCGCGCCCTGGGTGCCATGACCGGCGGCCAGGCCGTGCAGATGGCCAAGGCCGGCCTCAAGGCCATCTACTGCTCCGGCTGGCAGGTGGCCGCCGATGCCAACAGCTCGGGCCAGAGCTACCCCGACCAGAGCCTCTACCCGGCCAACTCGGTCCCCACCCTGGTCAAGCGCCTGAACAACGCCCTCCAGCGGGCGGACCAGGTGGAGCACGGCGAGGGCGGCGTCAGCCGCGACTGGTTCCTGCCCATCATCGCTGACGCGGAAGCCGGCTTCGGCGGGCCCCTCAATGCCTTCGAGCTCATGAAGGGCATGATCGAGGCCGGCGCCGCGGGCGTCCACTTCGAGGACCAGCTCTCCAGTGAGAAGAAGTGCGGCCACCTGGGCGGCAAGGTGCTCATCCCCACGGGCCACTTCATCCGCACCCTCGTCGCCGCCCGCCTGGCCGCGGACGTCCTGGACGTGCCGACCCTGGTCATCGCCCGCACGGATGCCGACTCGGCCCGCCTGATCACCTCTGACATCGACGAGCGCGATCAGCCCTTCCTCACGGGGGAGCGCACGCCCGAAGGCTTCCACCGCATCACCGGTGGCGTCCAGATGGCCATTGCCCGCGCCAAGGCCTACGCGCCCTATGCCGACATGATCTGGTGCGAGACCTCCACGCCCGACCTCAAGGAGGCCCGCGAGTTCGCCGAGGGCGTCCACGCCGAGTTCCCCGGCAAGCTGCTCGCCTACAACTGCTCGCCTTCCTTCAACTGGAAGAAGAAGCTGTCGGACGAGGAGATCGCCGCCTTCCAGCGGGAACTGGGCGCCATGGGCTACAAGTTCCAGTTCATCACCCTGGCTGGCTTCCACAGCCTCAACCACGGCATGTTCGAGCTGGCCAACGCCTACCGAACCGAGCACATGACCGCCTACTCCCGGTTGCAGGAAGCGGAGTTCGCCTCTGAAGCCCGCGGCTATACCGCGACCAAGCACCAGAGGGAAGTCGGCACTGGCTACTTCGACGAGGTGGCCCAGGCCATCAGCGGCGGGCTGGCCTCGACCCTGGCCCTGGTGGGCTCCACCGAGTCCCAGCAGTTCCACTAGGAATCCGGTCATCCGCCGGCCAGAGCCCGGAAGACGTTAAGCACTAGGTTCTGGCCCGGCAGGGCGTTCGGGTAGCGCTCGGCCAGGGAGAGGCGCAATCCGCCCTCGCCCACCAAGTCAAACGTGAAGGGCCGGTCCTGCTGGGACCAGCGATCTGGGGCGACCTTCCAGCGGAGGGTCGCCCTTGGTTTGTCTGGGACGATCATCTTTAGCGGGTTCACGGACTCCTTCCAACCCACGGATTGGTGGGAGGGCCGAAGGCTGGACCCGTGCTTTATTGCGCAATCGAATGACGAATAATTAGCGAATAAGGTGGTATCCTAGATCATGGCGCGCAGGGTGCTCAAAAAGCGGAAGCAGGAGTCGGTGGAGCCTAAGCTCCCGACGCGCCGCATCACCTTCCGCATCTACCCGACACCGGGCCAGGAGGCCATCCTGGTCGAGTGGCTCGGGCTGCACTGCGAGCTCTATAACGCGGCCATCCAGGAGCGCCGGGATGCCTGGAAGCGGTGCGGTATTGGCGTGAACTATGTCGCCCAGGCGAACCAACTCCCCGA